>DDLS01000058.1 GCA_002340255.1 Cyanobacteria bacterium UBA2566
CCTGCGGTCGCAATGACAACTCACATCTATGATCAACAATGCACCTCATAGCAGCGCGTAGCTCTGTATGGGTACATTTTTCGGCCCCTCATCGCCATCATCTCCAAAAAATCTCTAGGAGTAACAATTATTTCTTGATATTCAATCTGAGCTTTTAAGGATAATAAATCTCGATCTCCAGTAATCAGAAATACGGTGCTAGAATCAATCGCTAATTCTAAAAATTTATTGTCATCGACATCTCGACAAATTTCAACTTGAGATTCCACCTTGACAAAGTGACTATGGGATTTGACAACTCTCAAGAAATCTTCTCGTCCTTCAGTTGTTGAACTAAAATGACTATTTGTTCAAACGTTAAAGGGAGTTGATAGGTATTCGATGTCATGACCATCTCTTCGTCAAATATGGAACCGCGTATGGGCTGAACATGGGCACGTAGATGCTCATCTACCATGCCTTCGACTTTAGCATAACCAGGAATAACCTTGGCAAAGCTATTGACATCCGACCAAAACTTATTGGGCATTTTTGAGAGTTTCCTAACCTGAAACGGGACTTGAGCGTTGCAAGACTAGCGTATTCAATCCAACAATTGCTATGGTTAATACAACTTACAATGATGTTTTGAGCGCTACTATCCGTCTAAATCTCCTTCCATGACTAGAGCGATCGCCTCCTTTGTATTTTCCTGGAACTCGCGAATATTCACCCGATTCAAGAGCCAGGTGGCGGAAATCAAGCCCCCTGCCTGCACTACAAACACCAAACCGTAGGACAAGACTGGCTCAGAAAACAGGACTTTTCCTAGATCTAGCACGGCTCCTCCTAACACAGTTGCGCCTCCTCGTGCCATTGCCTGGGCTAACCCCCAAGCGCCAATAAACGTTCCGGCAGTTTCCGCAGCAGTTAAATCGAGCATTAAACCGACTGCTCCGGCTGTTAAGACTCCAGAGCTTAAGCCAAATAGAAATAGGCTCAACATTAGGGCTTGAGGATTGCCAGTAAACCCAGAAAATAAGAGGAATCCCGAACAAAATGCTGTTGCCACACAGCCGCTAAAACAGGTGCGTTGTTTGCCTAAGTGAGGGGTAATTAAAAAACCGGTTGAAGCAATACCAATCAAAGTTCCCATACCAAAAAAGGCATTGAGTCGAGCGGTTTCTGAGATGGGCATCTGGAAGACTTCCCCGCCGTAGGGTTCCAAGACGGGATCTTGCATAAACAAGCTAATGCTCATGAACAGGAGAAAGGTGAAGAAAATCCCGGTTTGGCGACTGGCAGTCAGGATTTTTAAGGCATTGCCCAAGGTAATTTGATCTTCTCGGTTCGCGGCGCTGGAGCGATCGCCATAAAGCGAGTATTTTTTCTCGATTCCTATCGTTCCGACAACGGTCAGAAAGCACACCAAAGCTGGCACAATAATAAACAGACGATTAATCGATGCTTGCAGGTCTTCCGGAGGAGCATCTAAGCCTAACTGTTTTAATAAACTACTACTAATGATCGCCCCAACGACAATCCCCACCATTAACATAGACCAGACAATACTGACTAATTTCGATCGATTCCGGTCATCAGAAACATCAAATAAGAGTGCCGCAAACGGCGTAGAACTGGCACTTAAGGCTAATCCATAGAAAACAAAGACGAGCGCCAACAAAGCCGCCCAGGTATAGGTAGGGAGAGTCCATCCCAGGGTAGCGGCACTATTGCCCAGTTGCCAAACCACTTGCAGGGCAATAAATGAAGTCGTGGTAAACAGTAGAGTGCCCATCCAAACATAGCCCGTGCGATGGTAACCGGCGATCGGTTTCGCATCCGAAAGTTGGCCAAACCAGATGCGTGCAGGAGAAACAAACTGATGGGCGGCGATCGCCCCTGATGCAATCAAAGCGGGCACTTTCAGCTCATCAATCATCACCCGATTAATCACACCCAACGTGAGCAGGGACATAATCCCTAAACCCATTTGAAAGAGTCCCAAGCGGAACATGGTCAATAGATTAATTTGGGATTTGGACTCACCTGTTGCCATCATACGGGTTGACCTTTTAAACCTTAAGACTTTCAATCGGGCACAAATATATGAGAAGCTATGCCAATGAGCGCCAATGGACACTTAGACTAGTTCTCCTATGCTTAGGATACAGAATTTCGGCACTGTGCGATGCCTTTTGTTCTCCAGACGATTCCCTCTGATCAGCAATTGACTGGGGAGTTGATGTGGGGGCAAGTTCTGCAACCCATCAGCAGATCAAGCCATCACCTTTATCAACCCGCACCCCGAATCGCTTAATTAGAATCGTTTAATTATAAGTATTCATTGCCGTACCCCGTAATTGGGTCATCCAACGATCGATATCTTCTACATTCAGGCGATAACTAAGGGGATGGGCAATTAGATAAGCCGTACTATCAAATAACTTCTTAATTTCCACTAACCCGTTTTCCTTTAAAGTTTTGCCCGTAGAGACTAAATCGACGATTGCCTCTGACATATCAGTAATCGGGCCCAGTTCTACTGAACCATATAACGGGATGATCTCTACAGGTAAGTCTAAGCCATGGAAATATTCCTTGGCACAATTAACCGATTTAGACGCAACTCGGCAATGGGCAGGTAAATCGAGTACATCTTGATAGGGACTCGACTGTTTCACTGCCACAGACATGCGGCAATAGCCAAAACCGAGATCGGCAAGTTGGGCAACGGCTGATTTCTTTTCGCGCAGCACATCATAGCCCACAATGCCCAATTGGGCTTGCCCATATTCGACATAAACAGGCACATCTTGGGCACGAACCAATAGCCCTTTCATCGTTCCCGTCGGATCGACAATTTGCAGTTGACGGTTACTGGAGTCCAGAAAGGCACTAAAATCGAGGCCCACTTGCTGGAGCAGTTGAATCGTTTCTTTGAGTAATGCCCCTTTGGGGATGGCAACGGTAAGCATGGTTGGGTTTGGGGGAGTGGGGGAATGGGAGGATAAGACTCTATTGCCTATTCTCCCTGTCTCTTTCTGTGCCTCAGCAGTTTACCATCTATCCTACACACGCTAGAAGCCTAGGGATTAAACTCTATAAGAACGAGCGATCGCCTCACCCTTGATTCCAGCCTGTAGCGCCATATGCGAAAATAGGGAAGGTGTTTAGATTTCCCGATCCATTATCGATTCTCCTGTCTCTACCATCCAATCCTTACCGCCAGATGTGGTACATCGGATCGCTGCGGGTGAGGTGATTGACTCGATCGCCGCCGTGGTTCGAGAATTAGTGGAAAATGCCCTTGATGCGGGGGCGACGCGGCTGGAAATCGAGATTTGGCCGCAACAATGGCGCGTCAGAGTGGCTGATAATGGTGAGGGAATGAATCGAGAAGATTTAATTCAAGCCGCGCGATCGCATACAACCAGTAAAATTCATACGATTACTGACCTGGATCGCATTACCAGTTTAGGCTTTCGCGGCGAAGCTCTCCATAGTTTAGCCCAACTTTCGCAACTGGAAATCTGGAGTCGGGGAAGTGCAGGAGAAGGATGGCGAGTAAAGTATAATGCTTTGGGGGAAGCGGATATCATTGATGCCGTGGCGATCGCCTCGGGTACAATCGTAGAAGTTTCCCATCTGTTTGAAACTTGGGCACTGCGTCGTCAAGGGTTTCCCTCCCCTCCTCAACAACTGCGAGCCATTCAAACCCTAATTCAAGATATCGCCCTCTGTCATCCCGACATTACCTGGAAAGTCAGCCAAGACTCGCGCCCCTGGTTTACCATTAGTCCAGGAAAGAATGCCCAATCCATTCTGCCCCAACTGCTGCGGGATGTACAGGTGAACGATCTCTGCTTTCGGCAACTTGCCCTAGAGCAGGAGGGATTGAACCCAGAATCAGATAACTTAGAATTAGTCTTAGGCTTACCCGATCGCTGTCATCGCGGTAAACCCGATTGGGTTAAAATTGCCGTCAATGGGCGTTTGGTGCAATGTCCGGAACTGGAAAATACGGCGATCGCCGCCATGAGTCGCACCGTACCCAACAAACGCTACCCCGTGTTCTTTCTCCATTTGCACCTATCCTGCGATCGCATCGACTGGAACCGTCATCCCGCTAAATCTCAAATCTATCTGCACCCCCTCAAACCGCTCCAAGAAGCCGTGCAGCAAGCCATTTCTGATGCTCTGAAACTCAGTGATATTACCCTGCCTCAAGCCGTCCACCAAGAGCGCGTCGGTCAACTGCTTAAAGCCTCGGAAAAGTCGGGTTCCTATCAAGTTTCCCCCAAAAACAATGCCCCCACGCCCCTAGAACTCAAGGCAGTTGCCCAAATCCGCCAAACCTATATCGTCGCCGAGCATCCAGGGGGATTATGGTTAGTCGAGCAACATATTGCCCACGAGCGGATTTTATACGAGGAATTGTGCGATCGCTGGCAACTCGTTCCCCTCGATCCTCCCATCATCCTCAACCACCTTACCCCCAAAGAAGTCGAACAACTCATCCGTATCGGTTTAGACGTAGACCCCTTTGGCGAAGGTCTGCACGCCATTCGCAACGCTCCCCAACTCCTCCAGCAACGGGAGGATTGCGCCGAAGCTCTACGAGAACTTGCCGCCGGAGGAGACCTAGAAACCGCTCAAGTTGCTACAGCCTGCCGCAGTGCCATACGCAACGGCACACCCCTGAGCATACCCGAAATGCAAGACATCTTAGATCGGTGGCAACGAACCCGCAACCCCCACACTTGCCCCCATGGTCGCCCCATATACCTCTCTCTAGAGGAAACCTCCCTAGCCCGATTTTTCCGCCGCCATTGGGTGATTGGTAAAAGTCATGGCATTCAAGAGTGTTAAGAATTACACTAAAATTGAGGCGATCGCACTGGAATTCCTCTATTTTTAGGCAAAATGGCCTACCATAGTCCATAACGCAACAGTTTTAACTGAGAATCCCTACAAAAAAGGAGAACCGATCATGGTAGCGATTATTGCACCCGATGACCGAGATGCCATCTTATTGGGAACGGCAGACAATGATGAAATCCTAGGAAAAGAAGGAAATGACTACTTGTTTGGTTTAGAAGGAAATGATTGTTTAACTGGTGCAGGGGGACGAGATTTACTCAGTGGTAATACGGGTAATGATTCGATTATAGGTGGTGAGGGTAACGATCTCTGTTATGGCGGACAAAATGATGATCTTATCAGTGGCAATGATGGAAATGATTTTCTCTATGGAGATTTGGACAATGATATCCTAAATGGCGATCGCGGCGATGATTACTTTTTTGGCGGTGAAGGGAACGATACTATTAATGGCGATGTGGGAGATGATTTGATTTTAGGGGGTCAAGGAGATGATTCACTCACCGGAGGTGCAGGTAATGATTTTATTTGGGGTGGACAAAGTATAGTCAACGATATGATTGATGGAGGAGAAGGGAATGATACCCTCAGTGGCGATCGCGGTGGCGGAATTTTGAGTGGGGGACTAGGCGCTGATGTTTATATTTTACGGGCTTCTCTAGCAACTGACCCAAGAAATATACCCCTAATTTTTGGCTATGAAGAAAATGATATTATTGGTTTAGCAGGAATTAGTGCTAATGATGTTTCAGTCACCCGAACCGGTCGTTTTGAAGCCAGAATCGATCGAATTAGCACCGGTGCAGTGATTGCTTCTATCTATGGTATCGATTCGAGTTTAATATTCAACAACCAAGTGAGATTTCTAGAAGTGGATGTGGGATTGACTTGATAGTTCTAAAAAGGTAGAGTTCACAATAAAATTCTTTGATCAAAGAAAAATCACTGGTCTGATATTGCATGATCTACCGATTTGAACTGCTCAAATCGGAAATGTATATCGGCTGATTAGAAGTTTTTTAATAAAATCCGTAATCCGAAAAAATGAAGTTGTAGGAGGGGATCGACATAACTTAAAGTGATGTCCCGTTAAACGCGACTAGCTAGGTGTATGTATGCTCTTATTCTCCCCTCCAAATCACCAACGCCAATCGACTAAAATAATACCAAAATCAAACCTCTGTGTTGGTCTGGAAGAAACAAACAATATGGTGTGGCAAACGGGACATCAACTCCAAGATGGTCAATATACGATCGCGAGAAAACTCGGTGAAGGTGGATTTGGGATCACCTATCTCGCCCAAACTCAAACCGGCGAAAATGTAGTGATTAAAACGCTCAACGAGAAGATCCGCAATCACAAAAACTTCGAGAAATGTCAGCAAGACTTTCTCAATGAAGCTCTATGGATTGCCAAATCGTCCCATCCCCATATTGTTCGCGTTGAAGAGTTGATCCAGGAAGATCGCTTATGGTGTATCGTACTAGAGTACATTGAAGGAACCAATTTGGGTACTCTAGTAGATACCGAAGGAGCCTTACCTGAAGCCGAAGCCCTCCACTATATCCAACAAATTGGGGATGCTCTCAATACCGTCCATCATCAAGGGTTTTTGCATCGGGATATCAAACCGCTAAATATTTTACGGCGCAAGGGTGAAGCTTCAACCACACTGATCGACTTTGGCATGGCTCGTAAATTTATGCCTAATTTAGTTCAAGGTCATACCACCTATGTGAGCCGAGGCTTTGCGCCCATCGAACAGTATGACTGGCAATCCTTTCGAGGCCCTTACACCGATGTCTACGCGTTAGCAGCGACCCTCTATGCACTGTTAACCGAAGAAGTGCCAGAGTCGGCAACTAACCGCGATCGCCGCGTGGCTCGCAAGCAAAGCGATCCCCTCATTCCTCCCCAGGACATTAACCCAGTAATTAGCGATCGCATCAATACCGCTATCTTAGCCGGGATGGCCCTCGAACCCGAAGACCGGCCCCAGTCCATCGAACAATGGTTTGATCTATTGGGAATTGTCCTCATTTCCCCTCCTTGGCAAGCCCCCCCTCCCATCAATGATACCGAGCGTAAATGGAGTTCTGCGGTAGGAATGGACTATAGTACTTTAGAACAACTCCTCGCTACTGGACACTGGCAGGGGGCCGATCGCCAAACCGACCAGATTTTACTCGAAATTAGCGATCGCACCTCCCAAGGTAGCCTCACCGAAGAGGAAGTAAAATACCTCCCCGGTCGAGACTTGCGAACCCTTGACCGCTTATGGGTGCATTATAGTAACGGTCACTTTGGGTTGAGTGTCCAAAACCGAATTTGGCGGTCTTTAGACAAAAACTACGAAGAATTCGGCGATCGCGTCGGTTGGAGATCGCCCGACCACTCATGGTTAGCCTACGCCAAGCTGACCTTTAATCTTGGCGCTCCCCAGGGCCATCTTCCCACTTGGGGAAGACGGGGGCGCTTATGGCCCTACCTAGGATCGCGACTCAAGCGCTGTGGACTATAGCGCTTTGCGCTGGTAATGGGTAATCGGTATCAATCAGTGAATCATTTTTAGATTGCTCACTGATTTACACCGACTCACTGAAATTTCCCAGCGCTATATACACAGAATCAGGAGAATTAACTATGGCATTCATTACTGCTGAATCCACCCTATCCGTTGAAGCTCTGACCTTTGTCAAAGTCAACTACGAAGCTGAACTCCAAGCTCACTTTAATCTATCCGTTTCAGAACTTAGCGATCGTCAAATTGCCGAATTTGCTCTGGAAATTTCCGCCACCATTCCTGCTCTTGGCCAAGCAATTATTTCCGTCGATGCTCAAGCACAAGGTAGCATCACCGGTACTCTCGCAAATGGACAAATCCTCATTGGGGCAGGCGGAGAAGATACTCTAGTGGGAGGCAATGGTAACGATGTTCTCATTGGCGGCTCTGGAAAATCATCACGAGGCACAGGTACCGGTCGCACAGGCACAGGTACCGGTCGCACAGGCACAGGTACCGGTCGTACAGGCACAGGTACCGGTCGTACAGGTTCAGGTGCGACCGGTTCCGGTGGTGGTTCTGGTAGACTCTCAGGCATCTCTGGAATATCTGGTGCTGACGGAGATGACACCATGAATGGTGGAGATGGCGATGATACCTGCTTTGGTGGAGACGGCAATGACTCCTGCGCTGGCGGTGCAGGCGATGATTCCTGTGTTGGTGGAGATGGCAATGACACCTTAGACGGTGGAGATAATAACGATACCCTCATTGGTGGCGATGGTAATGACTCCTGTGTTGGTGGCGACGGGGATGACTCCTGTTTTGGTGGCGATGGTAATGACTCCTGTATCGGTGGCGATGGTAACGATACCCTAGACGGCGGTGATGATAAAGATACCCTCATCGGTGGCGACGGAGATGACTCCTGTCTTGGTGGCGATGGTAATGACTCCTGTGTCGGTGGAGATGGTAACGATACCCTCGTCGGTGGCGATGGTAAAGATACCCTCATTGGTGGCGATGGCGATGACACCTGTGTGGGCGGGCAAGGTGATGATTCCTGCGTTGGTGGTGAAGGCAATGACTCCTGTCTTGGTGGCAACGGCAAAGACACCCTCGTCGGTGGAGATGGCAACGATACCCTTGTCGGCGGCAATGGCAATGATAGCCTCGTTGGTGGAGACGGTGCCGACAGTCTAGTGGGCGGCAATGGTAAAGACACCCTTATTGGTGGGGATGTTCTAGTTGGAGGAGAAGGAGATGACCTCTTAATTTGTGGCGATGGTACATCTCAAATTATTGGTGGTGCTGGATTTGATATGATCAGCTTCATCAATGTACAGCTAGATATTTCCGTTAATGTGGGATTATCCATCAATGTCTCTGCATCAGGCACCACAACTGTCACCGGAACCCTAGCAGGAGGTGTCCAACTCAACAATGCCATTGAAGGAGTTGAAGGATTTACTGGTTCCAATGGTAGCGACACCATTACAGGTAGCGAAAATGGCGATGCCCTCGATGGTGGAGCAGGTGACGATAACATTGATGGTGGAGAAGGGGATGATACCCTGACTTGTGGAGAAGGGAATGATACCTTAACTGGTGGCGTTGGTATAGACTTCGTATCCTATGTGGAAGCCTCTGTCGGTGTAGAAATCAACCTCGAAACCGGTATCACAGTGGTGGGTCAATTTGAGAACATTATTTCTGGATTTGAAGGCGCGATTGGTTCTCAGTTTGATGATGTGATTACCGGTGGTGCAGTTGCGGGATTAAGCTTGGAAGCTGGTGGTGGTAGCGATACTTATAAATTGACCGCTGCCAATGCTGTGGGAACCACAATTAAAGATAGTGGCGGTACGGCTGATGTCATTGAGGTTGAAGGGGTTACCCTATCTTTACCTCCACAAGATGAAGATGCACCACCAGCAACCGGAACTCAGGTTTTACGCAATGGTACGGATTTAGTCGTCGATCTCGATAATAATGGTCAGTTTGAGGCGGCGAGCGATTTGGTCATTCAAGACTTCTTCTCCTTCACCAGTAATTCTGGAGGAGCAGGTGTGGTTGAACAAGTCGGGAATTTAACGAGTGCAGAAATTCTCGCCGCGTTCCCCAACCCTCAACCCCCAGGTTCAGGTATATTTACTGATCCTGTTGCGCCTCCAAGTTCAACCACAACTACCACCAATGTCTCCGTTGAAGTCACCACTGAGTTTAACGTGAGCATTGGTAATGATGTGGTAGTCGGTACGGCTGGAGCTGATGTGGTTCTTGGTTTACAAGGTGACGATCAAATTAATGCTGGTGCAGGGGATGATTCTGCCAATGGTAACCAAGGTGAAGATACGGTTAACGGTGGTGCCGGTAATGATACTTGTTACGGCGGACAAGGGGATGATACGGTCAGTGGTGGCGATGGTAACGATATGGGTTCAGGCGATCGCGGCAATGATATCGTAAATGGAGATGCTGGCGAAGACCAACTCAATGGCGGCCAAGACAATGACTCCATCGACGGTGGCGCAGATAATGACAACATCTTTGGCGGTCAAGGAAATGATCTGATCAATGGGGGTGATGGCGATGATGTTATCAGTGGTGATGCTGGTACAGATACCCTCATCGGTGGCGCAGGTAATGATGTCTTCGTTCTGCGCACTGGAACCGCAGCCACAACAGCAGCCGAAGCCGACCTGATGTTAGACTACCGCGAAGGCGATACTATTGGCTTGACCGGTGGAATTACTCCCAATGACCTGACGTTCACCGTAGTCAACGGCAATACCATTATCGAGGTAACCAATAATGGTGTAACCTCCGTTCTCGGTATCGTCAATGGCGTAGCGCCTGAGCAACTCAGCTTTAGCACCGCTGACATTCAAGTGAATATTACGGGTAATGTTTCTGTCATGAGTAGTATCTTTGTCGGCGGCAATATTGGCTCTCAAGCCTTTGCTGTTGGTGCAACTGCTTTTGCCAGCGTTGACTTTAGTCAGTCCTTTGCTCTGGTGTAGTTTCTCCATTCTGAGCATTTAGATTAGGTTAGATCCTAATCGAGTAGGGGTAATTCATGAATTACCCCTACTGTTTTGTTTGGCGATACAATACAAACAAGCGAGAGGCGATCGCGTTTTGGTCGAACCTTGTTTAGTCGAGGCTAACGGGAAATCCTTATCTTCTTCGTGGTATTTCGGGTCGGAGTGTGACGGAGGATTTGCCCAACATACAGTGGACGTTTTTTGGTTGCACCCAATTGGAGCCATCTGTTTTTTCTAACCTGATTAAGTCTATTGAAACGGGACAGATTCGCCCTCTTGTGGCATCAACCTTTCCCTTAGAGCAAATCGCTCGGGCCCAAGAAATGTTTCTGGAAAAACAATTCATGGGGAAAATTGTCCTCACCCTCGACTGAGGATAATTTTCTACAGCGATCGCCCAGACGGGGGTTGTTTATCCCATAGTTATGGCGATCGCAGCTATTCAATTGGAGCGAAGTCTTTGCCAGGCGTGTTAGTAATGCGCTCTTACCGTTTATCCGTCAGCGCTTTTTCTACGGTAACCAACGTACTGTGGCTGCGTACCATCATCGCATGGGGGAATACACACAGTTTAACATTTTTTCCCACAGGCATTTGCGAACTTTTTGCTGGTACAATGACAAAATCGTAGGGAGTCCAGAGAGAACTAAACTTGACTTGCTCTAACTGCTGCACCTCTGCATTTAAATCGACTAAAAATTCACTCCCCGGACGCATTTGTACACAACCAATAAACGGCAGTAAATAAGCCAGATAAGTCCCATGATGGGGAGAAGAAATGGTAATAAATCGTTGAATCCTCTCCAGTCCCCCCAAGCGCTGGACATAATAGCGACTAACTAAGCCACCCATGCTCAAACCGACTAAATCAATGGGTTGATCGGGGGCAAAGTGTTCATCGACATAGGTTTTAATTTGTAGGGCAAGTCGATCTAATCCCACAATTGAGGTATTGGGTACCAGATCAAACCGATGGACTTCCCATCCGCGCTCTTTCAGGTATTTTTCCATGCGGTTAAACACATAGGCTTTACGAAAAATGCCATGAATTAGCACTACGGGATTACGGGAGTTTGACATATCAATTCAATTCTTAAAGACTTAAGGGCACCTCTATTAATTCAGTAAATGACTTTCAAAATGCATTAGATCAGTTGACAGAACTCAGCTTCCTCCTAGGCATATTACCTGACAATCATCACTTCTCTCAGAAACCCAATTTCTCTGCGTGGGTGCCGATCAATCCTACAGTTGAATGGGTTAACCCTAGGCTGAACCCACTCTTGTAGGTTGATCGAGTGTTAAGAAGCTTCTGATTTAGTTGAAGGTAACTCCAAACAATAACCTGCACCGTAAACTGTTTTGATATAGCGCGGATGACGGGGATCGGGTTCTAATTTGGTTCTCAGATGGCGAACGTGAACCCGAATGGTTTCAATATCATCATCGGGATCGTATCCCCAAACCTCCTTGAGGATTTCACTCGGAGAAACGGTTTGCCCATGGCGCTGGAGAAGACAGTGAAGTAACTCAAACTCCAAATGGGTGAGTTTAACAGTCGTATCAAACCAAATGACCTCAAAGCGCTCTGGAATCAGAGTAAGGGGACCATAGTTGAGAATTTCACTGTGTTTAGCTGCTTGGGGAATGCGATCGGTACGTCGCAGGAGGGCCCGCACCCGTGCTAACATCTCCTCAATTTCAAAGGGTTTGGTGAGATAATCATCTGCACCGGCATTAAAACCTTCTACCTTGTCTTGGGTTTGGCTGAGGGCAGTTAACATCAAGATGGGGATATCGGCAGTGCGATCGTCTCGACGCAGACGTTGACAGACGGTAAATCCATCAACTTTAGGCAGCATTAAGTCCAGTACAATCATATCTGGAAGTAATTGAATCGCCAGGGCTTGGCCTTTAATGCCATCAGGTGCTTGACTGACATCATAGCCAGCCATTTCCAGGTTGACAGCAACTAATTCTGAGATTGCGGGATCGTCATCGATGACTAATATCCGGGGCATTGCTAAAGTAGGTTTCTAAAGTGGGCGGTTGACTCTCTCCCCGATCGAGCTAGGAGAGATAGGAAAGGAGTTTGCGATCGTAGAAATCTTAACTTAACTTGTTCTGATTTTAAGCTGCACTCAGAAATAAGTAGCTATCCTAAGATTTCCTTACAGATTATACGCAATTGTGGTCATGGGTATAGTGCTGGTAGAAGGGGAATGGGGTATTGGAGGCGATCGCTCCCTAAAATCCCCAGTTGACACAGACGTTAATGACGTTGGCAGCCAGATTGAAGTATGATTTACGGCAAGTCAGGTTCCTTGAAAATGAGTCCACGCCAACCACAATGAAAAACAATATCTTTGATGCTCCACCAGGGTTTACGCCAACAGGACAGAGGGTCGATCCGATGGATAATATTTTTCAGCAAGCTCGCCAGGGTAGCGTTGCCGCTATTATTCAGGTATTGAATGAAAAGCTGGCTAACTCAGGGATTCGTACTAGGGCAGTTTTAGACCGGGGGATTCTACAACTGTTATGTGAGGGAGAAACAGAGGGTCAATTGGAACAAACCCCAGTGGTGGAGAAGGTCACCATGATTTTAGAGGAAATTGCTCCTCGCCATATTCGGCGCGTGAATATCAATAGTCGCCTGGTGCGCGAGCAACAACTGTTGTGGTTAGAAGAAATTCAGCAAGATCCAGAGGGTCAACTGCTTTGGTCAGAACTCATTGTACTCAGAAAACCTGGATTATTAACACAATGGTCTTATAACCGCCAGGCTCAGTCCTTTCGCAAGCGGAAGACTCCCCTCCCGAATTATACCCCCTCCCAGTTAACACGGGAACAGCGCCAATTCCGTCGAGGCATTATCGGTGGCGCTATATTTAGTGGTGTCCTGGTTTTGGCTGGATTAGGAGTTCTGTCTTGGTGGGGAACACCCAAGGATTCTAATTCTGATACTCCACCAGTGGCAGGAACTAACCCCTCGACTCCATCTACTGCTACTCCTACTACTGCCGATGCTCCTACTGCTGACCCTTTTCCGGAGGCGGTACGTCTAGCTCAAGCTGCGGCGAATGAGGGACTGACGGCACAAACAGAGGAGGAATGGTTAGCCTTAGCCGAAAAATGGCAGCAAGCGAGTGATTTGATGGCTCAAGTATCGGCTTCTGATGACCGGTATCAGATTGCCCAAGACCGAACTATTCGCTATCAAGAGAATAGCCAAGCAGCTCAACGAGAAGCAGACAAATTACGTTAGTTGTGGAGTGTCGGGAATAATTGGAGATATTCCTGATTACTCGGACTTGATATCAGAAATGAGTGGGCAGAAGAACTTGAAAAGAAGTGCCTACGATACCCGCCCAATCAATGGCTAAGTTGACAAAATAATCAACATTGATTAGAATAGGGAGGTAATGATGCAAGAGGCTTGGATAACCTATGGTTAAGAACGCTGCTGAATTGATCCCTGCACCGACAACTAAGTTTGTCCTCTACAACCAAGCAGGTGAGCCAAAGGCTTATTATCGGGTCGATCGCCAACCGTTAAGTGAGAAGGACGAGAACTCGAAGACGGAAGCAGTGGAGGCGATCGCCCATAGTATTATTGTCATCGATCGCTCCGGCTCAATGTACCATGACATCAACCCCCTCAAGGAAACTCTAATCAAGCTCCTCACCCTAGAAGAATACACCCATTCCCAACTGGTGGTCACCCTGATTTCCTATTCTTCCCAAGGAAATTTGATCTCGCACTTCCAGCGCGTCCCCATTCAAGAGGTGATGAAGCTCAATTCTTCGTATATTCAGGACATTCAAAACATTCGCGTTTCTGGTGCAACCTGCATTTCCCAAGCGCTGCAACTGGCAACTGAGTTAATTCAACCGGATGAGCTAACGGGCATTACCCTGCATAGTGATGGTTATGCGAATCATCCGAATGTGCGCTCAGAAGTGGCAAGCTTAGAACAAATTTGTCAGAATCTGAACCAGAATAACGTTTTTCTGAACGCGATCGCCTATTCTGCCAGTTCTGACTTTAAGTTACTCTCCCGTTTAGCCAACCTGGTGTCTGGAACTTGCGTCCAAGCGGGCACAGTGAAACAGGTCTATGATTCACTGTACAACACGTCCAAGGTTTTAGGGGAGGCGATCGCTTGGGCGATCGAAGAACCCCTCTTCAAAGAATATGACTATCAACTCTTCCTCTCCCACAGTGCTCGTAAGCTCAATGGCAATGCTGGAAAACTGAAAATTTTGGGGCTTAAACCCGATGATGATGGTATTTTCTATAAATATCAAAAACTCACCGAAGCCGAATTTGAGCAATTAAGCGATATTCCCCTAGCGCAAACCGATGAATCTGTATTTACCTTTGCCAAAGCGCAACTCATTGATGGGAACTTAAACCTGGCTAAATATGCCCTCGTCAGCACCTTTGATGCCACCTTATCTCAGCGTCACGGTAAAGCCATCACCAATAGCCAACTGGTGGAATTTTCCCAAGACTTAGACAAAGCCATCTACGATCCTCAGAGTTTAAGCGATCGCGAGATCCTTTCTGAAGTTCCCATCAACAAAAACTTACCGATTTTAGAGCTGATTCAGTTATTCGAGACCCATAAAGACCCAATCATCCTCAATCTCAAACATCTCCAAGATCATTATCAGCGCCGAGGAGTGAAGCGCATTCCTGGACAGCGAGATGCAGAGGGGAACTTGGTCAAACCTTGGCTGAAAACCGAATATGTGGACAGTGGCGACTATGTGCAAATGGGGTCATTTGACATTAACCGCAATACCGCAACCATCAATTTACTGATTACCCGTCCAGTAAAATTAGTTAAATCTGAGGATAAAACCCCAATTACAGAAGTTGCCGGGATTCTGCTCAATGACTTGAAGTCTTATAACAACTATACTCTAGTTGGAGATGGGGAGTTAAATGTTGAGACTTTAAAGGTAAAATTTAGTAATGCCAAAGTCTTTAAAGTCTTCAAAGAACAGAATCTGTTGACTGATGCCGACCAATTTGATTTTAACACAGAATACGAAATCGACTTAACCCAGTTACCGATTGTGCCCATGGCCGCCGATTATACTCAAGTGCAGGGAATTTTTTCTCGATTAGCTATTTTGCGGGTATTATCGAGTCTCTTGTCTGCCCATCTGAAAGAAGTTTCTGAGACGTATACCGCCGATCAACTGGCTGCCTTGAAAGAGCATTATTTATCCAAGAGTTTGTATCTAAATTTCCCCACGACTACCGAATATTCCGATCTAGAAGAAGCCTTGAATACCGGTAAAGTGGATTCGCGGGTGAGTTATAAAATTGAGTTAGGCAATTGTGAAATTCTCAATTTAGGTCAATTGCATTCAGCCAACAAGTTTTTAGATCGGTTTTATGAAGTCTGCGATCGCCAAACGGGAGAAAAATTAGATAAGCCAACCTTTGCCCAAAGTCTAGATACACCGGTCGTGTTTGGTCACAAAACGTTATCGAAGCGCACAAAAGTGACGAAGGTGGATGACTTGATGAAGCCCATTTTTGATGAATTTCTGGGCTTGGAAAAAAATGGCAGTGTAACTGAACTTTTGCAGGAGTTAGGTGCGGCTGATTTAGTTAGCTCACTGGAGAAAAAATGGCAAGGGGAAACGGTGGAAACCGAGCAATTTGTGGAGGACTTGACTGGAGGATTGAGGAAGGTTAATCAAGCCTTAGAAACCCTTTATCGAGACAAGATTTCGCCGTTGGTGTTTCATATTGGTGCAACAGGACTCATTCCGGATGAGTTAGAAGTTGTTGCCTATACTGCCGATGAACTCTCAGCTAAATCAGGGGATCTGAAGTTTTCTAAGTCGGAAAAAGAAGGTTTGTTCTTTGAAGTGGGCGATCTGATTATCAGTGTTTATCCCAAGACTGAGTATTATAGCGTATCTTAAAGGACTAGCATAAAGGAGTGAGGAGCGATCGCCGCGATCGCTCCTCACTTCTCACTCTTTCTCGTGCTAGCATAAGATAAACCACAAGTTTTGCTCCCAAAATACTCGCCATACTCAACCCATGAATAAGGTTAGCACAACCTATCTACTCTGGCTCCTCGGCATGTTTGGAGCCAATGGTATTCATCGCCTGTATAATGGCAAGATCGCTACAGGTATTCTCTGGTGCTGTACATTCGGCTTGTTTGGGATCGGTCAATTTATTGACTTGATCTTTATTCCCGGTATGGTTGATGAATATAACCTCAAATATCGGCTCAAACATGGTTTATCTCCAACAGGTATACCGTTGAGTCCTCAGACAATTCCCTGTGAAGTAGTGGAGGTGACTGAAAAACAAGCGCCAGAACCCACTAAGGTGAAATTAGTCAAAGCGGCTGCTGCACGAGGAGGAGAGATTTCTGTAACCCAAGCAGTGGTAGATACGGGTTTAGATTTTGATGAGGTAGAAAGCCTGTTACTGGAGATGTTGAAAAAGGGTTATGTGACGGTAGATAATCATCCTCAAACAGGGGTGGTTTTGTATCGCTTTGAGGAACTTTAAGCCCCATCTTCCCCTAGGAGTATCTAAGGTGTAATCAGTTAAAAATGAGGAGGGAAGAGTTATGTCTGTGGTAACCGAGAATCGGGAATTGGTACAGCAACGAATTGTGGATGTTGTTGAGGATTTGATGGCGCTCGAAGAGCTTTATCGACAGGATTTAGTCGCTCAGGAAATGGTAGAGACGATTTTTCAAACGGTTGAAGAGAACCATTTACTCGAGACATTTGCGGCGATCGCCGCTCGGGATTTGCGCGATCGCTGTAATTAGGATCATGGCATGGCATTTATGGGCAATAGCAAGTAAGGGCATGAGTCCAGAAGAGCTTGATAATTTAATTGCCGCGATTGAAAGTCACTAACATTGATGAGTTATTTGCTAGATACCAATATTATTTCGTTAGTAATGAAGGGCAAGGAGTGCAAAACTCATAAGCCGTTATTTTTCCAGAAGGGTTTACAGACTCTATCTCTTATACAGTCTACTCTTTAGTCTTTTTGTCACCTCTTGAGGTTGAGGATTTACTTTTGCGGTTTCTATACTTAGAGCATTTTTATGTCTCATTTTAAAATGCTATAGGTGAGTGGTATACGCATATCCTCGAAAACATTATCATGTGCCCGATACCTATTAGTATTCAGCTGCCAGTGATAACTAGCAGCAATCAATTGCTGCAAGCTATCTACGTAAGTTGTTATAATTTGCTGTTCTGCTATAGGTAATGATTCTGCTTGTATTTTCAATGCACTATAATTTAACAAAAAGTTATCATACAGCCCATTAACTCTATCAACAGCTAGCTTGATTGCCTTTTCTAGATTACAATTTGCATGAGTTTCCATCAAAGCATTCAATAGGTTAAACCGGCTATGTGCTTCTTTATGATAGGAAAATAAATCATTTGATAAAGCCCCTATCAGGGCACAAGATTCTTCTAGTTGCACCAACAGAGGAAGGGAGTCTCTAAGCTCTTCTGTCAAATAGGTGTCATACACATACTCGATCATTCCAATTGTGGGATACATGCCTCCAAAATGGATACGGGTCTGGATATACTCCTCTACAGTTTGATAATTTATAGGATATAGACTATGTTGCAAATGTAAGCGTAAATAATTAGTATAATGTTGAAAGAAAGAATAAGGACTCTTGGTTTGTATAATGCCACTAATATAAGCCAAAGCCGCACATAATCGATCGATTTTTGAGGGAGGATAACGGTTCATTATATGGTATTTCCCTGTTTGCCAAATACGAAACAGAACTTGAGCATCTAATTTCAGGCTATCCGCACTATCTTCTCCAAAAAAGTCATCTAGATAGTAGAGTACCGAGAAAAAAATCGTAGCATCAACAGTACGATCAAATGAACTATATCCAAATAGATAAGGAGTCATAGTATGATGGCTCAGATATCGATCTTCATCATAAATACCTAATAGCTTACAATGATTTTTGGCTTTTGTTAATATAGCTGTAGCCTTGGGATGTAATTTGCAGTCGGTAGTTGCAATTTTTAGTGTAGAAGACTGAGTTAATTTCATGATTTAAATAGGTTACTCTTAGTATAGAACAAAAGGTTTTAAAAGAGTGAGAAAATGCGATTTCATCAGAAGTGAGCTATTCCATCAGGAATTTCCATAAATTAATATAACGAATTTTAAAACGCTCTGCCACCCATAAACAATAAATTGTTATATAAAATTATACTAAAATCTAGAAGGGATAACTTGTAAATTTTCTTCGATTTTCATCTTGACTCATAACTCCTCTAACGCCGGTGGGCTTTGCTGACCATTTTCCGGGAGAGTCGAAACGGGATCTCTTCCTGTTCAGCCCAATCTTGCAGAAGACGGTAAAATAGTTTACGGTCTTCGCTGCGGAGAACGGTGATTTGATCGGCAGTTTCGATCGCGTAGGGATATCCACGCCCGATAATCACTTCTGCGCGTACCCAATCAATCACTTGCTCGAGTAATCCCGCTTGGAAAATCCAGAAGGGCAATTCTAGGCGCACCGGGTATCCTGCATGGGTTTTCAGATAGGTAAATGTGACTTGATTCGCTTGCTCTTGATAGTCGCGGAGGATACCAGGACGACAACAGCGACAGAGAACCGTGCGATCGCCCCATTCCATCAGTGGATTAAGGAGTTGCGGATCGCTCACTCCAGAAATGGGAGGTAATCCCAACACCCGTTGCAGCATTTGCGTGGTATCTTCGGAGGCGCTGGTATCGATATAGGCAACGAGGGGAATTTGATGGTGTTGAGTGGCACTCAATACTTGACGCAAAGCTTTCAGATAACACTGATAGGTTTGGCGATCGAAGGTTTCTGCAAAACTAGCAATCAGGGAGCCATCATAAAAGACCAGACGGGAGGATTGATGGCTGTGGACGTGCATATAATCGATGATCCGACGCACTTCTAATTCCAAACGGCGACGGTTGACAAGGCGATCGAGGGATTCCCCTTTCTCCAAAGCGGCAAATTGATTCGGAGTAATTAAATCTACCGCGATATCTTTTTCATAGTCCCCATCTCCACGATGAAAGTTTTCAAACCAGCCAATTTGAATCACCGCGATGGGTAGGGAAAAGTCCTTGCTCGGATAGATTTGGGAACCATCAACAGCAAATGTGGGAATCCCCGTGAGGCGATCGCGTACCCACTGTAAGCTTTGTTCTCGATTTTGCCAAACGAGATTCGATTTCACGATCCAACCGCGATCTCCTCTTTCCAATGGTTCAGCATAAATGGAATCATGCTCATCCACTAACTCAATGCTTTTACATCGCTCAACCACTTCCCTAGAACGATGCAAAAGGGCTTGGCGATAGGGTCGGAGTTTCTCAAAAACTTGGGACTCTAAGCCCTTAAATTCCGAGCGTTTCACTTGCAGCAAAGATAAGATTAGGGATGGATCGAGAGGCATAGATGAGATGGGGGAGTGGGAGAATGGGGAGACACAGAGAATCATTATTCATTATTAATCGATCGCCCCTCTCCCTGTATTCCAAAATACGTTAGCGCTGTTGCTGCTTCCAACTGGGTTACTGTTTTTTGGGGCTGAAATAGCCTTGTGTAGCCAAACACGCGCCTGATGTTGGCATTATTTCCATTTCGGAAATCCACTAAAATACTCGGTAGAAATTGGCTATTAATTTTACTGGTATCTTGGAATCCCCAAGTATCTTTGACTGCCTCTATCGTCGCTTTCGGCAGAGCTGAACGAGTATCTAAAGGCACTTTCCAGCCAATGAGATTTTCCCTCGTCAGGGGCGCATCCGGACGAAACCGGGTTTCCGTTGCTTCTCCTGTCAGGGCACTGGGAATTAATCCGGCTTCTGCTAATCCTTGAATATAAGCAAAATCTGGATCGCTTTTTGGGACATCTTGAAAAACGGGATCTCTAGTCGTAGATGCTAAACGAATTTGTTTACCTGGATCGTCGGCATAGATTTGATTATTGGCATTCATTAACCAGCGAGCATAGTCTCCACGGGTAATGATTTCATTGGGTTGAAATGCTTCTGTCGAAGAATTATTAGTAATGCCGAGAGTAATCAATTCTGTGACTCCTGGCGAGAGTGGAGTAGAAACGTCTAGGATTTCATCGATTTCTGCATCATTATTCTCAGAAGTCGGTGAAGGATTCGGCGAAACGGTTGGAGAACTAATCACCGTCGGTGCATCGTCTATCCGATAAGTCAACGTATACGTCGTTTGTCCAGAAGTGGGAGGAGCAAAGTTGAGCGTAAGTTGCAAGCTCTCAAGACGCGCAGACAGTTCTGGTGCATCTGGAGTGCTAGTAATTTCCCAGTTGCGCTCATTTAATTGTTGTTGGTAATAGCGTCTGACTAATGTTGTGGAGTCTGCACTAAACCAACGGGTAATCGTGCCTTCTTCAGCAGCAGTGAGGGGAGAAACCAATTCTAGGGTAGCGTTGGGATATTGGGGAATGGTTGAAGGAAAATTATCGGGAAGCTCAATGGCAGAAGCCGGTGCAGGAGAGGGAGGAGGAGAAGCTTGGGGAGACGATTGGGATGCGGGATTGGCTTGCAGTTGGGGATCGGGGGCAAGCAGTTGTTCTAGGCTTCTACCTCCAGAGCTATTGGCACAGGAAGTTAAGGGAGCGATCGCCACTAGAATCGCAAATAAGGAAAGAGCGGGATAACGGTTCAACACGGATTAGGGAAGGGTTGTGAGTCAATCAATTGAGTCTTGCGATCCTTATCTTAACTTTTGATTGGTAATTCACTGGCTCGATCGCTCTTGGATAACCGTCCATCTTCCATGTGAATAATGCGATCGGCGACATCTAAAATCCGATTATCGTGGGTTACCATGAGGATTGTACAGTTTTGTTCCTGGGCTAAAGTCTGCATTAATTCCACGACAGCACGTCCAGACTGGCGATCGAGAGCAGCCGTCGGTTCATCGGCAAGCACCAGGGGAGGATGGCTAACCAGAGCGCGGGCGATCGCCACCCGTTGTTTTTGTCCCCCAGATAAATTATCGGGATAATACTGCAAACGATCTCCTAATCCTACCCGTTCTAACATCGCTGCCGATCGCGCTTGCATCTCTTTTGGCGACCATTTTCCATGCACTTCTAACCCCATTTGCACATTTTGCAGGGCGGTTAAACTTTGATGTAAGTTATGGGCTTGGAAAATATAACCATGTTTGCGTCTTGCTCTCGTCAATTTACGGGCAGAAGCGCCACAAAATTCTTTCCCCAAAACGTTCACGCTTCCCGACTGCACCGATCGCAATCCTCCGACTAAGGTTAATAAGGTCGTTTTTCCCGATCCAGAAGGTCCAGTCATAATGATAATCTCACCCGCCTTAATTTCCAGATCAATATCAAATAAGATTTGTTTGCGCAGATCCCCTTTCCCAAAAAAATGGTCAAGATTTTTAATCGTAATCACAGAAGGTTTAGACATGATAGTTATTGACTGATAATTGATAATTGTGTAAGGGCGGGTTCACTCATCGTCTAGTTGAGAGTCGAAGATCTTGGTGAACCCGCCCCTACGTTCAGATCCCCCCATCTCCCCATCCCC
>DDLS01000005.1 GCA_002340255.1 Cyanobacteria bacterium UBA2566
TTTTCTTGTTTAAGTCCCGCTAATCCAACTGCTTCTAATGTATGACTTTCTCGCCGAAGAATAATGGGAATTCGTGGCAGGCTATCAAATTCGTTTTGGGATGAATCAGTGGTTGAGTAACGAAATCGCATTGTTGTTAAGCCTCATCACTAGATTCCATGACCTGCATGAGAATTTTCCCTGCTCCAAAAATATTGTATGGAGTTAGCAAATCATAGGTTTTACCCGGTTCTAAGGGTGCAATTTCTGCTCGTGATTCAATGTCTTCAGCCAGCAGACGAATCAGTTTAATTTTATCAAGATGTGAAAGTTCCTGGATACTGGGGAGTAGTTCTGTAAGTGTCATATTGAAGACAAAGTAAGAGTTGATGGTATTATAGCTAAGTTGCTAGAAACCGGGTTTCCTAAATCCCCTCTCTATGTGTTCAAGAGAGGGGAAAACGTCGAAGCAGCTTATGGGCTAAAGTATTTGGAAACCGGATGGTGGGTAATAATCGCGCTTGTCGATTGTTCGGGATAGATTTGTTCGCTCTCGTCCATATACATATTAATGCGATCGCTCCCCAAAAGCTCCAATTGCTTATACTGGTCTTCCATATTTGGACAAGCAGGATAGCCGAAACTATAGCGGGAACCGTGATAGCGCTGTTTGAACATATCGCGCACATTATCTGGCTCTTCATTTCCAAAGCCTAATTCACGGCGAATTTTAGCATGGAGCCATTCCGCCATCGCTTCGGCAGTTTGCACAGCCATACCATGGAAATAAAGATAATCGGAATAGCGATCGCCCGCAAATAACTTCTGTGCATATTCCGTCGCCACTTCTCCCACCGTTACCGCGTGCATCGGGAACACATCCATCACCCCGCTCTCCTTGGGGGCAAAGAAATCGGCAATACAGTGGTAAAGTGGAAAAATGATTTCATAGATTAGACGAAAATAACTTGATTAGCAAAATCCTCTAATTCTTCAATTTTAGCATATACTTCTAACTCCTCTACCGCATAGCCAATAGAGATTTTGGGACTGAGAAAGAAGATTCCTGTAAAATATTCGCGGTTGTCACTACAATTTTTAGCTAAAACCAGAAAATCATGGTCAGTGGTTACCAGGGGACGATTAAGTTCCACAGAGCGGCTCAAAATAATTTCATCAATAGCATTACTTCTATCGTCTTCTTGAGCAGTCAATACATCAACCCCTCTCAGTTGCAGACCAATTTTAATTGCTCGATGAACTGGAGCATCAAAATAGTAACAGATTGCCATTTTTATCCCTGTTGTCCCCGTTTTGCCTGAAGCTTTTGTTTAAAATTGGAGCTATAATGACCGATTCCCCTTTGAATTAAGTCAGCTTGCAACGCTTGAATCGTGTGCTGTTCTTGAGCAATTTGGGCATCAATTTGGGATTGATAGGTGTAGTAATAGCTGAGGGCAGAGTAAATAGCAGCAAGGGAAATTTCAGGATGTTGAAAGTGCAGTTCTTCAGGACTCCAACCGTGGGCGTGTTTTTCTTGAATCAGTTGCGAAACGAAAACACGACTATTAGCAATTTTTGCCCGACTTTGAGCATGAATTTCCAGATATTGCCAAGTTAGGGGATTGTCTGTGGTGAAGGTCATATTCAGGATAAGGTAAGGGGTCATCCTATTATAACGAAGTTCCTAGAAATGCGGATGACAGTGACGAATAGATGGGTTGTAGATACCAATGTTTTAGTCAGTGCTTTGCTGTTTAAATCATCGGTTCCGTTTCAGGCGATCGCCTATCAACTAAAAATGGGTATGGGTTGGGGAGGAATTGCCTCTAGTGGCGGGTTAATTGGGGTCAACTAACATCTTCTGGTGGTGGATGTCGCCCAATTTCATAATCTGCTGCTCGAATACCTAAAATTCGTTCTCGATTCAAGGCTAATGCCTCAATAGTAGCTCGTCCAGTGGGAGTCATACCAATAAGTTGTAAACAATCGTCAGACCAACGGAAATGTTGCCGCCACTGATCGCACCTTGGATTATATAATGCAACGCTTTCCCCCGATTGAGGATCGATCGCAGCTTGAGAGCAACCCTTGCGACGGTTGCAGTGAAAACAGGCCAGAGCCAGGTTATTCAGGCCATTAGAACCACCTTCAGCGAGGGGAACAACATGATCGATGGTAAACTGAACATATTGCCACTGTTCTGAAGCATGACAGTATTCACACAAGCCTTTAGCCCGTTGTCTGACTTCCGCTTGTGTCTGTTCAGAAATCCAAGGACGAGACACGATCAACTTTTAAGATTGAGGACTAGAAGACAGCGCCAGATTGCGAATTGTGCGATTCACAAAGCTCAAATAATCATCAACTTCTTCATAAGCATCTAACTCCTGTTCCTCTAACTCAGTTAAACCTTCAAACTTTTGCTTATCTAAGAGACTCTCGATCCGAGATTGTACATTTCCTGACGCTCGAAAAATAGGAATTCCAGATTGTAACTCAATCCGGACTGCTCCCTCTAGGGGTAGGGAAGCGGGTAAAGAGTTTAAAGGGGGTAGGGTAGAATTGGATGATCTCATCATTCCTTTGAATCCATTAGTCTAGTTTTAGGTAGTGTTGGCTGTTCAGATCGCTAATTACGTTGATTGCGAATTTCTTCGGATCTGGAGAAAGCTTGCTGATGATCCCTCATCATTCCTAAATCCTTAAAATGGTTTATAGCGTTTTCAATATATTCTAATGCTTTAGTAAAGTTATTTCTTGCTTGTTCTAGCTTCGCCTGAGAAACTGCACAGTAAGCAATTCGCCTTTTATCCTTATTATCTCCGACTTCTGTAGCAACAGTTTCTAATAACTTTTCTGCATATTCTAATTTGCTGTCATTGATGGCAATATCAGCTAAAATTCTTTTTACATAATTAGCATTCCGTGAACCTGTTACTATTTTACTGGTGCTTTCAATAACTTTTTCACATACCAATTTTGATTCATAATATCGTTTTTGCATAAACAGTAATTCTGCTCGTTCACGATCAATGTAGATTTGGTACTTCAGCTTTTGTTGATCGGATAACTTCAAGTTTTCGTCTAAATTTTG
This sequence comes from Cyanobacteria bacterium UBA2566, assembly GCA_002340255.1. Taxonomy (GTDB): domain Bacteria; phylum Cyanobacteriota; class Cyanobacteriia; order Cyanobacteriales; family Desertifilaceae; genus Roseofilum. The sequence goes on from DDLS01000005.1 coordinate 3,077, forward strand.
TTGTTCAATATCGAGCCAACCATGAGCTTCTTCATATTTTTCTAGGCGATTATACAATCCAGCCAAATGATTAAGTAAATAATCTAAATCTTCAAAGTTGCTATGCTGACGTAAATCCCAAGCTTTCAATAATAGTTCTTCTGCTTCTTGCAATTGTTCAGGTTTTCCCATTAATAGTAAGGTTCGTCCTCGACGAGATAGAGTATTAACAGCCGTTGAATAATCTTCTTTGATCAGAGACCTTTCACTGAGATAACTCAGCCAAGATAATCGATCTTTCCAACGACCACGCAAGTTTGCATAATTGTTGAGATATGACCATATTTCTTTCAACTGTTCATAACGATCATCATCTTTACAAAAAAGTAAAACACCAACTATATTAGTCCATTCTTTCTCAATTTCTTTATAACCTATCTTAAATCTCTCAGGCTTGTTTTCATATTGTTCATATTGTTCTTTGGCAAATTGAATATACCAATCAACCCATCGATCGAGTGCCTTTTTTTTGAATTCTTGATTTTTTTGCAGTTCAGCTAGGGCATACTCTCTTGTTAACGGTAACATCCGATATCGACCATCGGTATGTCGGATCATCGAAACTTGGCGTAAACGTTCAATTCCATCATCAAAAATTTTAGATCGCTCATTTTCTAATCCCGCAACAAAAAGAATACTTGGTTTAGGAGCTGGGCTTTTATAAATAGCAATGGACATTAGTATGTAATAAGCTACCTTGCTTCTCTTTTGAAGATCACTTACAGCTTCCTTAAAACAAAAAGCAACTAATTCATCATCTTGGAAATCTAAGCTTGCCCACTCTTCTTCTTGATTAGGTAATAAATCCTTTTGTCTTTGAATTTCTAAGGTGTTCACGATTGCATCTATATGACTTCCTATGGCTAAACGTCCTATACTATAAATAATTGCCAGTGGAATTCCTTTAGTTGCTCTATATAAAGTTTTTTTCTGTACTGGACTTAAATCAGTAATACCTTTTTCTTGAAGTTGTTGCTCAATAAGTAAGAGGCTTTCTTTTTCCGTTAAAGCATCTAATCGAATTGGTGCATATCCATAGCGCTCGCGAGTAGTTATCACAGACTTAATCGGCAACGGATCTAAAAAAGCGAAAATTCTATCTTTTTCTTGGATTGTCTCCAAATTATCAACAATTAGCAGTACATTGCCTTTGCTCTTTAAAGATCTTTTGAGGATTGAAATATAATTATTGTTGCTGTTTACATCCATATTAATAATTGCTGGATCGTCCAACACATCAGCTATAGTTCGATAAATCTCTTGAAGAGTTCTGGACACTGTGAGCTTTTTAATAGATTTACCGTTTAACAATTCCGATTCTTTTGCTGAAACAAAAATAATCAAGTCAAATAAAGGGATTTCACAGCCTACATCACCTTTTTGACCGATCGTATTTTGCGTTTGTCCATAAACTTTATACTCAAGGCAGCAATATGCGGCCTCTAGAACCAAGGCAGTTTTTCCTACTCCTGCAATCCCATCAACTTGAATAATCTTGCTATAATCTGGTGACAGGTGGTTCATAAGTTTACATAATTTATCTTGACGACCAATGAAGGGATTGGCTTGAGGAGGTAAGTTATGATCGTCACGCTGACTGAGTGCAAGCCGATTTCGTGAAACCTGATTTTCTGGGGGGGATTTGCGTTCTTGCTTAACTGCTCCAATCACAATCTGCCATTCTTCAGGATCGACAACATCTTCAGGTTGTAGTTCTAACACTTCAGTTACTTTTCTTACCGTGTATGGTTCAACTGCCCTATTATAAGTAATAAAATTTTTAACGGTATATTCACTAACTCCCGCAGCCTTGGCAATTTCTTCATGTTTGAATGTTAACTTCTTCTTCTGGTCTTTTAATCGCTGAATACCTTCAGGAGTCGCTGCAATGCTTCTAGGCTTGGGGGATGTACTCATTTTCAGAAAGCCTCACTCATCCTTGTCCAGGATATCTCAAGAAAGGGTAAGAAAGAGTAAGTTTAACGATCTTTAACGATCTTACCTGAATGTCTACTGGAAAATACTTAGATTTCTTGCCATGCTTGAGTTGTAGAACTCAGAACTTGATTATGCAACACATTAAAGAGATTCTTGCCAACATGACAGCTAATTCTCTGTCTGTGCATCATGAGCAGTTGCCTGCGATGGTTGAAAAGGCGATCGCCACTTCTCAAGTCCCTGTTCATACTTTGGGCTATTCGCTGATTTGGCACGTTCCCGCTACCCAGCTGTCCGCAGCTCAACCGCATATCCACGGACTGATTGAACCCTATTGTGGTTATAATGCCTCTCTCTCTGATGGCAACTGGTTTGATCGGAAAAATAATCGCTGGTGTCCTGAACCCATTGTACTCGTTAAATCTTATATGACGGGGGATGTGTTACAGCAGCATTTACCCACAACTTTACAGCGTTCGTACTCAATGGGTAAAGCATTGGAACAAAGTGCGATCGCCCTCGAAATTATCCTAAATAATCTTATGCTCACTATTCCTACTGATGACTAATCTCAGAAACTGGGTTTCTGGTTATAAGGAGGTCAAAGGAACCAAGTAGGGTGGGCAGATGATTTGGCGATCGCTCACGACTCATTATTTCAACTTGCCCACCCTAAGCTCTTAATTGTTGAGTGGCATAATGATCGGAATAGTTTGGTTTCTGTGTTTCCGATAGATTTGAAAATCGCTATCTAGGGTAATAATTTGGCTATCTTCATACATCTCGCTCATTCTCACTAAACAGGCATCGGCTAATGACATGGGTACTGAAGCATAGCGTTGCATAAGTTCGTTTACAGCTTCTATCTCTTGGTTTAGGCTAAAGGGGATGACAATATGTCCTTGTTGGATTAAGTTTAAGATCGTTGCTTGTCCTTGATGAATTCTGCGGGCGAGAAAACAGGCTTCTGTGATCACAGCTTCGTTGGTTATAACGGGGGCGGTGATGTTTGAGAATTGGGTAACTGCCCAAGTGTGAAATTTATCTTTTGGCAAGAGAAAAGCAATTAAAGCTCCCGTATCTACAATAACTTTCCTACTCATTGACCCAATTCTTCTAAATATTGGGGATTGTGGGACAAATCCTCTAAGTCACTATCGAGACAACCGATAAATTCTTGAGCGGCTTCTGCAAATGACACTTGAGAGTTGTCTAGGGTTTTAGATGTTTTTTGCTGCTGGCTAGATTGGTATTCTAAGAATTCTATGAATTCAATCACCTTTTGCCATTGCTCAGGGGGCAGTTGTTGGATTTTTTGGATTGCTGTTTCTAGGGTAGGCATGGTTCTGAATGAGACATTTTGTAGATACTGTCTTGGATGTCAAGGGGCGGGTTTCAAACCCGCCCCTACAATAGACTATTTTATTGCCCCAATTCAGATTAAGGTAGCTTATGGGCTGAAGTATTTGGAGACGGGATGGTGGGTGATAATGGCGCTGGTGGATTGTTCGGGATAGATTTGCTCGCTCTCGTCCATATACATATTAATGCGATCGCTCCCCAAAAGCTCCAATTGCTTATACTGGTCTTCCATATTCGGACAAGCAGGATAGCCGAAACTATAGCGGGAACCGTGATAGCGCTGTTTGAACATATCGCGCACATTATCTGGCTCTTCATCTCCAAAGCCTAATTCACGGCGAATTTTAGCATGGAGCCATTC
>DDLS01000033.1 GCA_002340255.1 Cyanobacteria bacterium UBA2566
CTCTAGAGGCTTACATCCTTCTGCCCACATCGTATCAGCATCTACTTCTTTTCCTTGGGATTCAACTTCTTTGGAAAGTCGGTTGAATCGCAGTGGCATATCCAAAGATTCAATCTCATAATCTATTATCTGGAGTTACTAATGACTTCTATGGTGCAGAAAACTGGGATTACTCTCTTGGTTACCGAGAGGGTTAATAAGAGAGCAACTAGACCTAAGAATTAGGCTGTTTTAGAGCGCTAATGATTTCTGCTGGAAACCCTTTCAGTGGGTTTTTCTGGTCATGCTCAATCACCTCATCTTTGAGTTCTCTTCTGCACATTTAAGGCGGATTTGATTTTTTTTTAAAGGTTTCTTCTGCTTCCTTATGCTGATTTACACTCCTCGGACGAGGCGTTTTTAATTTTCCTCCTAATTTATACCTCACCGTCTTATGAACCGTTTGATAATTGACTTTCTCCCCGTGTTTCTCCGACAACCATTCCTGAATTTCTCCCTAACTATTAAATCCTTTCGGCTCCTTTAGTCTCTCCGATAACTTCTCTAATAACTCTCCCTTGATTCTTCTTTCTTTTCCTGGCGCTTTTTTGACTGACAATAGTTCCCTTATTCCACCCTTTCTATACTTTTTTAACCAACGAGTAATCGTTGCTTCATTCCGACATAGCCTTTCAGTTAGTTCTTTTCTCGTCGATACTTTACCCGTTTTTAGCCAATACAGGATTTGTAACCTTTCCTTTTCTCTAGCTGTTTTTGACTTGCTTAAGCGGTTTTTCAGTTCCCCTACACTTTCTGATACACTCACTTTTAACCGACCTGCCATCAATACCTCTATATTCTTATTATACCCTTTCCCATGAAGCGCAGCTTCATAGGGAAAGGGTATAAGCTGTGAACTTAAATTTCACAGCTATACACAAGTCTAACCCAGACTTTGTACCTGTGTTCCACTAGAACATTAGATCTTTGAGCCAACTTAAAATACTCACACCAAAGAAAATAATCCCCACGGAAACGGTTGCTCCGACTAGAGACAGTCCGAGTCCGGCTAAACTAATGAAGCCGTCATCTTCGGATAAGCCAAAGCCAATGACGAAAATGGCGATCGCCGGCAGAGTATTTGTTCCGGGAATGGGAATCATCATCGAAATGGACATCAGGGCGATCGCCACTCCCAATACCACGCGACCCGGTAAACTCGTACACACCCCACTCATACGAGGTTTCGTTAACCCTTCAATCTTCTGAAGCCAGGGAATACCCGCGTCTAGAACCCCTTGAACCTTCTGTAGCGGCATTTTTCCATTCAAAACTCGTTTCGGAAACCAAGGCTGCTTCGCGCCCCAAATAAGCTGCATGGCGAGTAAAAACATGACAATTCCAAACGGAATTGAATACCCTGGTGCAGGGATAGGTAAGGCAGATGGCAACGACAACAACACAAACAAAAAACCAAAAACCCGCTCTCCTGCTAGTTCCAGCATTTCTGCTAAAGTCACCTCAGAAGAGCGGTTTTCTTGCCAAAAATAACGTTTGAATTCTACCGAAAGTTGAGCCATAAAGGGGGAAAAGGTTAGGAGGATGGGGGGATGGGGGGATAGGGGGTTTTCATATAAGATTAAAAACCTCCATCTTCCTGTCCCCGCGTCTATCCATTTTGGAGCCAAGAATCAAATATCTTAGCTCTTTCTAAGGGATGATTGAGTAACGCTACCCTAACCTAACAATCTTAGGTTCCAACCGTCCAGCTATTCATGTATTCCACTTGCTCTTCAGTCAGAGTATCAATGTTAATACCCATCGCTTCCAACTTCAGGCGAGCAATTTCATGGTCAATTTCTTGAGGAATGGAATGCATACCGGCTTCGAGTTTACCGTGGTTTTTCACCAGATATTCACAAGCCATGGCTTGGTTAGCGAAACTCATATCCATTACCGCGCTGGGGTGTCCTTCCGCAGCCGCCAGGTTAATTAAGCGACCTTCGCCAAGAACAACTACAGATTTGCCGCTGGGCAGAATATATTGTTGAGTGAAGGGGCGCACATCCTTAACTTCAGTCGCCATTTCACCCAGGGTAGCGAGGTCAATTTCAATATCGAAGTGACCGGAGTTACATACCATGGCTCCGTCTTTCATGGCTTCAAAATGCTCTTTGCGGATCACGTGTTTATTCCCGGTTACGGTAATAAACAGATCGGCTTGGGGAGCGGCTTCTGCCATGGGCATTACCCGAAAACCATCCATGGTGGCTTCAATGGCACGTACAGAGTCTACTTCGGTAACGATTACATTAGCACCGAGACCCTTGGCCCGCAGAGCTGCACCTTTACCACACCAACCATAACCAACGACAACCACATTTTTACCGGCTAACAGGACGTTGGTGGCGCGGATGATACCATCAAGGGTAGATTGACCGGTTCCGTAGCGGTTATCAAAGAAGTGCTTGGTGTCTGCATCATTCACGTTCATCGCGGGGAAGGTTAATACCCCATCTTTGAACATGGCTTTCAAGCGCACGATACCGGTGGTGGTTTCTTCGGTTGTACCAATAATTTCAGGAACTTGTTCTTGACGTTCTTTAACCAGTTCAGCGACTACATCACTACCATCATCGATGATAATTTGGGGATGGTGGTCTAGGGCCACTTGTACGTGGCGTTTGTAGGTTGGGGTGTCTTCCCCTTTAAGGGCATAAACCCGAATGCCATAGTCTTTGACTAAGCAAGCGGCAACATCATCTTGGGTAGAGAGGGGGTTACTGGCAATTAGAATTGCGTCTGCGCCGGCTGCTTGAAGGGCGATCGCCAAATTTGCAGTTTCAGTGGTAACGTGACAGCAGGCAACTAGCCGAATTCCGTCTAAGGGTTTTTCTTTGGCAAAGCGTTCCCGAATTTGCTTGAGAACTGGCATTTCCCGTCCAGCCCATTCAATGCGCTGTTTGCCTAAAGGGGCTAAGGAAATGTCTTTGATGTCGTAATTGAGCTTTTCGGCTGTTGCAGTCATAAGATCTACTGAAAATAATGGTTCACAATTGACACTTTGCGGTCTGAATACACGCAGATTTTTCAGGCTATACCTGAAAGGGTCTGTCAAAAAGTATTTCTACTACTGACCCTTTACACTGTTGCTTTCACTTCAGGCTACTGTTTTTTTGGCTGTTTAGGTACTACCAATCGACTTCTATACGCTCAACGTCCTGCGATTACTTGCCCTTCGGGAAGCCTGACTTTTTACGGTTCGAGAAGGGCAGGCATTTCTCCTTAACTAGGATCTGTGTGAACGCGCAAAGTGCTAGGTGGGCATCATTGACCTGAGACTGATGGCAAGCATACAGTTTTGGGTCTGAGTTATTACCACCCATACCTCGACTGACCGTTTAAGATCGGGTTTTACTCAGGATTGTGATGTTGCGAGTCTTGTCTTGAGTCTACACTGAAGTACAAGGCGCAAATTTCCCATACAATAGTCTATCATCTCGATTGACCCGCTACAGATCTTTTTTGAAGAGTATGTAGGGCTTCAGTGTGGTAATTGCTTTTCCTGGAAGCTCTGTAGCGCTTCATGCTAGGGAATAGGGAATAGGAAATTAGGTCATGTCAAGTCCCAGTATGCAATTGAATATCAAAGCCTATCGGTTTTGGCTCTATGGGAGTTTAATCGCGATCGTTCCGTTGGGAATGGGCACGAAGTTTTATCGCGGTTGGGGAGAATGGTGGGTTAATGATTATGCCGGTGGTATTCTCTATGAGATTCTGTGGATGATTTTAGTCGCCCTAGCTTGGCCAAAATTACGGCTTTGGAAAGTGGCGATCGCCGTTTTTTTATTCACGTCGTTTGTGGAAATCCTGCAACTGTGGCATCCTCCCCTACTTCAAGCCCTGCGATCGACCCTTCTGGGCAAACTGATTCTAGGAACAACATTTGTTTGGTTGGACTTTCCCCACTATGCCATCGGTTGTGGTCTCGGTTGGCTCGCTCTCTATGGGTTGCAAAAAGCCTTGACTCATCCGCAATCTATATAACCTGAATTCGGGATAAACAGCGACTCTTTCCTAAGAGTGCGCTCCTATACGAGGGAGCGACTCATTAAACGTTACTCGCATCAGATCGAGTCAATCGAG
>DDLS01000042.1 GCA_002340255.1 Cyanobacteria bacterium UBA2566
GGTTGCCATTGGCATCATACTCATAAGTGGTGGTGGCATTGTCTGGATTAGCGACATCATTGGGGTCAATACGCTCTGGGTCTGTGGTGAATAGGATTCTACCTTCGCTGTCGTAGTGCCAATAGGAGATAATATCTTTCTTGCTGCCATCGGGTTGGGTGACATCCTTGCGTCGCTCTAGGGTGCGGTTGCCATAACTGTCGTACTCGTATTCGGTGACATTCCCCTCAGCATCGATAACCTTAGTGACATTTCCCCGATAGTCGTAGTCAAAGTGAGTGGTATTTTCTTGAGCATCAGTGAGGGTAAATAACTGTCCTCCCAACCCATAAGTGTACTTTGTCTCATTCCCCAGAGCATCAACGCTAGAGGTAAGATTACCGCGCGCATCATACTTGTAAGTGGTGGTATTCCCCAGAGCATCGGTCTCGCTAAACAGGCGATTATACTTACCGTAAGTGTAATGAATGGTATTGCCTAGGGTATCCGTTTCTTTGAGCAGATTGCCCCAATGGTCGTATTCATAGGTGGTTTCCCATCCTTCTGACCCACTTTCTGCGGTATAAACGGTTTCGCTTGTTACTTGATTCTGGTCGTAGGTGCGCTCTATCTTCAATCCCGACGGTTGAATTTCCTGAGTGATATTGCCATTCTGGTCGTAAACATAGAATGTCTCTTTACCGTACAAGTCTTTAACGACCTGGGTTTGACTGTCGGTATCGTAAATGAGTTCAACGGCTTCTCCATTCACGTCTATGGTTCTGGACAGGCGACCATCTTCTCCATATTCTACCCGTATTCCTTCTCGTCCCAAGGGGTCTTCTACGCGGGTGAGATAGTGCGCGCGCTCCTCATTCTCGTAGTAATATTTGGTTTCGTTTCCTTCCCTATCAACGACGCTAACTAAGTCTCCTTTTTCGTCATAATTGTAACGTATCTCTTCTCCTGCGGGGTCAATTACCTTAGAAATCCTTCCTTCAGCATCGCGCTCGAATTTAACTTCTACACCCGTAGAACTGACGATACCGGCATCGGAGTAGTTGAGGGTATTTCCATTTAAGTCTTTTACCTGTAACAAGTCCCCAGAGCGCGCATCTATCTCGTACTCTATCCCTTCATCTGTGGTGAGGGTGTACTTGCCGCCAAAGAAGTAATGCTCTGGATTATACTTGAGTCCGTTTAAGGCTACATATTCTCCATGACTATTGCGCGTTAGGCGCACGTCTTCAACGGTTAGGGTTAATCCTGACCCTTCTGGTGAGGTAAACTGGGGACGGAACCATCCTCCTTCTCCATTGGGTGCGGTGACGAAACGGTTTAAACGGTCTGGAATGGGGGTAAAGGTGAAGGTTTCGCGCTTTCCTCCGGGTAGGGTGATGTAGACTTTTTCTCCAGCTTTAAACCCGTTGTATTGTCCTAATAGTTGTTGTTCTTCTGATGGAGGACGGACGCTTGTTTGCAGGTTGGTGTCTCTAAATTCTAGTCTCCATCCTTGACCGAAATTATCCTGTTCGTGGGCATACAGGCTATCATAGGTGCGGGTTTTTACCGTACCATTCGGGAAATTTGATGAAAATAAAATTTCCCGAATGATTATGAGTTGTGGTTGTGCGCTTCAAAAATCAACTTGCCAATGGTTTTTGCTTCCAGAGCGCAGGTCAATTTTTTCTCGTTCAAAGGATCAAATCCATATCCGTCTTCGGCTGGAATATAAGGAGTAATTTGTATCTCTTTGTTGGTGTAAATTATACTGACAGGAACGATTTCTTTGTCAAATGTTTCCCAGTCAGTAAACCCTAGGGCTGTTAGTGCTGATTCAGATGTTTCTTTTAGGTTATCATGAGGTATCCCATCTAAAGAATATTGTAAGACTTCTAAAATTTTTTCTCCTAACTGCTGCGAATCAATATTTCTATCGAGTTTAAATACTGGCAGGCAGGATATCCATATGCCAAAAACAGTTCTAGATAGACAGGTAATATATATTGTCTCTTGACCAAAACAAATTTGACATCCTTTCATAAAACACTCCTAACGTATCATAGTAATCACAATATTAATATTGGGATATTTTTGAGCAGCTTCTTTCAAAAACTGAGTCATTGCTTGTGTCTGAGTTCTTGTCATTACCCCCTCTTCCATTGCCAGAAGTAAAACTCGCTTAGAAGGATTTTCTACGATCTCTCCTCCCCACCTTTTACCCTGAAAATTAGCTAATTTTTTAGCATAGTTATCAAGAGTGCGTGTCAGACTACTCGGTTTTAGATATGTACTTAAAGTCAAATCTAGGCTTTTGATTGATGTGGCAACTCCATTAGTAAAATCATCAATTACGGGAAAATTAGAAACATGTTCGAGACTAGCAGGTCTTCCTAGCACCATTCGTTCGATCTGTCTCCCTCGTTCTGTGGGAGATGCTATGTTCCAAAGGGAATTAGGCGCTCGTGCTGCTCGAACCGATCTAATTGTACTTTGGCCTGCAAGCCGAACTCTGAAAAATGATGTAGCACGCTGTAGACCAGCAAAAGTTACACCAACTCCTAATCCAACTCCCACATCAAATGCTACACTATATGCAAAGTTTTGAGCTACTTGTGCCAGTTTAGCCCCACTTGCTAAGTTTTGAGCAGCTTCAAAAGTTCGTGAAGGAACACTAAATACTAAAGAAGTTAAGATGTTTTCAAGAGCAAATCTAGCATTAATTTCAGCTAGAGGAGCTAACCCACTCGGATCTATATAATAAACCGGATTAGCAGCCGCATACAAATACTTATTGAGCGTAATCGGTTCATGTAAACGCCCCTCCCAAGTATCCCTCCTCGTAAACCTCCCCGTCGCCGCATCATAATAGCGTTGCCTTAAATAATACTGCCCCATCTCCTCATCAAACTGCTCCCCAGCAAACAAATAATCA
>DDLS01000003.1 GCA_002340255.1 Cyanobacteria bacterium UBA2566
GAGAGTGACAGAAGAGGGGTATCATGAATTCACGGGTAAAGCTTGGGATGCTGTCGATAGCATTTACTATGATGCTCGTTGCTCCCTCTTATCTGCCAGAGTCGAGCGATCGCCATGGGAAGGGATATTAATCTCCGATCGCTTTCCCGTAGTCGCACAAGTGTTACTCAGATAACGGTCAGTCGCACGACAATATGGCATCATTGATCGGAATCCCTAGGGCCTAAACCCTAATTGGGATATTAACCTATTGAACTGTTTTAATATCATGAAATTTCCCTACTTCATCGGTAGCGTCATGGGTTTGGCGATCGCCAGTACTGTCTTCTTCGGTGTTTCGGCTCAAGCTTGCTTTCTTAGTAAGTCTCCTACTCAAGGAGCCGGAGAGAACCAGACTTCTGCTGCTCCCACCAGTGATAGGGCTGAACCGACTTCCGCTAGTCATATCACTAGCTCTACTCCCATCCATCATGTTCATGACCATACTCATATCACAGATGAGGCTAAAAATAAGCCGGTTGCTATGATTGCCGGTTTAGCGGGAATCGCAGGATTCGGTGCTGTGGGAATGATGGTTAAAGGCAAGGATTCCCTTCCCCGTTAACCGTGAAGTGACTGAAGCTCCTGAACTTGACGATGCAAACCCTTGTTAAATCAGTAACGACTGAAGTAGATGCCGATCGGGAAGTGGGCGATCGTACCCTAACCTCCATCGGTTGATCTGTGAATGGTAGGGTGGGACATTATCCACCCTACTTGATAATGCTTAATTATTCATGATTAATTATTTTGACTTCTCAGCTCATTTCCCCACGTCAAACCCTAAATCAATGGTTGGGAATTGAAACTCTACTCGGGAAAATTTTCAATCTCACCATTATTACGCTCGTCCTGATCTCTGCTGCCATTTTCGTTATCCAAACCTACGATCTTCCCCCCGATCTCTTTCAGGTTTTAGATCTAGCCAATACCTGTATTCTCCTTATCTTTATTTTAGAATATCTGTTGCGCTTCTGGTGTGCCGAACAGAAACTAGAGTACTTCTTAAGCATTTATTCGCTCATTGATCTATTGATCTTTATTCCCTTTATCTTCGGGGTATTCGACATCGAAATTGGATTCTCGAAAACCCTGATTTGGTTTCGGATCTTGCATCTACTCCGCTATCTAGGGGCTAAAACATTTCTCGGCATCATTAACTCAGAAAACAACCTGATTGTTACCCGCATCGGCTTTACCCTCTTTTCCATTATTTTCGTCTATTCTGGTTTGATTTATCAGATTGAACATGCCATCAATCCCCAATCCTTTCGCCATTTTTTCGATGCTCTTTACTTCTGCATTGTCACCATGACAACCGTCGGATTTGGGGATATTACTCCCCTTTCTGAAGCCGGACGTTGGATTACCTTAGCCATGATTTTAACGGGAATTTCCTTAATTCCTTGGCAAGTCGGAGATTTAGTCAAACATTTTGTTAAAGAGTCCCAAAAAGTGCGAGTGGAATGTCAAGACTGTGGTTTATTATTTCACGATCCAGACGCTAAGTTCTGTAAACATTGTGGCTCTAGTTTGGTTCAGGAGATGGAACTCTCGAAAACAGTGAGTCAAGAATAACCGTAAATACCTAACCCTCTTGTGTCTCTAAACCAACTTCGCGGCGAAATCGGAGCAACTCCAGGGAGCGATCGCCATAAACCCCCTCAATTTGCTGCTCACAGCACTCTATCGCAAAATCATTCAACTCCTGCGCGTCAATACCAAACATCCTTTCATAGACATCCGGTTGTACCCGACAGAATTGGGGACGGTCTGGATAAATGGTACATTCTTTGGTTAAATGATCGAAGTGGATGCACCAGCCATCAGGGGCTACCAAACTATAGTAGAGTTCTAACTCACTAGGGGACAGGTATTGATCTAGATCCGGGCGCTCATCTGGATCGAGATGGCAGCACGCACCACACTGTTTAATACAACGCCAAGTTGCCATAAAGCTACTCCGTAAGCTGAATTGGGGAATTGGGCTAAACTTTATTGAGTTTTGTTAACTTCCTTAAAGCTTGGGGTCGATCCCCATGTAAAATCAGAAGTTGCATTCTATCTAGTAATTGCATCAACTCCTAGGGTTGAGAGTGGAGGAGAAATGGATTTTATCACAAACTTGTTCACAGGAATCGATTGGATACTCATAGCACAGCTATTAATGCTAACATTAGTAGTGGTAGCTGGCCCAGCCGTTATCTTTGTTCTATTTTTGCGAGGTGGCGACCTCTAATTATCGTTCACTCCTTACGCACTAAAGCCCGATATAGTCGGGCTTTTTTTAATTAGCGCTACAACAATTTGAGTCTATAAGGGCTAATCATGGCTAAACTCACCATTCGTACTCTACACAAAACCCTCGCTCCCATTGTCCTACTTCCCCTATTTACCACAGTCTTTACCGGGGTTTCCTACCGGTTGGCAAAAGATTGGTTTGGACTCAGCCGCGATCAAGTGCATATCCTCATGGCGATCCATGAAGGGGAATATTTCGGTAAATCTTTTGAATCCGTTTATGTTTTGCTCAATGGTTTGGGTTTGCTCTGGATGTTAATTACTGGGTTAACGATCTTAATTAACCATTGGCGCAAAGAGTGGCGTATGAAAACAAAAGCCATGAGTAGGGAATAGGGAATGGGGAATGGGGAATGGGGAATGGGCAATAGAAAATTTCTTAATTCTCTCTTCCCTCGCTATATTCCCTGTTACCTAGAGCAAAGCGCTATATTACAGCACTCTGCTTGCGTTATGAAACACAAGCTTGAATCCTCTCTCTCCATGTACCACAACCCTATTCCCTATTCCCTATTCCCTATTCCCCAGCGTAAAGCGCTGTGATTAACTCATCGTTCTTGCAGCAACCAAAATCCCGCAAATGATTCTGATTCAGGATTGGACTGAATGGCGATAAAATGAATTCCTTTAGACTGCTTTTTAGCTTGTTCTAAATTTTCTCCTTCTTTTAATAATTGGGGGGTGTTCAGGTTAGCCAAAATCCAGCTTTCATTCACTCCGGTTTCCAGTAATAGCCTGGGTTTCTTGCTCCTATCTTCTCGATTTTCCATCACTTTGAGAAAGGCTAATTCTAGACCAGACATCCATCCTGCCATCGGAATGGCGCGGGGGGAAAAGAGGATAATACCAGGAATGGGAGTTGTTTCTGATAATTCAAATGGACTTAAGGGAAAAGACTCTCCAAAGGCAATTTCCCATTCGGGCATCTCGGCAAACGCTTGTGCTTCTAGGCTAACCAATGCCCATTTTTGACCTAGGATGGCATCTGGGAGCGATTGGGCGATCGCCGATTCATATTTTACAGAAGGCGAAGAGGCTGCCTTGGCATCATAACCCGCTTCTTGGGGATAGACTTCTGTTTCTCGCTGTTGTATCCACTGATACAGTGTTAACGTGCGGCGACTGGGAGCTGAAGGAATAGCCAAATCCTTACAAGCTTTGACAATCATATTATTCATTTGTCGGCGAAAGAAGCGGATCTTACTGGGCCGACTGGGGGCTTGCTCCATGGCCTCTAACAGGGCAGCCTTTAATTCTCCTGAGTTAACTTTACTACTCGAACAAAACCGAGAATACCGAAATAAGTTTTCGGGGTCAGTCGCGATCGATAATGGAGTTTCACAAATCAGAATTTCCCAAATTTTCTTATTATTTTCATCTAGAATAGGGCAGGAGTAAAAATCGAGTTCCCAAATTGTTTTCATTGAATCAACTAACCAGTAACAGTCCAAATGTAGAGCAGTTGCAAAAGTAGGAGGTGGAAAGAAAAAGCATACTCCTCCTACTAGAGAAACTCAACCTATGAGTCTAAGCATCAGGCAAAGATTTAACCGCACGTTCTCGACGAGCCGTAGCACTTTCCATGACTTCATCCATATTTTCTAATAGCTCTCCGGGATAATTCTCCAAAATGCGGGTAGACAAAGAAATCCGTCCTTTCCCTTCATCAATACTAATAATGATTGCCTTAATGGATTGACCAATAGAAAAATGACTGGAGAGGGCAGCAATATAGCTTTGGCTAATTTGCTTAATATGAATCAGTCCTGTGGTATTGCCTAAATCGACAAATAAACCAAAGGGTTTAATATTAGCAATTCGTCCTTCTACCAATTGTCCCACTTCTAACTGACTAAACGTCGCCGCTTGGGTTGCTAGCCGTTCAGAAAGCACCAACTTACGAGTATCTGGATTCACTTCCAGAAATCCTACAGTCAGGGTTTCCCCCTTGAGAGCATTGAGGTTTTCCCGTTGACTCAGATGCGATCGCGGGATAAACCCTCTCAGTCCCATCACATCAACTGTCACGCCCCCTTTATTGCTCCCGGTTACCCGAACTTGTAGCGCTTGTTGATCCTCCTGCTTCTCTAATAGGGTATCCCAAAGGCGCTGGATTGCCAGTTGGCGACGGGAGAGTGTTACTTGTCCCTCTTCATTTTGTTCGCGAGTAATGAGAAAATCTAATTCCTCATTCAGAGGTAAAACGGTAGACAAATCGGTTACATTTTCTAAAGCCGCCTCTTGTATGGGTACAAAGGCAGTAGACTTGCCACCAATTTCAATATAGGCTCCCTCTTGGGAATGGACAGCCACACGACCGCGTACCACTTGTCCTTTTTGGAAGGTATAGTCATGCTCTTGCAGAGCTTGGGCAAAGTCATCTGGGGAAAAGCCAATAGAAGAGGGAGTTTCAGAAGAGGGTTTGGATTCAGAGTTCATAACTAGGGTCTGAGAAATTAGAGCACTTTGCGCTAGGCAAAAGGCAATCGAGTATGGGTGCTAGGTTTGAGCCTTTCAAGGAAGTCTTCACCACCTTGGCAGTTGCTATTCAGAAGCCTGAAGTTGGGCGTGAAACAAATCTTTCACTTTAGCCCAGGCATCAGTAGCAGCTTCTGCATTATAACTAGCACGGCGATCGCAGAAAAAGCCATGATCGGCTCCATCGTACCGGAAAATCTGATAAGAAACCTGAGCTTCTCTTAGAGTGGCTTCAATTTGCTCGACTTCTGAAGCTGGAATACTGGCATCTTCATTGCCAAAAAAGCAGTAGAGGGTTCCCTTAATCTCTGGGGTACGAGTAATAGTGGGTGCTCCTCCCCCTGGGGTGAGAGTAGCAATTCCTGCACCATAGAAAGACGCAGTGGCCTTAATCTCATCCAGGATAGCAGTCAGATAAACGACATGGCCGCCAAAGCAAAATCCGATCGCCCCAAAGCCTCCCGATTTCAGATTGGGTCGTGTTTTTAGATAATCTAAGGTTGCCTGAATGTCACTGAGCAATTCATCCGCCTTGGTTTTAACCTTATATTCCCGGCCGATTTTAATGTCTTCTGGGGTATAACCGGCTTCAAAACCGGGAGCCAGACGCTGATAAATCGCTGGAGCAATGGCAATATAGCCCTGTTTGGCAATGCGATCGGTTACATCGCGAATATGTGCATTTACCCCAAAAATCTCCTGTACTACGACTATCCCCTGATGGGAACCCGGTGTAGTAGGTTCAGCCAGATACGCATCAATGAGTAAGTCGCCATTAGGGACTTGCACTGAAGTAGAGTGTATAGTTAGCTCTGCCATGATTACCGGAAAACCTGAGGTTGCGTCTTTCCAATTTTAAGGGAAAAACTCGTTAATCTTGAGCTGAAAAAAGCTCTCCACTGGATATCTAGTGAAGAGCTTTTGACAAAAAGTGTTTAGACAGATGAGCAAATCTTTAGAGAGATTGGCAGTTGCCCTCTATTTCTTTTTCATTCCCTTTGCCATCTTCAGGAAGTCTAAGCCACCTGTGTTGGTATTGGAAGGACGACGAGCGGGAGTGGGTGTTGAAGGTTGACTGCTCGCTTGAGGTTCAGACTTCGCAGGGGTTGAAGACATCATTTGACTCTCAGGGCGGATTTGCATTTCCATCGAAGAGGCTTCAACCACTTCACTCGCCCGCTTACCTTTGGGATAGGTATGCTTGACCCGTTGCTTTCTACGCATAAAGTCGATATCGCCAAAGGTTTTGGCTTCATCAGGAGGAAGGAAAAAGTCTTGAGACATGGGTTTGGCTGTTAGTTATCTATGGTATAGACGGTTCTTATGTTAAATTTTATCAAATTTTCTCAGATTTGGAATATTTTTTTATATTTTCCTGAATTTATATGAATTCACATATAGCTTTGTGCATATATACTTGCATCTCTATGAATGGATTAAAAGTCTAGAAGCAGCTATTATACAATTAAGGCGAAGATAACTTGAATCTATACCCTTATATAGCTTTTGAGTCTTTCCGCCTCCTGGAGTACGTTACTATGTCTGAGGTTTCCCAAGTGTTTGAATATCCCCAAAGCCGTCAAGTCGATCGAGTTGATGATTACCACGGTACCCCAGTATCCGATCCCTATCGATGGCTAGAGGACTTAGAGTCAGAAGAAACCCAAGCCTGGGTTGAAGATCAAAACAAAATTACGTTTGAGTTTTTAGAACAAATCCCTACCCGGGAATCGCTCAAAAGTCGTCTTGAAGAACTCTGGAATTATGAGAAATATGCCATTCCCTCGAAACAAGGCGATCGCCTATTCTATTTTAAAAACTCCGGACTGCAAAATCAATCCGTTCTCTACTGTCTCCAAGAGCCGGATGCCGAGCCTCAGATTTTACTCGATCCTAATACTTTATCAGACGATGGTACAACGGCCTTATCCAGAATTGCTATTTCTGAAAATGGGCAATACCTCGCCTATGGCTTATCCCAATCCGGTTCTGATTGGCAAGAGTGGAAAGTCAGGAATATTGACAGCAAAGAAGATCTCGGGGACCATTTGAAATGGATTAAATTTTCTACGGTTACTTGGTCGAAAGATACTCAAGGGTTTTATTACAACCGCTACGCCGAACCCAAAGAAGGGCAAGAATATCAAGAACAAAACTATTACGAAAAACTGTATTACCATCGGCTCGGCGATTCTCAATCGGAAGATCAACTCATCTATGAGCGTCCCGATCAAAAAGAATGGGGCTTTTCTCCGACAATCACGGAAGATGGAAAATACTTACTGATTAGTGTTTGGCGCTCGACAGAACTGAAAAATCTGGTGTTTTATCAAGATTTAAGCCAAGACAACAGTCCCATCATTGAATTAATCTCTGAATTTGAAGACAGTTATCAATTTATTGGCAATCAAGGCTCAATCTTCTGGTTTATAACCAATTGGCAAGCCCCCAAGTGGCGAGTCATTGCGATCGATATCAACCATCCAGAACAAGAGAATTGGCAAGAGATTATTCCCGAATCGAATGATGTGATCGGCGAAGTGAGTTTGCTCAATCATCAGTTTGTGGTTCAATCGATGCAAGATGCTCATTCTCAAGTTAAGATCTATAGCTTAAAGGGAGAGTATCTAAAAACTCTTGCGTTACCTGGTTTAGGTTCAGTGAGTGGGTTTAATGGTAAACCGGAAGATACAGAAACCTTCTATAGCTTTACCAGCTATACAACTCCCACGACTATTTATCGCTATGACTTGCTGACAGGAGAAAGTACCCTGTATCGGCAACCAGAAGTGAACTTTAATCCGGATAACTATGAGAGTAAGCAAGTGTTTTATCCCAGTAAAGATGGCACCCAAGTTCCTCTCTTTATTACCCATAAGAAAGGGATTACCCTTGATGGATCGAATCCAACCTTACTCTATGGCTATGGGGGCTTTAGTATTTCACTGACTCCAGGTTTTTCAGTTAGTCATTTAGTGTGGATGGAGCAGGGAGGAATTTATGCAGTTCCCAATTTACGGGGCGGTGGAGAATATGGGGAAGACTGGCATCAAGCGGGGATGAAACAAAATAAACAAAATGTGTTTGATGATTTTATTGCGGCAGCAGAATGGTTAATTGAACAAAAGTATACGTGTTCGGAGAAATTGGCGATCGCCGGTGGCAGTAATGGCGGTTTATTAGTCGGCGCGTCTCTAACGCAACGCCCCGACTTATTTGGCGCTGCCCTTCCCGCTGTCGGTGTTATGGATATGCTGCGATTCCATAAATTTACCATTGGCTGGGCTTGGTGCGATGAATATGGCTGTGCCGATCATTCAGAAGATTTTGAACACCTCTATCGCTATTCCCCCTTACACAACCTGAAACCCGGAACCGCCTATCCTGCTACTCTAGTGACAACCAGCGATCGCGACGATCGAGTTGTTCCTTCCCACAGTTTCAAATTTGCTGCAGCTCTACAAGCTGCCCACAGGGCTTCATCTCCAGTCTTGATCCGCATTGAAACCAAAGCCGGGCATGGTGCAGGAAAGCCCACCAGCAAACAAATCCAAGAAATTGCTGATAAATGGGCATTTCTCACCCAAGTTCTCGGTATTGCCTAACTAGGTTCACGTCAAATCCCTTGGGAAACACAGCACCAGTGACTGAAGCCCCCTCTAAATTCGCCTGCGATAGATTGGATAGGGTAAAATCCGTATCCATTAACACCGCTTCGCTTAAATTAGCTTCGGTGAAATTCGTCCAGTAGAGTTGGGCGCGATAGAGGGTGGCTTGGTGCAAATCTGCCGAACGAAAAGAAACCCCCATTAAATTGCTCGATCGCAAACTCGCCTCTCGTAAAATCGCCCGGCGCAGAGACGCACCCATGAGAATGGCTTGACTGAGATCGGCCTGTTCCAAATCTGCCGTTTCTAACATGGATTGCGCTAAGATACTATGGGCTAATTTAGCCTGTTTAAGAATCGCCCCATTCAGGATAGCGTGGGTTAAATTAGCATATTCCAGAACCGTATGGTGCATAGAGGCATTGATCAATTTCGCCCGACTCAAACAAGCCTTTTGTAAATTGGCATGGTTTAAGATTGCCTCATTGAGATTACAGTCACTCAAATTCGCCCCTTGTAAATTTGCGCCTTGGAGATTCGTACCGCTCAGGAAGGCTTCGTGCAAAGAAGTTTCTTCCAAGTGTGCCCCAATGAGGTTCGCTCCTGTCAGCATGGCTTGATTCATAAACGCTTGACTAAAGGTGGCTCCCCCTAGGGTGGCTCCCGTCAAATTGACTTTGATCAAATTGGCTTGCGTGAAGTTGATTTCGCAGAGGTTGGCTTGGCGCAAGTCTGCGTTCGCCAAATTGACTTGGCAAAAATTCCGTTCTCCTGCACGATAGCGCTCTAGTAGTTCTGAAGCCTTCATTGCGTGTTCCTCATCAATTGAGTTTTTGGAGAAATTGTGTTGTTGCTCTCCTGTTTTCAATCATATTCTGAGATTCCTCTGTGTACCAGGGTGGTGTGGGGTGTTGGGGATGGGAGGTTTTTATCTTATTGTTAAACTTTATAGCAATTTTTGCTCTTATGTGGTATTTGGCTATCCCCCTGCGACAACCGTATCTGATGTCAATACAGTGGGATTGATCGAGATTTTGGCGATCGCCTAAAATTCCCGCCTTCCGCCAGAATTAGATCAAATTCTTAAATGTTGGCATCAATTAGGTATACAATCATGATTAATTATTAATGATTAATTGTTCCATGCGTTTGGGTAAAATCGTTAAATCTAATTCCCATTGTGATTATGTTGTCCAACTCGATGAAAAGCACGATTTATTGAATCCACCGGAACCCGAGGATTATGGGTTTGGTTGTTTTGTGAAGCTCGAAGATCTCGGCGATCGCCATTGGGCAGTAGGTTTAGTTTATAATTCCCAGTTGTTTAATCCCCAATTTCTGAATACGGGGCCTCGATTGTCGAACGATCCCGATCCCTTCTTTACACCAGATTTGATTGTCGAAACACGGGTTTTACTGGGTACAATTTTAATTGGAGAGTTCATCCAAGGGGGCGATCGCCTCCATGGAGCGCAAGGAATCCCTAGGGTTGTAGTTCCCGTTAATACTCCAGTCTTTAAGATGAGTCCCGAAGAAATTTATCAGTTTCACTTAAACGCCCAAGGCCGCCCCCATTTAGGCTACTATGCTCATGTATTGCGCAGTGGGGGCATGTTTGCCTCGCAGTTAGTGCAACAAGTTATTGGCGAATTAATTGACCAAAATCTGTTTTCGGAAGCCGATCGAAGGGCATTAGATATTCTCCGGAAAGAGTTAGCATGGAAGAATACATTAGGCTCGATTAAGCATTAATAACATCAATAAAAGTTTTGATTTTTAATAGATTATGATGCGCTTTAAGCTGTGGCAATGGATAGTTTTAATTACCCCGATCGCCTCGATCGCAATTTTACTGCTTATTGCCGCCGGGTTGCAGATACATACTTGGGGACTGAGTTGGATCTGGACGATCTTTATCCTGGTGTTCTTGGGGTGGCGCTGGTTATTGGTGCTGTGGACTCGCCCCATGGTAGAGCAGGTGGAAGCAGCAGTTGCAGCCATCAGTGCAGATATGGAGGCAGTAACGGAAGAAACCCAGTCTGCCATTGGTAATGCGGAAGTCGGGGCACAGATTGAGACAGCATTAGAGACGATTCTCAAAGAGTCAAAAGGCGATCGCCCCATTTGGGAAGATCAGGTCACCTTTTTTCAACGTTGTCAAGCCGTGGTAGTGGCGGTGGCTGAGGCTTATGGGCAAAATACCCAATATCCTCTACTCAATATCTACATTCCCCAAGCCTATGGATTGGTTCAAGGAACCGTAGAGGATGTGGGACGTGCCATTAGCCAACTCTCTCCCGTTCTCAATCAGGTAACCGTTGGCCAAGCCTATCAAGCCTATGAAATCTATCGCAAGTTGGAACCCTCGGCGCGTAAAGTATTACAGGTTTGGGGTTGGGCGCAGTGGTTGCTCAATCCAGCCGCAGCCGCAGCAAAACAGGCGACGCGCAAGTGGGGCAATAAGGCAACTCAGGAGTTACTGGTAAACTTGGGTCAAATGTTACGGGAGTCAGCCCTGCGGAATCTCTGTCGGCAGGCGATCGCCCTCTATGGTAACGTAATCCCCCCAGACTTGAATGTTTCAGCCTCCGAATTAACCCTACCGAAAGCCAAAACCGAAACCCTACGCGCCATTATTGCTAAAGCGTCCCCAGAGGAGCAGATTGAGGAACAACCTCTGAATCTACTTTTAGTCGGACGGACCGGGGCAGGTAAAAGTAGCCTGATTAACACCTTATTTCAAGCAGAACGAGCGGAAGTGGATGTTTTACCCAGTACCGACAAAATTCAGAATTATCAATGGCAGGAAGCCAATGGCGAGGGCTTACATCTTTGGGATACCCCCGGTTACGAGCAGGTCAACCGCCCCGATTTAGCCGAGCAAGTTTTAGAGTTTGGGGCTAAAGCCGATTTAGTCTTGTTAGTGACTCCTGCCCTCGATCCAGCCTTGCAAATGGATGTGAATTTCTTGAAGCAACTCCGGGAACAGAATGAGACCTTACCCATTATTACGTTTGTCACGCAAGTTGACCGTCTGCGCCCCATCCGGGAATGGTCGCCCCCCTATGACTGGCAATTCGGAGAGCGGCCGAAGGAGTTAGCAATTCGTGAGGCAACCGAGTATCGTCAGCAACAGTTAGGGCAATGGTGCGATCGCCTCCTGCCCCTCGTCACCGCAGATGCTCAAATCGGTCGCCAGGCTTGGAATACGGACAAACTCTCCGCCCTGCTCATGGAGGCGATCGGGCCAGTAAAAGAAGAGAGACTAGCCCGATTTTTACGCGATCGCGATGCCCGTACCCTAGCCGCCGCCAAAATTATCGACCGCTACACGTTCCAAATGGCGACGACTCAAGGCTTAACTGCACTCCTGAAAAGTCCCGTCCTCCGATTTGTATCAACGATTGCCACCGGTTCGCCAACCCTCGCCTATCTCCTGGCCGAACAAATCCCCATTGAACAGTTACCGGTAGTGATTGGCAAGTTACAGATGTCCTACGATCTATTTTTACTCCTGAGTAATGACCCAGAGTTAGAAGTTAAATTTGAACTTTTGACCCTTTGGCCGCAACTGCTAGAAAACCCTGCAACCCCCGAAAAAAACGCCTGGGCCTTCGGTCATGCCCTGGTAGAATATTGGGTGCAAGGGTTGAGTATGGATGAGTTGGGCGATCGGGTCAAATTTTATCTAGAGACATAGTTTTCATCTAAGGAGCCTCCATCTTAAGTGAGAGGGTAACAGAATGTATGGTTGCAGGTGAAAAGGTTTCTCCCTACTCCATCTAAGGGCACTTTCTCTTCTAAGGGGAAATCATCCGTTATTCTAGAGATCGTGGAGAGTGAAAACCAGTATATCGACCAAGGGTAAACTAAACAGAACATGGATATTACGGAGAAACTCAACCGTCTACAGACCCTATTTACTCAAATGGATCGGGCGCTGATTGCCTATTCTGGGGGAATTGATAGTACGTTGGTGGCGAAAATTGCCTACGATCGCCTGGGCGATCGCGCCCTAGCAGTAACGGCTGAATCCCCGTCTCTGTTGCCGGAAGATCTAGAGGATGCTAAGGTGCAAGCAGCGGCGATCGGGATTACCCATAAAATTGTCCAAACCCACGAAATGGACAATCCCAACTATACGTCGAATCCGATTAATCGTTGCTATTTCTGTAAAAGTGAACTCCATGATACTCTCAAACCCCTAGCCCAAGCCTGGGGTTATCCCTATGTTATTGATGGGGTGAATGGAGATGATTTACAGGATTATCGCCCCGGAATTCAAGCGGCAAAAGAGCGAGGAGCGCGATCGCCGTTAGCCGAAGTTGGCGTAACCAAAGCTGAAGTTCGGGAAATCTCCAAATATCTGCAACTTCCCTGGTGGGATAAACCGGCTCAACCCTGTCTGAGTTCTCGCTTTCCCTACGGCGAAGAAATTACCCTCTCTAAATTACAACGGGTAGGACGAGCCGAGCGCTATTTACGGCAACTCGGCTTAACCCAAGTTCGGGTACGCTCGGAAGGGGAAAGTGCCAGAATTGAACTCCTCCCAGAACAGATTCAGTCTTTTGTTCTCTCCACCAATTTACCGGAACTGGTGAAGCAGTTTCAGGACTTTGGCTTTCTCTATGTCACCCTCGACTTAGAAGGCTATGTCAGTGGCAAACTTAATCGCGTGTTGGGGGAAGTCGCGAGGATTTAGCTCAAACGTTAAACACACAGAAAAAATCTATTTTCCGAACAACTATAGTTGCACTCTGATTCTTGATTGGAGTGTCGTTAGCTGTCATTAGAAAAACTTCTCCCGATCTTGGAAGGTAGAAAAAGACGGATAGAATAGAAACTATTAATAACCTTATGCGTAATTTAAGGCAATCATGATCGTCTCAATTCTTTCCTGGAAATTTAACTATTTCTTTAGACTAGCTCAAGAAATCGGCTATTCAAACTTTTTATACCGTTATGGATTGCGTGGCTTCCATAAGATCCTCAAACTCAATCAAAAAATGGTTTTATTCAACAATGTGGAAATGATATTACCTTTTGGAAGTCGGTTTGGTACAGAGCTTTTCCTCAAAAGAGAGAAGTTAGATTGGGGGTCAGAAGCTTTATTAACTCAGTTTTTAGATGGAGAAAAAGTATTTATTGATGTCGGTGCAAATATTGGATACTATAGCTTGCTTGCTGCTCCACTATCCCGTGAAGTTTATGCCTTTGAACCCGATCCAAGAGTCATTAAAATTCTAGAAGACAATATTTCACAATTTCAAAATTGTCACATTGTGAAAGAGGCACTTTATTCTCAAGTCGGAACCATGGAAATTTCTTTGAAAGCCATGCCTGAACTGAATTCACTGGTGAGAACCAAGATAGAAGATGAAGTTGAAAAAATGACGGTTAAAGTCAACACTTTAGAGAATTTCATGACCGAGTATCCTTCAGTAAAAGTTGCAGGGATTAAGACAGATGCTGAAGGCGCAGATTTTGAGATTTTATTAGGTGCGAAAAAACTACTGACCCGAGATCAACCCTTGGTTTTATCTGAGGCTTACCCCAATACAAAACTGCTGAATTTCATTGAATCCATTGGCTTTTCGTGTTATGCCTTTGTGAAACTAAAAGGCAAAGAGAATCATCAATCAAAGCCTCAATTGATGAGAATTCAAGAAAAACCGAAGAAGTACCGAACTAAAATGATTTTTATAGTTCCTGCTAGACTAGTGGCAGAGTTTGAAAAAATAGCACATCTCTAAATACAGCAGTTCCCCCGATCGCTATGCTTGACCAAATTGCTAAAGCCTTTAAACGTAAAGACTATCGTACAGCCCAAAACTTGCTGAAGAATTTCTTGCAAAAAGAACCCCGAAATCCCTGGGGACGACTGTATGCGGGACGATTGTATGAAGAAAAAAGGAAACTGGACTTAGCTGAATCCATTTATCGGCAATTATTACAGCAAGCGGAACATCCGAAAATTGTTTCTCAAGCTCGCTCTGGACTGGAACGACTGCAAAGCCAAAAAGAAGCTCAGGAACAGCAACAACGACAACAGGCAATCGCCAGAGTCAGCCAAGATCCAAACCAAGCCAAACCTGGCTTATTAATTATTGAACCGGTTGTTGGAGAAGCGCGTAAAGCAGCAGCGAAAGAATTTTCGCGGATCATGAACCTGGACTTTTATAGTGCCCAACGGCAACTCCCTGGACGGTTTTGGCGTTTGCATCGCACGGGGAATATAGGCGAATTGGGGATTTATGGTCAAGAATTGCGAGAGGTGGGAATTCCGGCGTTTTGGGTGAATTTAGAGAAAATTGAGCAGATCCGGGTGTTTCGGGTGCAGTCGATTTCGGAACTAGGAAAAACGGTTAGTATCATGTGCCATGATGAATCCAATCAGTTGGGAACTTTGAGTTTTGAATGGTCAGAAGTGGCACAACGGGTAGAGGGAAAGTTACCTGTTTTTGAATCAGTGGTGATGTTAGTGAGCGGAAAACAGGAGAGGGTGGAGCGCACTCAGGATTATGTTTATCTGTGTGATTTACATCTTCCCCAGAGAAATTGCTTACTACGGTTTTGCGATCGCTCCTTTGAATTTCATCATAGTGTGGGGATTATTCCCCCAGATACTCCTCGCTCTCAACTGAGTACCCGTCTTCAATGGAATAGCTTAATTCAAGTGATGATTCAACACCTCCCCCAGACTCCCCTTTGGTCAGATTTTACCCCTTTTGCGGAAACGGTCTTACAGGAAGCTAAAGTGGTGGCAGATCCGAGAGATTTGTTTGGGGAAATTCGGCCCTATATTGATATTTTCCGCAGAGCAGAAACAGAAACCAACTGGGATCGCGCTTTTGCCCTGTACAGTGGCTTAGTATTCTGCCGTGAAGCAGATTAAATATTCATGAGAATTGCAATTGCTCATCATGGGGCAATAGAAAATGTTCTAACTCTCCTTTTCTCTACTATAGTGGCTAAATGCTATCAAAACCGGCCGGATTTAATCTTAATGGATCTGGATCTGCCAGCGATCAATGGTGTAGAGAAGATTTTATCCCTTTTTTCAAAAGTTAACTTTTAATAAATAAAAACTTCCTAATCTCCCTATCCCCCCCTCAGGGGGTGACAACAGGCTTTAATCTAAGGCTACGCTTGGCTTTGAGCCGTTAAAAGATGGCGAAAAAAATCCAGCGATTTTTTGGGCAAGTCACCCTCTAACCTGATGCTATGGTTATGCGATCGCGACCTTTGAGCTACCTTGTCACCCCTTGAGTATCCCCCCACCTTGCCATTTTTCAGGCGAAAATGAAACCCCCCTGCTATGGAAGCAACACTCCCTCAAGGTCGGCATCTGTCAAAATTGTACCGGTGAGATCGGCTCCGGTTAAATCCGCATGACTTAAGAGCGCTCCGGTTAAATCCGCATAGCTGAGGTCAGCATAGCGCAGACTCGCTTCTCGTAAATCCGTTTGAAACCCTTGCAGTCTTCGTCCTAATCCTAAATTGGCACGACAGAGAATAGCTCGATCTAAGTTCGCGCGGTGGAGAATCGTTTGGCTGAGATTGGCGTAGCTTAAGTTAGCTTCTGAGAAAATAACATCTTCTAAGTTTGTGGGTTGGTCAGAAGTGGGGCGCAAATCTGCATCGAGCAGAATGGCTTGGGATAGGTTAGCTCCTTTCAACGTTGCACCACAAAGACTCGCTTTGATGAGATTAGTACGAGTTAAGTTGGCTTGGTCTAACTTGGCTCCACTCAAATCTGTATCGCGTAAAATGGCTTGCGTCAAGTTAGCTTGCGTTAAGTTCGCTCCCCAGAGTAAAGCTTCACTGAGGTTAACTCGATGGAGTTTAGTTCCAGAAAAGTTGCTTTTTCCCAGTCGAGCTTGTCGGAAATCTGTGCCGGAAAAATCAGCATCAGAGAAATCGATCTCGACTAATTCTATGTCTTTGAGGTCAAGTCCTTGAAATTGGCGATCGCCTCGATTATACCGTTCTAGTAGTTCAGATAGATTTACCACAGTTGTCCAACCTTGTTCTATTGCCACGATCGCAAACAATCTTTACTCTACCAAGGATGGCTACTTATAGTATATCGATCGCCAGAACTCTTAGTTATTCGGCCAGAAGCGCTCCCAAAACAAATTCATGGGTACATAAATTACTGGGGCCCAAAGGCTACTGAGAATGGCTGAACATAGAGCAATTTGTTGATGAGCCAGCCAAATACTGGAGAAATCGCGATCGCCAATCAACACCAACTGAAGCGCAATCACCGTCTCCGCCAACAGCGTCATCCCAAAGGTGAGCAGAGCTACTGAAATAAAATCCTCTTGGAAATACCGATCTTTTTGGAATTTTCCTGTCAAAAATCCGACTAACACCAATCCCAGCATATGAGTGGGTGAGGCATTAATTACCCCATTTTCTAAGAGGGGATAGGGAGACGTGAGGGCATCTTGGAGTAAACCTAAGCCTAAACCGGCGATCGCCCCTTGCCAAGCATTGCGCTTCAGACTCCAAACCACCACCCACACCAATGCCCAATTTACCCCAATTCCCAACAACTCCATACCCGGTAATCGGGTAAACATAATCAGGGCACACAACAGGATAGACAAGCCCGTTAGGCTAATATTAACCAAACGGCCCAAAGAAGCCAGGCGATCGAGCAATTGTTTTACCACAGTCTATTTCTACTCATTTAACTCATTCAACTCCAAATCCACAGCCGGTTTCCCCTCAGAAACCATAACCCACTCTAAATGACCAATGGGAGCCGAAAACCGAACTTGTGCCTCTGGAGCAGGACTTTTTTTCAAATCTACTGACTCAACAATCCCAACCAATAAACCCGATTGAAAGCGAGGAGAATAGGGGGAAGTAAACACCTTGTATCCCGGTTTCACTTCCGGAACCTTATCAAAAAACTCCATCACCGCCTTACTTTGGCCCCTGCCATGCAAGATTCCCATATAACTGCGGTCTTTTCCAACGCGAATGGTTGCCCCTAACCGACTGGTGGGATCGCTTAAGAGTAACACTCGACTGGTATTTTCTGTGACACTAATGACCCGGCCGACCAAGCCTCCAGTACCCGTAACAATATAATCCTTTTCAATCCCATCCAGACTCCCTCGGCCCAGAGTAATTTGTTTCCACCAATGATCCGCACTGCGGCCAATAATGGGAGCAATCACCCCTTCCCGATTTGACTGTTCCTGATAGTCAATTAACTGCTTTAATCGGCTATTTTGCTGTTCGAGTTCTTCCACTTTCGCTTCTAACTCCAGCACCCGTGCCGTTGCTAACTGTTCTTGTTGAGGGGGATTTCCTTGGAACGGCTCCACCAGACGGCCATAGAGTTCAAATACCAAAGTACCTTGAGTTTGCCGCACATAAACCGCCAAACCCAGGCCAACCACCATCAGCACTAAGTTTAACCAATGTCTTTCCCACCAGCGACGAATTTGACGTATATACATTCACTTTACATCCGCGATCGCGCACTAAAAACCCGTTCTAACTGCTTAAAGTTTTCCAAAACTCTGCCCGTACCCAAAACAACACAACTCAAAGGATCGGCTGCCACATGGGTCACAATTCCCGTTTCATGGCTCACCAAAGTATCCAAACCCTGAAGCAGTGCGCCACCCCCAGCCAACATAATCCCTCGGTCGATAATATCAGCCGCTAATTCCGGAGGAGTCCGCTCTAGTGTCCGCTTTACCGCATCAATAATCATCGATAACGGCTCTGACATACTCTCGCGAATCTCACCCGCCTTAATGCTAACGGTTCTGGGCAAACCTGACAGTAAATGCAACCCCCGAACATCCATTGCCCCTTCATCAATCTCTGGGGTGGGATAGGCTGAACCAATTTGAATTTTGATATCTTCAGCCGTCCGTTCCCCAATGGTTAAATTGTGGACTTTTTTCATATACTGAATAATCGATTCATTCAGCTCATCACCAGCGACACGCACTGACTCACTAATTACCGTACCTTGTAAACTCAAAACGGCAACCTCTGTGGTTCCGCCCCCGATATCAATAATCATATTCCCCGTCGGTTCAGCCACCGGTAAGCCAGCTCCGATCGCCGCTGCTACGGGTTCATCTATCAAATATACATCCCTCGCCCCCGCTTGGGAAGCGGCTTCCATTACCGCCCGACGCTCTACCCCAGTGACACCTGAAGGAATGCCAATCACCATCCGTGGGGGGATCAATCCCTGTTTACCTTCATGCACCCGTTCGATAAAATGCTTAAGCATCAGTTCAGCCGTGTCGAAATCGGCAATAACTCCATCCCGCAAGGGTCGAAATGTCGTTACATTTCCTGGAGTCCGACCTAGCATTTTCTTTGCATCATCCCCAACTGCTAAAGGCGCTTTCGTTTCCGTATCTATCGCCACCACAGATGGCTCTTGCAACACAATGCCCTTGCCCGATACATAGACTAATGTATTTGCAGTACCGAGATCGATACCCATATCTCTTGAAAATCGACTAAATACGCCCACCTTTTTTCTCTCCCGACTTCAATATGTCCAAATGTCTAGAATTGTAAAAATATAATAACTGACGTGGATTCTATTATGTTTTTGAGTTACCGTCCAGTCAGTTGCCCTAAATCTAGTCTGTATCCCCCCATTACCCCTTCGATTCGCTAAAGTAGATTAATTGTTCATCATTAGCAATGGTGTAATTCAAGATGGATCTCAATGTTGTACATTTAGTCGGTCGCGTCGGTATGGACCCAGATGTGAAATATTTTGAGTCAGGTGCGGTCAAATGCAGACTGACGCTGGCGGTCAATCGTCCCACGCGGCGGACAGATGAACCGGATTGGTTTAATCTAAATCTTTGGGGCAAAACGGCTCAACTGGCAGCTAACTACGTCCGTAAGGGCAAACAAATTGGCGTGATTGGTCGATTAGAGATTAATCAGTGGCAAGATTATACGACTCAAGCCCAGCGATCGAGTCCCATCATTACAGTAGATCGCTTAGAGTTTTTAGGCTCTAAACGAGATGAGGAAGCACAAGGAATGCACAGCGAATTCTGATCTGTATCCAGTCGGCTGAATCAGTACCCAAGTCTTTAATATCGAATGTTTAGGGTAACCGAGGCTTCTACCTGTTGCTCACCCCCGATAACCGGGCTTGGGGCAGATTCTGCTCGTGCAAAGTTTCCTCGATCCAACTGGATAGGAGAGGGTGCGCTGGCGTGATTAATCTGAATACTAACAATACCACGAGAGGTAAGATTGAGGGCATCTAGAACAGTTTGGGCTTGTTGTTGAGCATCGGCAGTGGCTTGACGGAGAGCAACTTGTTGGGCTGCGGCAAGGGCTTCATCGGTGGCAATAAAGCTAATCCCATCAATACGAGTGGCTCCGGCTTGTACTGCGTCATCAATGAGGCTACCGGCTTTAGACGTTTCGATGCGAAAGCTCACAGTGTTGGTGGCAGTGTAACCGATTAAGCGTTGAGTGCGATCGCTATAACTATAATTGGGCGTTAACCGAATACCAGTTGTTTCCAGGCGCTCCACTTGACGCTCTTGCAGCAACTTTACCACCGCTGAAGACTGTCGAGCCACTTGTGCCTGTAACTCTTGGGCAGTTTTTCCCTCAACCTGTACCCCTAAATTGACCCTAGTTAGGGTAGTCGGAATCCGTTCTATCCCTCTTCCGGTTACCGTTAAGGTTTGCAGCAGTTGCTGTTGTTCCTGAGCATTAACAGGTTTGGGGGTATAGAGATTTCCCATCAATACCGAAAACCCTATTACCCCTAGAACCAAAGGTAAGATAGACCAACGTCCCCAACCTTGGACAGAAGTGGAACAGCATTTATGAATTGGATGCATCATGAGAGTCAATCCTCCTGAGAGTGTGTCTATATCCTCTTAGTTTGTCTGACCGATCCCGATCCGAGGATACGGTTACCATTTTTGTAACTCTTGTCTATTCCCAACTCTTGACTCCCCATTTCAGGATATTTCTCCGTAGATCGCCCCCCTTCTGTTTACACAAACTTCATCAAGACCGTTGACTTTATGAAGTTTATGTAAAATCACCCTCATTACTCTTGAATTAGAGAATAAAAAGGTTTATAAATAAATTACTGAGGCGCAACAAACCGAAGCTGGTGGATTAACGACCTGCTCAGGTGAGTTATGTCAAGGGACTAAAAGATCGCTAACGTAGCTGATTCAAAGGTTTCTGTTCAGTAAAAGTGTTAACATAAACTCCTAGAACTTTTCTATAC
>DDLS01000087.1 GCA_002340255.1 Cyanobacteria bacterium UBA2566
AAAGTCATCGCTACCGACTGGCGCTACTTCTACTTTATAGGATTGTATGTTCTGCTCGGCAGTCTTGGCGGTTATCTCGCCTTTGATTTCTATCGCTTCGGAGAGGGTTCCTTCGGGTAAGTCTAAATCGAAGTCAATCACCTCTTCTCCCGGATGAGGAGATACGGTGAACTCAAAGGTCTCCGTGGTTTCGCGTCCGGAAGTATCCACCACCGTGGCGGCAATCTGGTACAGTCCAGGAGCGGCAAACGTCCACTTCCCGTATCCCCAGGCATCTACAGGAATGTCCGTACCATTGACTTGTAAGGAGACATGCTTGACTCCCAAGTTATCGGCACTTTGCACGCCAAAGGTGACTTCTTGGTTGGGATAGGCAAAGTCAAAGCTCTGGAATAAGTTGGAGCGCGATCGCCTTTGAAATTATTGTCCTGTAAGAGTTTCCAGCCAGATTGCCTCTCATTGCAGCTTCGCTAGTTTTACACCTACAGGGCTAAGAATTTTGGGGGGGAACATAAACCACTCGTAGTCCCTGGTCGTCGAATTCCCTAACCGGAATAATTCCGAAACGATACGCAGAACGAGAGTGCCCAGCGGTTGTGCTCCAAGAACCACTGCGTATTACTTTCATCACATATTCCCGATCAGACCTCCAGACACCACCATCCTCTGACGCTCCTTCATAGTCCTTGTGCCAATCATCTTCACACCATTCCGAGACATTTCCAAGTAAGTCATACAATCCGAAAGCATTGGGGGGAAATTGCCCGACTGGGGTGGTTTCTTTTCTATATTCTCCTTGGGGTTCATCGGCATAGGTATAACTAGCTCTGTAATTCGCTAACTCGCTTGTCAGAGTGTCTCCAAAGTAGAAAGCGGTTGATGTTCCAGCTCGGCAAGCATACTCCCACTCCGCTTCGCTTGGAAGTCGGTACTCTCCTCCTGTCAATTTCGAGAGCCGCCCGCAGAATTCCATCGCACTGTACCAATCGACTTCTGCTATGGGATGACAATCGCTGTTTTCTTTATCTGCGAAATAGAGAGGATTGGGGTTAAGGTCGCGTTCGACTTTCAAATCAGGGCGATCGGCAATCGCACGCCATTGTCGCTGAGTAATTGGGTATTTTCCCATAAAGAAAGGTTGGAGCGTGACTTGATGTTGGGGTTTGGCAATATCAAGTCCCCCCGTTCCTCGGCTTTCTGCTTCTGAGGCACCCATCAGGAAAGTTCCACCAGGAATGGCAACCATATCCAAAGTGGTCTCATTGCCCAAATCCTCAATGAAATATTGGGCAGTGTGGTTTTCGCGTTTGATAATTTCACCACGACGATTGACTCTAACCGTTTCCAAGTCGAACGCTATTAGTTTCTTGCCACTGAGAGATAGCTGACTCATGATAACTTTTTAAGTTCTCCCTATCTTTAAGAAAGTAAATACCAACTTCTCAATTTCCTTGGTCTATTCGACCGAGTTTGGGTACTCACTAAAAATCATCTCCATCCATTGCCAGGAATTCATTTCTCGCATTTTCATAGAATTCTCGATCCGGTTCGCTTAAATGCAAACGATGAAAACCCGGCCATTGAAACCCTTGCTCTCGTGCTTCCTTCCACACTCGTTCAAAATATTCTGGATCGAGACGGTGGTCGGAAAATGAAATTCCTTTATGAATAAAAGATCGGGCTATCCAAAGATCGATTAATTTTTCATAGGCATCAGGATCTAATCCCTGTGGACGTTCATCCGGCCAGACTAAAGAATCTCTCATAATATCATAGTCAGGTTTAAGTGTTGGATCGTAAACCAGAGCTTCAATTAACTCTAAGTTTTCTCCCGAGAAATAAGTCATTGATTAGTTCCTCCTACTTCAATAATAAGATTCAATTTACCTCTAAACATTTCAAATCTGAATTCAGTAGGATTCAGACCTAACTTTTCCAAGGCTCTTCTACCCACTCTTCCAAGAACACTTTCGGCTGCATCTCGTCCTAATTTATAAGTTTCTATTGTAGGAGCATTTTCAATGTTTGTAAATATAAGTCTCTTGTAAGGTATAGCGTCATAATGTTCTAACGTTTTCACTAATAACATAGAGCCAGAACCTGGTGGTAACGTCCTCCTGTAAATGTCTGTCACTTCTACCACATCTCGGGCAGGTAACTCGGCTCGAACGAATGGTCTTGGTGTTTCTGCACTAGGAACATCAGCATTAATTGAGAAATCATCTTGCCAAAATCGAAGCTCTGGCAACTCAGGAGCATCCTTAGGTGTAATCTTAATGTTACCACCATTACTACCCAATCCCTGCGATCTAAAACTATAGTTTACACCCAACCAAGTTATAATTGGCAAAAAAGCAAGAATATCCCAAATAGTCGATCGTTGTTCTAGGATGTTTATTGTACTCTGAACTATCCCAACTCCAGTACCAAATAGATCGTATCCTAAAGCTGCTTTTGCCCACCAAGGCGCTGTTTTAAGTCCAGATAAAGGAGCTGCATAAGAGCCTATCCATATACTAGCAACCGATCCACTAAGCCGACCCAAATTGAAGAAAAGTCCATGATGATTTCGTGTTGCTGCTTCTCCGTGAGCTAATCGTCTAGCAACTGTACTTCCTCCAAACGTCAAGCTATCTAACATACCAGCAAAAAACTGGTCATAAAGCGCTAAAGCATCACCGAAACTTCCTCCAGTAGCAAGAACAGCACCAGCAGCACCTGTGGTAAAACTTAAACCAGCAAGAGTACTGTAAAGTGCAGAAGCTGCTGCTATTTGACCCAAAGAAAAATACCCACTAGGGTCAGTATTAACTATGGGGTTAGCATGAGCATACTGATACTTATGCTGACTCATGGGGTCATTCAACGAACCTTGATAAGCATCCCTGGAAATAAAGCGTCCCAAAGTCGGGTCATAATATCTCGCCCTCAGATAATCCAACCCCGTCAAACTATCCCGTTGCTCTCCAGCAAAC
>DDLS01000151.1 GCA_002340255.1 Cyanobacteria bacterium UBA2566
AGAGTGACAGAAGAGGGATATGGCCTTATGGTTTTCGTTTTCTGGGATACACTTTGCATTAACCATTACTGGCACACTGTCTCGTGTGTCAAGTAATATATTGTCCCCAGTCATACGTTATTTATTTTTTGACTTCCAAGATACCCATGAAAAAAAAATCAGTTTATATTGCTTCTCTGACAGCCCTAATGACAGCAACTGTTCTCGCACCAGCTTATGCTGACGGTCATGCCATTACCGTTGAAATGAATCTCACTGATGCCAATGGTATTGGCGCGGCTGTTGGTACAGTGCTTTTGGAAGATACGGAATATGGTTTGCTTCTTACCCCGAATCTGACCAATTTGACTCCAGGTTCCCATGGATTTCATATTCATACCAATCCAGACTGCGGCCCTGGAATGAAAGATGGCAAGACCGTACCTGGATTAGCTGCCGGCGGGCACTTCGACCCATTCAATACCGGAGTCCATAAAGGCCCCTATGCGGATGATGGTCACCTGGGAGATTTACCTCCGTTATTTGTGGCCAATAATGGTACAGCAACAACTCCTGTTTTAGCTCCCCGGTTAGAAGTCAGCTTCTTAAATGGTCGTTCTCTAATGGTGCATATGCACGGAGATAACTTTTCTGACGAGCCAGCTCCTCTCGGTGGCGGCGGTCCTCGCCTGGCTTGTGGTGTAATTTCTGAGTAGCCAGTAAAATCGAGACGCGATCAAATTTTGTATATGGGAGCTTCTCATGAATAACACTGAGGGTAACTGTATCATAGTCGATCGCGCCACCTTACTAAACTCAAGACCAACCCCATTGAATCTATACAAGTTGGGCATAGCCCAAGTCTCTTGCTTGAGAGGGCAAAAAATTGAAATAGCGCTTAAACTCTCGACTAAACTGGGATGTGCTCTCGTACCCCACATTGAGGGCTGCCGTACCTACAGATATATTGTTATGAAGAATAAGACTCTTAGCTTTATGTAATCGATACTCTTTGAGGTACTGTAGTGGAGATTTTTCGGTTATCTGTTTGAACGACCGGTGAAATGCTGAGACACTCATATCCACTTCTTTGGCGAGCTGCTTGATCGTGAGGGGTTTTTGGTACTCACGCCGAATGATCTCTATGCTTCGAGCAATCCGCGCATAGTGGGAGTTGTGTTGGGTGAGCGCATAAAGAGCAGGTCCATGTTTACCCAACAGTGCGCGGTAGACGACCTCCCTAACTAATGACAAACCAAGAATTTCACTATCCTGTTCTGAGCAGAGGGCTTGCATGAGCCGAGTTGTTGCCTTACGCATCTGGGAATCAAGGGCAACCGGCTCAACCCCACATAATGGTGATGTCGGCTCAAAGTTCTCGAGTGCATTATGTTTTGAGAGTTGCATCACCATCTTGTGAAGTTCGGCAAGATCGAGTTCAATAAAAAGGCCCAGTAACGGGTTGTCTAAGCTGGCATTTGTTTTGCACTCGAAGGTGAGTGGCACACTAAGGACAAGGTAATGGTCACTATCGTAGTGAAACACACGATCGCCGAGGTATCCAACTTTATTACCCTGCTCAATAATCACTAGCCCAGCATTGTAGACGAGCGGCGAACACGCTATAGCTTTTGTTGCCCAGAAGAAACTGACACCTCTAATATGAGTCTCGATAAAGCCTTCCACTTTGGAAAACTGATAAACATCCATGATTTGTTGTAGATAAATAATTCGCTCCTCCTCAAATAGCCTTATCACTTGACTATAGCAATCGCTGTTAAGAATTGCGCTCAAACAATGGGCAGAAAGCAGAAATAGGCAACGTCTAAGCAGAAATAGGTCTTGAGCTTGCTAGTAGTTCAAAAGTACACTGCATTTACATGACACCAAGAAGGAGAAAATATGGAAACTAATCAGAAATCCTTAGTGGTTATTACCGGTGCAAGCTCCGGTATCGGTGAGGCTATTGCTCGACGTTTCGCCGAACTGGGTCACCCGCTATTACTTCTCGCTCGCCGGATTGAAAAACTCGAAGCGCTTGGCCTACCCAACACAATGTGCCGCAAACTGGATGTCACCGATGCTAAAGCTTTCCGTGTTGCCATTGAAGAGGCTGAAGCTGAATATGGCCCAGTAGATTGCTTAGTCAACAATGCGGGTGTGATGCTTCTAGGGCAGATTGATACACAAGACCCAGCGGAATGGCACAGAATGTTTGAGGTGAACGTTCTCGGCTTGTTAAACGGAATGCAGGCGGTTCTTAGCTCGATGAAGGAGCGGGGTACTGGCACTATCATGAACATGAGTTCTATTGCAGGCAAAAAGTCTTTTCCCAACCATGCCGCTTATGTCGGAACCAAGTTTGCCGTCTCCGCAATTACCGAAAATGTTCGTGAAGAAGTTTCTAACAGTGATGTACGCGTGATGGCAATTCACCCTGGCGCAGTAGAAACCGAACTGTTGAGTCACACCACTTCGCAGGAAATCATTGATGGTTATGAGGAGTGGAAAAAGGCAATGGGCGGTGCATTGGTTGCCGACGACATTGCTCGCACAGCAGTGTTTATGTATTCCCAACCGCAGAATGTGAATATCCGTGATGTTACGATCGCGGCTACCCGGCAACCGGCCTAAACCCGATTCATAAAGATCGAAAGTTTACTGGCAACGATTAAGCAGACTGTGGAACAAGGTGCAACTGTTCATCTAGGGGGTGAACGCGGCAAAGGCCCTGGCGCGTGGCTGAAGCCAACCCTCCTAGTCCCTTTGGCTTGTCCTCGGCTATCATGAGTGTGATGTGAACAAAGACAAAGAACTGGCCTTGCGATTAGAAACTGGGTTCTTCTGATGAATAACATTGATGGTAATTGTATCGTAGTCGATCGCGCCACCTTTCCTAAAAAACTGGAGGCACTACTAGAACCAGACCGGAAAGCATTCGTGGCAATCTTATTTATTACGATCGAGTCTATTGCTGAATGCAAACTCTCCAAAGATGAGGAATCAGAACTTCTCTCGAGTGGTTGGGATCAATTTCTACAAAACTTTAGCTTGCCTTGTGAGTGTTTGCGCGCGGGTTGGCGAGAGTTTTGGGTTATCATTGAAGGAGATGATCGGGAAAAAGTTGTTAAAGCCTTTAAAGAAATATTTGCTATTTGGGATGAAAACAGTAAGCCAAACCTGTGGCATGTATGTTTTACTAACTTCAATGAAGTCCAGAATAGAGATACAGAGGCAATTCAATATTTTGATACTGTTGCGGTAAAAATAGTTGATTATAGTACTCGCAATCCCCCAGAAAAGTTATTTGAGATTCATATTGACAGTAAATCTCACACTACCATTCTCTAGTAATTATGACGCTGAAGCGGTTGGATGTATTAGTGAGCGGTCGCAGTCTTGAATCTGAGGCAACCTAGTATCTTGAACTCTTAACACCAGAAACTATTAAAGTGAGTTTATTCGTCTGGTCGCTCTGCTGGGTATTAAGTCTTATAAATACTTCCGAACAAAATAGTCAAGATCTGGAGTCACTAAACCCTCAACTTTGGCTTGTTCATCCCAGCAACGAAGTTTAATACTATCGAGAGCATAAGGTTGTGCGACAAATGCTTGAGCGTCTTTTGGAGAGAACACGCCTCCTTGGATAATTAAGCTCTGTTGGGAAGCCGGAGAAAGTTGACTCAAATATTTAGGATCGACTGCACAAAGATAGCGTTTTGCTTCAACATGGAGACGGATGGGTTCCGTGATAGCGGGAGGAAAGAGCGATCGCAAAACCGGCAAAGCACAATATTCATGGCGATCGCCTTCTGGTGTACTCCGCTCCGGGTATAGATGACCGAGATCGTGAAATAAACAAGCGAGAATTATCTCTCTAGATTGACGCGCAGTTTCCGCCAAAGTAGCACATTGCAAAGCATGTTCGAGTTGGCTAACTGCTTCGCCATCATACTGAGCATGACCTTGGGTAGATAAACAGTTTATGAGTGTTTTAAGTATAGGATTCATGGCGATCAGAAATTAGAAATACACGATTGATAGAGCCGATCTTTAATTGACTCAATGATGATACCCTTGACATCAGAGGTGCATGAGACATTAATATCATGGAAAATCAGCAGATAGAAACCACTAAACCTCAAACTCGCTTACGAGTAGCGGTTGTCGCCTTATTTGTCATCGAAACCGAAGTGTTACTGATTCATCAGATGACGTTCCCAGAACCTGACTGTTGGGACTTACCAGGGGGAGGAATTGAACCCCACGAACCGATTCGGGAAGCTCTACGACGAGAAGTTAAAGAAGAGACGGGAATAGAGAACTTTGAAATCGACGATCTATTGACAATAGCCGAAAGTTTCTTTCCCGAAGGACGCGATCGCATCCTCCATACAATTAACATTATCTACCAATGCTCGCTTCCAAGTAAACCCACCCATCTGCACAGCGATGAAGCAGAAATTGGCCCCAAAGGCATTCAATGGATTGATATCGCTTCTGTGTCTCAAAAATCCTGCTCCACTCGCTGCTGGCAAGCTCTACAAGTTCTGGGCGCTGGCGAGTAGAGACAGGGAATCGGGAGATCGCCTATTCCCCATCCCTCAACCTGAACTCAAGTTAATTGATTCATAACCCATTGTCTCCCAACCCATAACCTAGGCTTAGTCTTTCTCTGATATGACTATCTAAGCATTCAGGATGGGTGAATTATGAGTAAACGAGTCATTGTAGTACTATTAGATGGCTTGCGTTTTGATGTGGCTGTTGCCTCAATGGGTTACTTGGGCCATTTAGTGGAAACCCTCCAAGCCAGTCTGTATCAAGTCCGAGCTGAACTGCCGAGTTTATCCCGGCCTCTCTATGAAGTGCTATTGACCGGTACACCGGTTTCCGTCAATGGTATTGGAGCCAATGATGTTGTGCGTCTGTCCCATCAGCAAAGTGTGTTTCATTTGGCAAAAGAAGCTGGCTTAACGACCGCAGCAGCCGCCTATTCCTGGTTTAGCGAACTCTACAATCATGCTCCGTTTGTTCCCCAGCGCGATCGCGACCAGCATAACACCCATAACCCCATCCAACATGGGCGCTTTTATTGGGAAGACTCTTACCCAGACTCCCATCTGTTTGCCGATGCCGAAATGCTCAGGCAAGCCTATAATCCTGACTTTTTCCTCATCCATTCCATGGGAATTGACCATGCAGGACATGGCTACGGCTCCGATAGTAAAGAATATCGCGGTTATGCCTTACTAGCCGATAGTCTACTGTCCCACTATATTCCTCTCTGGCGGGAAGCAGGTTATACCCTTCTCATTACTGCCGATCATGGCATGAATCCTGACGGTCACCATGGAGGAACCCTACCGGATGTGCGGGAGGTTCCCTTATTTACGATCGGCACTGACTCGAATGGGGAGGCAACCGAGCCGATATCCCAATTGGCGATCGCCCCTTTAATCTGCACTCTATTGGGAATCTCACCCGCACCAGCGATGCTCAAATCTGAACAAGCTTTATCCCTCACCGCTTCTTAAACCCATTTGATTATTCCTACTGTAAGGAGAACCTCATGCATTATCGATTCAACCCACAATTGAGTTCTAGAGTGACGAAAGTAACTCATTCTGCTTTAGTATTGGCGATCTCCGGACTCGCTGCCTGTGCTTCTAACGTCGAAACCACAACGACTGCGGGGACTACCGCAACCAGAGCTGAAGGCAGTTGTCCTGCCATTACCCTCGCTGATACCCAAGGCATTGGTGAAGGAAAATATCCCCAGCAATACGACTTACAGAACTATGAAGCCGAAACGGGGTGTGAGATGGCTTTCGTCGCTAACCCAGAAATTGAGGATCTCAATGGGGAAATTCAAGGCAACACTGACCTCCCCTCCATAGATGAAAGAATCCCCAACGAGCCATTAGTTGTAGTTCCCTATGAAGAAATTGGTCAATATGGGGGCATCCTCGCTGGACTCTCCAAAGCCACAGAATCTGGAACTTCCGACCTGCTCTCTACTCGCCATGTAAACCTCTTCCGCTATTCCGACGACCTAAAAACCTTAGTTCCCAATATCGCTCGCGACTTTGAATGGAACGATGATTACACCATTCTCACGGTTTATCTACGAGAAGGACACAAGTGGTCCGATGGCGAACCCTTCACGGCAGAAGATATTGTCTTTTGGTATAACAACGTCCTGGCGAATAAAACCCTATACTCGAATGGTATCCCCGATCGCTTCCTCGTCAACGGCCAACCCATGGAAGTAGAAGCGGTTAATCCCACCACAGTCACTTTTACCCTCTCCCAAGCCAAACCCGGTTTAACCTCCTTATTTGCCACCGACTACGCTCAACCGTTTCTACCCAAACATTTCTTAGGTAAATACCACCCCGATGTTGACTCAAATGCCGAGAAGAACGCCAAAGATGATGGCTTTGAAAGCTGGGATGAAGCGTTCAACTTCTACTATGGCAGCAGTGACTGGAAAGATGTCCCCTCTCCTCTGCTCAAAGATACAGCTAAAGCCAATAGCTTAGAGCGAGCAGTAATGCCGACCTTAGAATCCCATATTGTCATTGCCGATACCGCAGAAGGTCGGCGTTTGGTGGCTAATCCCTATTTCTATCAAGTTGATACCACGGGACAACAACTCCCCTATATCAGCAGGATTGATGAGGTGTATGTTCCAGAGAAGGAAGTCCAGAACTTGAAACTCTCCAATGGGGAAGTGGTGTATAAATCTCAAGCTGTATTTGCTGAAGATTTGCCCGTATTGCAACAAAATGAAAGTAAAGGGAATTATACTGTCAGTCCCGTTCCCACTGTAGGGGAATCTATGGTGGTTTACTCCTTTAATGTTAACCACAAGGATGAAGGCTTGCGAGAGATTTTTGACGATCTGCGCTTCCGTCAAGCCGTCAGTCATGCTATGAATCGTGAGGAGATGAACGAGTTAGTGTATTTTGGGTTAGCCACTCCCGCCCAATATACTGCCATTGACCCGAATACGGTGGATTTTATCACGGAGGAGCAAAAAACCTA
This sequence comes from Cyanobacteria bacterium UBA2566, assembly GCA_002340255.1. GTDB lineage: Bacteria > Cyanobacteriota > Cyanobacteriia > Cyanobacteriales > Desertifilaceae > Roseofilum. The sequence continues at coordinate 7,030 of DDLS01000151.1, forward strand.
TTTAATTGAGTATGACCCGGATAAAGCCAATGAACTGCTTGATGAGATGGGGTTAGTGGATGCTAATGGGGATGGAAAACGCGATCGCCTAGACGGGCAGCCTTTGGTAATTAATTTACAATTTGCCACCCAAGGCGGAGCTGTTAAACTCCACGAACTGTTTGTCCAATATCTGGATGATGTGGGTATCAATATGCAGCTCAAAGAAGTCACCTCCGATGAGTATCGCGCCAGTCAAGCGTCAAATGACTTGGATATCATGACCTGGACGAAAGCCTATACCTCAGCGTTTGTAGCGGGTTCGCGGGAACCCTTCTTCCCCCCCTTTGGCGATTATTTTAGCCTCAGCAACGGTCATCTCTGGGCTAAATATATTGAGACTAACGGCGCTGAAGGCTTAGAACCTCCGGAATGGGTAACCGAGTTGGATCGAAAGTCCATTGAGTATCAAAAGTACACTTTAGGTACTGAAGAATCCAATCAACTTGGTAAGGAAATCGTCGATTTACTGCAATCCGATCTCCTATTTATCGGCACCGTGGGGAATCCAGCCGAACCCGTTTACCATCGCAATGATTTAGGTAATTTCAAGGAATTTACCGCTAAATCCTATGACTATTACTGGGCTTATCCCTATCGTCCCAGTCAGTGGTTCTTGAAGTAGAGCGCTACGCGCTGGTAATAGATAAACGCTAGAAAGCGGGTTTCTGGCAGAAGCTCGCTTTCTAAACCCTACCCGTTCCCTATACCTGATGTCTTGTCTTAAGAGAGGTGTTTTTACATCCACTAACCAAGGGAAGCATGATTCGGCTTCCCGATCGCCCAATTATCGGTTTGGAGAGTTGAGCGATCGCAATCATCGACTAACCACTTGCACCGCACAAGTTCCCGTTTTTTGCGCTTCCAGAGCTTCAGTAAACGAATCAATGGCTTCTTGATAGTGGTGAAACTCAACTAAAATGTTGCCTTTGAGTTTTAAGGCTTCTGGATGATTGGGTTGGATCGACAAAATATGATTGTAGGTTTTTAGGGCTTTTTCTGGGCGATTGAGGCAATCTAAAAGATGGGCAATTCTGAACCATAAATCTAACATTTCTGGTTTAAGGGCTAAGGCTTGTTCGTAGGACGCGATCGCCTCCTCATATCGATTTAAACCTTCCAGGGTAGCTCCACGGTTGCGCCATAAACCTTCTCCTTGTTTACCTAAAGACAAAGCGATATCATAACAGGCTAGGGCTTCCTGATGGCGATTCAATTTGGCTAAGGCTAAACCCTGTTTATACCAAAGCTCGCTATTCTGAGAATGGAGATTGACCGATTTATCATAGGAAAGGATCGCTTTTTCATATTCTCCTATCCATCCTAATAAATTGCCGCGATGATACCAAGCTTCCCAACTTTGGGGATTGAGAATCAAGGCGCGATCGTAGGAGTCAATTGCCTCCGCATAACGTCCTAACTTAGCAAAAACACTCCCTTGATTATACCAGGCCTCATAGCGTCCCGGATAAATCGACAGGGCGCGATCGTAAGCAGTGAGAGCGCGGAGATAGTTCTCTAATTTACTGAGAGTATTGCCTAAATTATACCATCCTTCATCCCGACTCTCATCAATATCAATGGCTTTTTGATAGGCTTCTAGAGCGCGATAATAGCTATTTTGCTTAACATATAATCGACCGATCGCCAACCAGGTTTCATAGGAATCTGGCAGCCATTCCAAAGCTTTATGATAAGCCGCGATCGCATCCTCATAACGATGAACTTGGGTTAATTGCTGGGCTTGCCTGACATAATCTTCCATCGTCAATTCTTCCGGACTTACCACAGACTGCGGATGAGTTGAATCTGGAACTAGACTCCGATTTGACTGAGGAGGCGAAAAATCAGGCACTTCAGACGACAAATTCACCGGCAGAGCCGCCACCATTTGGGATGGGCGTGTTTGGGACATTTCCTGGAATAAACTCTCTTTTTCCGCTTTCGTTTCCGTCAACATCTCCTGAAATTGACGCATCATTTGGCGCTTGATTTTATCGAGTTCCTCTAGGGAAATCTGAGATTGCTGGGACTGTTCATGAACCATGGTTAACTCATCACGAATATGTTGTTTATATAAATTCAGATGACGGTATAACTCGCCCATCCAATCATCGGCTTTTAAATGATAATCCTTTAAATCGCGATCTAAATCGCTAAATCCTTCTAATTGGGAATGGATCAGTTTGACTAAATCTTGAACCACCCAACCTCGAATAAACCAAAATAAAATCATTGCCATAACGGGCATACTGACGATCAATACCATCAATAAATTTAAGAGAGTAATCGTTCCCTCAATTTTCGGCAGGCGATCGTCCCCTCGGACTAAGGCTAAATTTTCCTGAGCAATAGAGGTATCAACTACCTGGGAAATCATAGTTTTCAGGTGCTGAATATCTTCTTGAGATAAGGACGTACGATTGAAGGGTTCCTCCGTAGATTTTGCTACCGGAGGAACAATTTCTGGAGGACTAATAGAAGCCAGAGCAACCGGCATCACCTGTTGCACAATCGAATCAATAAACTTAGGATCTAAATCCGGTTTTTCCGTTTTTCCAGTATCTCCTATCGGTTGAATTGGAGATTGCTTTAGATCGGACGAAGACCGAAATTCTGGCGCGATTAAAGTCGCTAATGTAACAAGGACAACGGTTGACATCCGCATAGCATCCACTCCCATTCATTATCCAACGGAGTCCAAAACTTAAAGGTTCTCAAGAACTGCGCTATTCCTTGATACGGAGTTTTTGATCGAGATCAGGATATGATCTGAGGGCAAGTAGGGAATAGGGAATAGAAAAAACCATAATTTAGGAGATCGGTTCATGAATCAAGCAGAGCGCATCGAGGGATTGTTATCAGAATCTGCGTTTGAAGTTTTAGCTAAAGCAAAAGCCTTAGAAGCGCAAGGACGCGATATTATTCACTTAGAAATTGGTCAACCTGACTTTCCTACCCCCTCTCATATTTGCCAAGCTGCAACGGAGGCGATCGCCCAGGGCTATACCGGTTATAGTTTAACGTTAGGGTTGCCAGAACTGCGAGAGGCGATCGCCGCTCATGTTAGCAAAACCCGGAAGATTCAGGTAGGGGGCGATCGCATTATCGTCACTCCAGGAGCCAAACCCCTACTCTTTTTCGGTATTCTGGCAGTAGTGAATCCTGGAGATGAAGTCATCTATCCCGATCCCGGTTTTCCCACCTATCGCTCCGTGATTCAGTTTGCCCAAGGTCGTCCTATTCCCTTACCCTTAGTGGAAGAGCGGGAATTTAGCTTTCGCGTGGAAGACTTAGAGCGGCTGATTTCGGACAAAACTAAGTTATTGATCTTGAACTCCCCCCATAACCCCACAGGAGGATTTTTACCTCTAGCCGATTTAGAAGCGATCGCCTATTTAGCCATTAAACATAATTTTTATATCCTAGCTGACGAAATCTATTCTCGCCTGTTATATGACCATCCTCACTATAGTTTGCTCAGTCTACCCGGAATGGAAGATCGAACCCTCTTAGTCGATGGCTTTTCTAAAACCTATTCCATGACGGGATGGCGTTTAGGGTATGGCGTGATTCCCCAACATTTAATCAGCGCCTTAGAATTATTAATGCTCAACTCCAATTCTTGTACTTGTACCTTTATCCAAAAAGCCGGTATCGCAGCGTTGCAAGGTTCCCAAGAACCCGTACAAGAAATGGTCAAAGCCTTCCAATATCGCCGCGATATTCTCGTTGCTCGACTCAATGAAATTCCTGGTATCCACTGTCTCATTCCACCGGGCGCATTTTATGTGTTTCCCAATATCAAAGAATTGCCCTTAAACTCTCAAGCCTTAGCCGATTATCTCTTAAATCAAGCCGGAGTTGCCCTCTTACCGGGAACCGCCTTTGGAGACCATGGGGAGGGCTATTTGCGCCTCTCCTATGCCACCTCTTTAGACCAACTCCAGCGTGCCCTAGAGCGAATTGGGGAAGCCGTAGCGGCGCTTTAGAAAAGTAAGATCGCGCTTCGCGCTAGGCAATAGGCAATCTTAACGGGGTAGCTCAGATTGCTTCTGCTCGGGACTGCAAGCATCAAGAATGTCTGCCATGCGAGCGTCCAACTCACCGGGAGCCAACACCTCAGACTCGACTAAAATTTCTTCGAGCGCGGCTAACCAACGTTGGTAATAATCCCAACTCGGATCGTCTGTTCCATGTTCTGCTTCCCACTCCCCAATTTTGCTAATCAATTGCTGGCGAAAGTCTTCCCATTCGTAATGCCCCTGTTTAGAAAGGGCGATCGCCACCCCAAACGCTAGACGCTCCCAGTCGCGATCGAAATAGAGATGACCGTCACGTCGAGGTGGCGCTTCCTCTGGCGAACCCATTAAGCTCGTCGCCGCAAAATGTTCAAATTTAGTGAACATATATTTTGTCCTCTCACTCAGGTATAAACTTTGCAGTTTTGCCAGTCTTATGCCGCTTTAGGCAGTGCAACGCCCATCATCGCTTCTGGGGTCAACAGAGAAGCTAGTTGCTCTTCGTTCATGCCTTCCGTCCCCTCAGGACGCATGGGTAAGACCCACCAACGAATCTGACCGCTCGTATCCCAAACACGGATTTCGACCGAATCATCCAGCTCAACTCCAAATTCCTTCAGCACGGTGCGGGGTTCCCGCGCGGTGCGCGCTCGGAAGGTTGGATCTTTATACCAGTAAGGTGGTAAGCCCAACGTTGGCCAGGGATAGCAAGAACATAGGGTGCAGACAATCACGTTATGCACTTCAGGGGTGTTCTCCGCCACCCGCATATGTTCCCCCTCTGCACCAGACATACCAGGAGGAAAGCTCATCTCATTACAGGCTGCATTGCAGTCATTGACCAGCAATTCTTTAAATGCGGGATCGACCCACGCCTTGGCGACCAACTTAGCGCCATTAAATGGCCCCATTTGAGTTTCAAAATAGCTGAGGATGTTATCAACCGTATCGCCGGCGATTACTCCTTTCTCAATTAGCAACGATTCCAGCGCTTTGACCTTGGCCGCACTGTAACGCTCGCGCTCTGGATCGTACTGGAAACCTTCGTAAAGACTTGGCATTTTTTTTCTCCTTAAGCAGCTTCAATATAGACTTCAAAAATGTCGTTGTAGTAAATCGCTTTGGAATCCAGCAGGGATTTATCCCAAAGAGCATCGGGTTGGAAACAAAGACTGTAAATTGGCATCGGCACGCCAATGCCATCATTGGTTTTGAAGAAGTAAGTATAGACCCCTTCATAAACCTTATCAACCACACCAACCCGATCGCGCAAATGCCCGGGTAAACGGGTATGATCTGCCGGAGGCACATCCTTAATACGGACTTTGTCTCCAACTTTGAATTTGGGTTCCATCGCAACCGAACGTTGGGGCGAGTCACCTTCACGCAGGTATTTCTCAACCTGAGCGTTAATCGCCGGATTGCCACCTTGGGGCAGTGGGGCTTCAGCCTTGGCGCTGTCGGCTAATATCTCAGCTGTGCGTGCATCTAGCTCTTCTTGGGTAATGTAGCCTTCTTCCACAAAAAAGCCAGAAATGCCGCCGAGCCATTTCTCGTAGTAACGCAACCGAAAATACTCAAAGGGATTCATCCCCTCGGCACCCTTCCGGAGATGCCCCCAAGTCCAAAAACTCTTGAATTCAGTGGGAACGTTTTCGATGTCATACGGCAGTTCATTGAGATGATTGCTCAATGCCATCATTGCGGTATGAATACCAAAAATGCGCTTTTCCCAGGGTTCGACAAAAACTTCCGTCTCAAAGTTAATCGGCCCCAGATTCTCTAAACCGCCTAAATTGTGCTGTAATTTCATAGCTTTGGAGATCCCTTAGTTGATTAACGATAGCATTTCTTATCTCGCGATCGCGAAAAAATTCAGTGCAGTTCGCAAGCTAACCGACACGATCGCGAACCTTACACTCAAGCTGCGGTTTCCGGTGCTGTTGTCATTGCTTTCCCCCACAGTTCTGAAAGATAGCCAAAAATAGCACCTAAAATCATGGCGGCGATCGCGATCGCAACGGGGTTTTCCAGGAAGGGGGAGGTCATCGGATTCCCCGTTACTGCGGCGGTTCCCACAGTTTGCGAAAATCCCCAAACAATCGCGGGTGTAATCCCGGCTGTAAAGGGAATCTTGCTGGCTTGCACCATCGCAGCACTGCCAATGCCCACAACGATCGCAGCTATGATCGGCGTTGGACCAATCAGCTCGATCGCCAGCAGGGATGCGCCAGCAATCAGAATCCCGGTAATATTGCAGACTACCGACTTCTTGAAGCCATCCACTCCTCCCCCAACAATAAAAAAGGAGGCCCAAGCCGTAAATGTTACCCACACGGGCAAGGGAAGAACCGTTGCCGTGAGGAAAACGTCAATACCTCCCAAAACACCAATACTGATACTCAATGCTTCTGCTTGCTTCATGTCGATTTCTCCTGATCGCTAGATTGCCAAATACTTGATGCCAGCCAAGGGGCACATCAAACTAAACAAGCGTTGAACCCGTCTTGCAGGTTCATTTGTTCGAGGTTGCGACCAATAAAGATCAGCTCGTTGCGACGAGTTTCATCCGGCTTCCACGGCTTGCCCGGGCGACCGTCGAGGGTCATATGAACCCCTTGAAATACAAACCGACGCTCCATGTCGTGGGCGTTAAGAATGCCTTTCATGCGAAATAGATCGGGACCGTGCGCTTGAACTAACTGATAGAGCCAGCGATTAATCTTGTCCGTATCAATTGCCCCTGGCTCGTTAATCGCAACCGAATACACCGAATCATCATGCTCGTGGGCCGATTCATCGAGAAATTCCGGATCGATCGCCAAGGCATTCTTGAGATCGAAAGATTGAACCCCCAAGACGGAATCCAGAGATAGATCGCAATAATTGGTAGTGTAGATTTTCGCGATCGCATTTATGCCGCGCACCTTCTGCTTCAGCGTTTCCAAAATATCGGGTGAAACCAACTCCGCCTTATTCAGCAGAATAATGTCAGCAAAAGCAATCTGCTCCTGGGCTTCTTCGCTCTCCCAATGCTGAGTAATATGCTTGACATCCACAACCGTGACGACGGCATCAAGCTGTGTTTGTCGAAGCATCACTTCATCCGTGAAAAAAGACTGAATCACGGGGGCTGGATCGGCAAGCCCAGTTGTTTCAATGAGAAGGCGATCGAAGCGATCACGCCGATCCATTAAATTACCGATAATGCGAATTAAGTCCCCTCGAACGGTACAGCAAATGCAGCCGTTATTCATCTCCAGAACTTCTTCATCAGCATCAATGACGAGCTGATTATCAATACCAATCTCACCAAATTCATTAACAATGACCGCAATGCGATTGTTGTGCTCTTCCGTCAAAATTCGGTTTAATAATGTTGTTTTTCCTGCACCTAAATAGCCGGTAAGAACTGTGACAGGAACTTTTTGCGTTATAGCCATTACCCTTGTACGAGGATCGTATCAAAAAAATAAAGCTGCCGTTTGATCGAGATAAGGATCAAACACTGCCGAGCTTTAGTAAATCATACAGCCAAGTAATGAACCGTATAACGTATCACGATTTAAAAAGATTGCCATGAAAACTGTTGACAAACTTTAACGGGAAGTGCCCTCAAAACCTATTTAACCAACTTGAGCGATCGCTCAAGTTGCTCCCCTTAATTCCCCCGTACCAAGCCGGAAAGCCAATAGAATTATTCCTTTTTCTCCATCATCTTTTGTGACATTTTTAATACTGTTTTGCGGGGAATAAACCGTACATCCAATTGAGTTTAAAGTCCAAAAGATACCTCATTAATTTTCACTAATTCGCCTTTCATCATCGCCTCATAACCACACGGGGCAACAGACTCAGCGGATGCACCTTGGTCTCATACAGCAGTTTCCTCTGCTATGAGGTACATTAATGACGGTTTTTAACAATATCTAGAACAGCTCAGAGCTTCTACCAAGTCTGTTGTTTGCTCCCCCTATCCCCCCATCACAGCGCAAAGCGCTGTAAGGTGTTGCCTTCTAGGTCTCCTGCTGCCACAAAACCACTAGCCACTGCGCCAGAGCAAAGGGCCGTTGAGGTAATATTAGTATCCAAAAATTTTTGGGCGATCGCCTGGGAAAAGGAAACCACAAAAGCGATGGATCTATCATGCCATTCCTGGCAGTGAGGACACACAAACGATCGCACTGAGAGATCCATCTTTTCTGTAGCAGAAAAGGAGTTGGTTAGGACAGTTAGGTGATGGTTTAAGGCAATAGGCAATAGAAAATGTCCTAAACTCTCCCTTTCTCTGCTATAGCAGCAATAGAGGTGTTAGAGCAAAGGTGAGAAGAAGGGAAGAACTGCCCAATCTCCAAATAAACCTTGCCCTCCAACTCAGCTTTGTATTTGAGCCGGGTACAGAGTTGCGTTCATGCTTCTTCAAGTGTCGGGAATTAGGAAACTTTGACCTGTTGTCATCACCATTGTCCATTGGGTAAATCGTCTTTACACGAAATTCTACTGTTCTAGGATTGAGATTAACTAGGAGTTGGTTTCGCCAGATTCGGGTAAGAGCCAATTCATCAGGACTCCAAAGATCCCGGATAAACCAATTCCTTCTAGGGCAAATTCTCCGGCTTTTATGCTTAGTCCACCCACTCCAAAAACTAGGATAATCGAAGCGATCGCCAAATTTCGAGGTTTCATTAAATCTTCTCTAGAGCGAACCAGACTATTCATCCCCACTACCACAATTGTCCCAAATAAAATCACCAGAATTCCCCCCATAGCCGGTACGGGGATGGAGCGCAAAAAGGCCCCCAGTTTACCCACAAAGGCGAGTACAATGGCCAAAATTGCAGCCCAAGTCATGATACCGGCATTAAAGATTTTAATTAAGGCAACAGCTCCCGTAACTTCTGAGTAGGTGGTATTAGGCGGACCTCCCAAACAAGCTGCTAGACTGGTAGCGAGACCATCTCCGAGTAGGGTGCGATGAATGCCAGGGTCTCGAAAGTAGTCTTTTTGAGAGACAGCGCTGATAGCTAGGATATCACCAAAGTGTTCGATGGCAGGGGCGATCGCCACGGGTACAATAAAGAGAATGGACGGTAAATGGAATTTAGGTAAGGTATATTCCGGCAGCGCAAACCAAGGGGCTTGAGCGATGGTTGTTAGATCGACCATTCCTAATGGAAATGCCACGATATAACCGACGAATAAACCGGTTAAAATAGGCACTAATCTTAACCATCCTCGACTGAATAAGACAGTTAATAATGTGGCCAGTAAAGCACTTCCAGAAACAGCTAGAGCGGCTCCTTCACTGTATCCTTCACCCGCATTCGATGCCATCTGAATAGCAATGGGGGCAAGAGATAATCCAATCACCATAATTACCGGCCCCGTAACAATGGGTGGTAACAGCCGTAACAAAAATCCAGAACCGCGCCATACAATTAATAAACTCAAGAGCAAATAAACGACACCAGCAGTCATTAATCCCGATAATGTTTCAGGTAACCCATACTTTTCTACTCCCAGTTGAATCGGGGCAATGAAGGCAAAAGAAGAAGCTAAAAAAACCGGCACTTTTCCTCCAGTTACCCATTGAAAAACCAAGGTTCCCAAACCAGCCGTCAATAGGGCAACATTCGGATTCAATCCGGTTAAAATGGGCACTAAAACTAAGGCTCCAAAGGCAATAGAGAGGATCTGAGCGCCCAGGGGAAAATAACGCCAACTAAAGCGATAGGCAGTTGGGTCTATCTCGCTTTCTTGGGTTTCTGGGTTAGGATTAGGAGGTTCAATCATCAGCGTTTAGTCTAAAATTCAAGATTAATATTGTATTATAGTGATGTGGTAGTTTGCGGTAGGGAATAGGCAATAGCTTAGATTGCTTAGGATCTAAGCCTTCAAGTTGTATTCGATAGAAAAGAGAATCCTTTGGGAGGGACTTCTCACTTCGTGCAAGCTCCGCCAATGCGGGGAATGACCCTAGTGTTTACTAAAGAAAGAAGAAGAGCTAAACAACCCTTTGACAAATTTAGCGATCTCTTTAGATGGATTCCGTTCGTTCAAGAATTCTTGGGTACTTATTTTTCTATCCCGAAATCGTTTGACAAAATATCGAATATCTTCTAGCTTTTCTAGACGAGAGTTGCTTTTTTGTTTCATGTGGGTAATCGGATTTATTCCTTTTTCCCGCAGAGAGTGATAGGTTTTGACAACTTTTGCTTCTGGGGTGTGGCGCTGAACTTTCCAATCCTCTTTGAGAGCCTGGTACTGTCTTTTCAGGATTTGGTTTTCTTGTTTCAATCGATTGACCTGTTGGTTTAAATCCAGGTTATCATCTTGGTCGATTGCCCTAATTTCCCCGTGATGGTACTGCGCTTCAATTTGGATTAACTGAGCTAAGTCTCCAGCTTGATAAGCTTGGTTAACTTCTTTCATGACTTCCGTGTAATAATCCCGGTCTTGATGATGGCTGACTTTATCCGGATGGAAAACCGACGCAAGTTGCAAAAATTTTTGGCGAACTTGATTTAAATCCTGATGTTTGACATTTTGCCAAGGGATGTTCTCTCGATCGTCTTGCATGGGTTCGTCTATGGACTCTTCGGTTCGGAGCCGATTGCTAATCCAACCCATTTTTTGGATACTTTCGTAAATAAACAGAACTTTTTGCGTTTTTTTACGACTTAAGCCACGGGTTCTGAAGATATCTTCAAATAAATCATGAATTTGTTGGTCAACCCGATCGATTTCTGTTGAGATTGGCTCTAGGTTCTGAGCCACTTTAGGAAGAATCTGCTCTTGCTCTTGTTCAAAATCATCGATTTTCTGTTGTTGCTTTTCTATTTTCTTTAGCAGTTTCAGGCGATCGCGGTTCAGGGTATGGATTTGCTCCTGGAGTTGATTGACGGATAAGGAGGAAGAGGGAGAGGATGGGGGTTGCATACAGACTTTTCAAACCAATGGTTCAATTAGGGTGATTCTGGTTCAGATTCTAAGGGGTTTTCCGGGTTCTGGCTCTCCCGTTCTTGAGCGGCTAAACCACTTAATCGTGCTTGAGCCTTACTCCAATAGGAAATGGTTTCCAGATGTTCCGGTTCGAGTTGCAACGCCCGATCGCAACAAGTTAGGGTCTCCTCATACCGTTCTAGAGCATATAATGCAATTGCCTTCTTTTGCCAAGCATCAGCTAATGTCTCATTTCTGGTAATCACTTCATCCCAAGCGCCGATCGCCTGCTCATAGCGCTTAAGCGTGTTTAAGATCCGTGCTTGTCCCAACCAGCCTTGAAACGATTGTGGCCGAATTTCTGTCGCTTTCTCAAAACTTTGCAGAGCTTCCTCAAATCGGTCAAATCCACTTAATACGGTTCCCCGATTCAGCCAAGGATCAAAGGCATTCGGTTGTAACTTCAAGGCTTGTTCATAACTCTCTAATGCTTCCTGATAGCGGCCTAAATTTCTTAGGGACACTCCGCGATTACTCCAGGCTATGTCATAATCCGATTTAATGACTAAAGCCTGATCGTAACTGGCTAATGCCTCCTCATATCGTTTAAGCTGATTGAGTGCTACCCCCCGATTCGTCCAAACTTGATAAAAATCGGCTTTCACCTCTAACGCCCGATCCCAAACTTGCAAAGCCTTGATATAGTGTTGCTGTTCATATAAGCTATTGCCTTGATAAAATAGCTCTTGAGCCTCAGTTGTCATCGGTTGTGCTGTTTCCGGGGTAAAGGTTTTTTGCAAAGCGAGTCGTCCCACTTGAGTTGTCTTTTGACCGATTACTCCCAGCTCAATTTCCCCCAATCTCAACATTCGGGAAGCTAGTTGGTGGTTGGGAAGCGGATTTTCTAAGAGGCGATCGCCAAATTCCCCTAACCAATCGATCCATCCTTCTTCGGTGGTGCGATCGGATAACTTATTTAAATACTCCTGCACCTGAACAGTTTGCCATCCCCGATCGACTCCTTCTAATAGTTGCATAAACACAAACTCATATCCCGTGCGATCGAGCGGAGTTGGACGATCTTGCTCTTGGGGGGGGATTGTTCCGGAACTCCCTTGATTTCCCAACAACCGTCCCCATAATCCCCTAATCCAACCGATCAAAGAGCGCCAAAATCCTTTCCACATCGCGATCACCGAGTATTGATTTCTCCATTATGATTCCCTATTATCAATTAAAAACGTTCGCCCCTACAGCAATGTCTGATTCTAAAACGAATCAACGGCGATCGCTATTTTATCGATCATCTGGGGTTTTTGCTTTTTGGCGATCATTTTCGTTTTGCGGTATCCATTGCAAGAAGGAGGTTACGAGAAAAATCCCCAACACTAACCCCACTGCGAGACTCCAAAACACCAATTCTACAAAGGGATGCACCGTAGTAGCATGAGCATCCCACGGCATGAGTACGGGGTTTTCTGGTGTAATGAGAGCGTAGCTTGTGGCGATCACGCCGGCAGTAGCCATGCCTGTACCAACAGCCCAAATGGTAATATTTAAGTTGTAGTTACTGATGGCTTCTTGTTTGCTGCTCTTCTGAATCTGGTTTTGTAGCGATCGATCGGCTTCAATTTGCTCGATTTCTAACATGCCGCGAATCGTGGCAATCATTTCTTGAAACAGATTTTGACCCGCGAGCAAGTAATTTAAATCGGTTTCGATTTGTTGCAGATAAGTGTTTTTCGCTAAGTCGAGAAAAGCATCCCAGAATGGGAAGTGATCATCGGTCAATTTAGCTTGGTTAATCTCAGTAAATGCGATATCAAAATTATTGATATTAGTGTCCGTAGTGTTGTAGCACTCGCGGAGCAGGCGCAGGGTTTGGCTATACTCAAATCCCCGTTTGCGGATATTATTGAGTAATCGTTTTAACTCTTTTAACCGTTTTTCGTCATCCGTTTCTTTCTCGATTTGGCTAAACCGAGGAATTTGTTGCTCTAGCTCGTTGGCCAGCTTTTGCGCTTCTTGGTAGTATTGTTTCGACTGCTCGGTGGTGAAGAGGATTTTATGGCGATAGCACAGCAGTTGTTTGAGCGCTCGGTTGAAGCTATTGCTAAAGGAAGATAGGCTATTTTCTTTGAACTTGAGCCAGACTAAAATATAAGTATTTTCCGCTTCGTACAGGAATAAGGGGCTACCGAACAGTTGCCCTTGACGGGTCTGTAGCGGACGGGGGATGATTTCTGTGGGGCGATCGGGAAATAAGCCGGTTACACAATCATCAGCTAGGGCGCGATAGTCTTTCAGGGCAATGGGTTTACTGGGTTCAGCATAGAGGAAAAAGCTTTGACCTAAAGACGGATTTAGGGTAGAATAAGAAAGAACATTATTGGGATTAAAACCATTGATTTGGTGACAAAAAAGCGGTATTTTGCAGTCACGTTTATCTAAAAAGAGAGTCAGTTCGGCTAGATAGACATCTTGCAATTTTTCCGCGTGAAATGCTCCTTTTGCTTGCAGGGTTTGAGTCAAGGGAATTTGGCTTAACTTCAGTTTGCGTTGTCCTTTGATCAGGTCTTGCCAGGGTTCATTTTCTTGAACGGGATGCAGATTTGCGCGCAAGTTTTTCAGGTCTTCACTGTTCAAGGCATCGGCAACCGTTGTGGCGAAGGTTTGCCAGAGTGCCTCGGCATTTTTGGCGGGCATTTGGTAGCCTTGGTCAAAGTCTGACCAAAAGTGGAAAGCGTAGAGGGTGAAAATAGGGTTTTGGATTTCAGTCATAAGCTTCTCGTGAGGTTTGAGAAACCCGGTTTCTTCAAGAAACCGGGTTTCTGGGTCGCCACCTGGGTTGAGCTACTGTTGTTTTTCGTTGGTTTGGCCCAAGCGGTTGAGGTTTTCTAGGTATTTTTCATAGGCTCTTTTGACCACGTCTTCCGGGGTTTCTTCTTCGTCGTTGGCATCGTTGGGGCCCATTTGGCTGAGGTCGTTTTCGATGTTTTCTTCCACGTTGGGATGGGTTTTGCACCAGGTTTTGATTTTGGCCGCTAGGGTTGCGATGCTGTCCGTGGGTTGCAGGTCTAAGCCTTGAATTTGGGTTAAAAATTCGGGTTCGTAGTAATCGAATAGGTCGGTGAAGGCTTTGACAATGGCTTCGGGGGTGGCATGTTCGGGGATGGACATGGTGCGTAAGGCCTCTTCTATCTGTTGGGTGGTTAGGGTGAGGGGGTGGGTTTCGCCGATGAGGGTGAACCCCGACCAGGATTCGGGTTTGGGAAACCGGGTTTTGGTGTTGAGCATAGCATGACGGAGGGCGGTGGCGCGGTTTTTGCCGTTGGCGAGGTTTTGGTAAAATTCCGTCATTAGGACTTTGGCGGCTGGTGCGCCGATGTTCCAGAGGGAGACAATGAGACTGGGAACTCCGGCGAGAATGAAACAGCGAGACAAGCCGATGATGCCGTCGCCGGTAATTTTACCTTTGCCGGTGCTACAGGCGCTGAGGACAACAATCTCGGCGTTGAGTTGTTGGTCGAGAATTTCGGCGGCATTGAGAGCGCCATCACTGTCGGCATCGGGAGCTAGGACAATGGTTCCGGGAATCTCGCCCAGGTTGGTGTTTTCCGGTTGGTATTCGTCCAGGAGTCCGTGGGCGAAGATATGGACGATGCGGGTTTGCAGCATTTGGTTGATGACGGCGACTTTGGTGGCGCTGTCGCCCATGATGGGGAGAGTGTCGAGAATGGTGGCAATGGTTTGGGCGGCTTCCTGCATATACTCGTAGGAGCGCAGTTTGTAGGGGTTATCTTGGAATTTGGGGTGCAGGGTGGGTTCGGCGACCACCAGGGCCTTGTTCTGGGTTGGGTGCAGGCGCTGCTGTTGGGCGTGGGTGGTCTCTAGGACTTGGATGGAGGGAGCGGTGAGGGGGGTATGGTCTTCGATCAGATAGCGCCCTTGGGGGGTCTGTAAGGCCGCGAAGGGAACCAAGTAGAGGGCATAGTGGGGAATGAAGATCACCCGCGCTTCGGGATCTGTGGGCAGGAGGTCGGCAATGGGGGCGATGAGGATATTGTAGAGGTATTGCAGCCAGGGAAAGTGACCGTTGCGGGGTTTTTCTTCGGGGTTGAGTTTGAGGGGTTGGTTGTCGTTGTCTTTTTCGGTGATGCCGATGGAGACTCGCGCCCGGAGTATGAGGGTTTCTAGGTTGTCGAGTTCAGATTCAGCGATGGGGGAGCGGCGAAACTCGATGTTGCCGGTGGGTTGGATCACCCAGATATAGAGTTCTTCTGTGACAATGGAGTATTCGACGAGGGTGGCGTTTTGGGTTTGGGCGACTTGGCGAATTTGATCGGCGCTGATGTAAGGGTTAATCTCTTCGGGGAAGCGCTGTCTGAGCAGGTCGATGAAGGCACGGGTGCGCCCCCGTTCGGAGATTTCTAAGGCTTGGATGGGTTGATCTTGGGCAATGAGGACTTCTTGCAGAAGTCGATAAGAGTTTCGTTGGGTTTCAAAGATGGAGATTTGATGGTTGTCTTGTAACCCGACTCGTATCGCTTCTTTGATGGTGATCGATTCTCGCAGAACGGCTTCTGCTTCTGGGTATTGCTCGGTTTTTTGCAGAGTGGAACCTAGATTATTCAGGGAAATTGCTTCTGCTTGGCGATCGCCGATTTCCCTTTTTATGGTTAAAGACTGCTCGTGGAAGTCGATCGCTCTTTGGTATTGCCCTAATGAATCGTAGGCATTGCCCAGACTTCCCAGGGAAATTGCCTCTCCCCGGCGATATCCGATTTCCCTAGCTATGGTTA
>DDLS01000162.1 GCA_002340255.1 Cyanobacteria bacterium UBA2566
AGAGTGATAGAAGAGGGATAAGCCCTTACTAGCTCATCGAATTCACTATAATTCCTACTTGATTCCGCACAGTTACAAAAGAGGGATAAATCCTAAAAAGCTCCCTCCAAGAGCCTTGGAGGGAGACGATACTCAAAATATACCAACTAAGAGCTAATCTAAAACAGCGTTTCTAGCTGTAGGAACCTACATGATGCTCATAGTTCACCCGGAATGTGGGTTGGATTTTACCTTGAATGCGACTCCAATATTTTCCAGAATCAGCAGTTAAACCCACTTCTGTGGCTAAACGGCCGAGCATGGCTTGTTGACGGATTTTGATGCTACGATCGCGAGAAATCATTAAAGCTCTGGCTGTTTCCGCTACCGATCCAGCCATCGATGCTGCCGCAGCAACCACTGGGGTAACTGGTGCCACCTCTGGAATAGCTTGCGGTGCTTTCACTTCACTGCCGACATGATACCTTAGTCCACGATATTTGAGATCCAGGTTGGTCTGCATCACTGGTGCTTTCTTGATGTTGCGGAACCGCCATTCTAAACCGCGATAGGTTCCACCAACCTTTTCCTCTCCCATTTCGATAGTGGGGGGATTGTAATTATAGGTAAGTCCGCGATAACAAAGTTCCATAGCTTTCGCCTCCTAAGATAATCAAACTCGCTTTGTTTCATCGTTAACAGAGGCGCGTTCCTTCAGGATTTCTCCTTACTTCCGTCTTACTCGACAAACGAAGTAAAGTAAGATGAACGATTTATCTTTAACTTTCTGTAGTCTAATATACGGTTTTGCAAAATGTCCAGTATTCGTAACAAAACTTTATATTTCTTCGGGTAAGGGAAACTCATCAAACAACTGCCAACGTTGACCGTTATGGCGTAGGAGGGTCAGACTAGAAGCGATAAACTTACCTTGAAACGAACGATGCTCAAAGTTGGGCCAGGCTTGGCGGAAGTTCTTGGGGGTTAAGTCCCGAAAGGCAACGGTGACATGGGGGGTAAAGGAGGGATGGGAGGATCGTTTGATGGAGGGGAGGGTACTTTGAAGATGGTGGATCAAGGCAGATTGCAGGGCCATCAGTTCAGGGGTTTTGACCACATTGATATAGATGACCTTGGGGGGAAAGGCCGCGAACCCGTCGAGCTGAATGGGGATGGGGAAAGTATTACCTACAAAATCTTCTAAGGACTCTTCCACCTGTTGGATGTTGCCGGGTTCCCACTCAAACGGCGGTTGTAGGGTAATATGGGCAGGAGAATTAAAGGCTTTGCGACTCTGGTAGCGATCGCTAAACTCCTGCTTAATCTGCTCCACTTCCTCCTGAAACCCAGAGGGAACCACAAGAGCCACAAAAAAACGCTCCATTTTGCTATTCATCGCTAAAATAAAAAAGAATCACCCAAAAATTCATAATCCTTCTTCGATCATGCCTTGGTTTGCCAAAATCGAATCTGGAATCGTCGATAAAGCGACATTCGATCGGTATGTTCCCGCCCACAAAGCCTTTGTTCAAGACCTCGTGAATAAAGGATATAAAGCGCGGAGTGGATATTGGCGCAGACGAGGCGGTGGCATGTTAGTATTTGAAGCCAAATCTTGGGAAGAAGCAGAGGCAATCGTCGAGCAAGATCCCTTGATTCTTAACCATTGTGTCACCTACGATCTCTATGAATGGTGTATTGTCGTTGAGTAAAGAGTAAGGTATAGCACATTTAATCTCGCTCTAGCCTATCCCCCTTAAAAAGAGAGCCAATAGAGAAAGTCAGGCTGTCTAAAAGGAATTGAGAGGGATAAACTCGTAGAAAAAGCCTCCCTTCCCAAGAGGGATTTACGGGGATGGAGCGGTTGGAAAATAATGTATGTCGAGGAAAAACTATGGCTAAAACAGGCAGTGGACATAAAATCTTAAGCGATAACCGGCAAGCACGATACCTATATGAAATATTAGAAACCTATGAAGCCGGAATTGAACTGCGGGGAACCGAAGTCAAATCGATTCGCGAAGGACGGGTTAATCTTCGCGATGGCTATGTGTTAATTCGTAATCAAGAAGCCGTCTTACTCAATGTGCATATTTCTCCCCACAAAACCACAGGGAATTACTTTAACCATGACCCCTTACGAACCCGCCGGTTGTTATTACATAAAGAGGAAATTCGTAAACTCATCGGTAAAGTGGAACAGAAAGGCTTAACCTTAATTCCCCTCAAGCTTTATTTAAAAGAAGGATGGGTTAAAGTAGCCGTCGGTTTAGGTCGAGGGAAAAAACTCCATGATAAACGAGAAGACATCAAACGCCGTGACGATCAACGGCAAATTCAACGGGCGATGAAAAACTTTTAGTACACTTTATGTGCATAGAAACCAATATCCCCCTATTAGAATCCATTCTCGGTGAGTGGAAATCCGCGATCGGCAGTCAATACGAGCCATATAAAAACCATGTCTATCGAGTATTGAATTTCTGCTTTATTTTTCATAATTGCCAGGAGGACGATCGAGAAAAGTTGATTATTGCTGGCTGTTTTCACGATCTGGGGATTTGGCCAGATGATACGGTGGACTATTTACCGCCATCGATTGAATTAGCTAAAACTTACCTCAAAAATCAAGGTAAGGAGTCATGGTCAACGGAAATTTCGCTCATGATCGATTTACACCACAAATTCACCCGTGTTCGTAACTGCGAGTATCCGTTAGTGGAAGTGTTTAGAAAAGGAGATTGGGTGGATGTGTCTCAGGGGTGGAGATCGTTTGGTTTACCGAGAATTTATATTAAAGAAGTCTTTAAAACCTTTCCTAATCTTGGATTTCATCAAAACTTATTGCGATTAACTAAAGAAGAATTTAAGCACAATCTCCTTAACCCATTACCGATGATGAAGTGGTAAGAATTCATGTCCAAGAGCACGATTTCGATTAGTGAGATTCAATTGGTCAGTTCATCCCTATTAATTCTCATCAATATGGGATTATCGGTGGGTTTACGGTTAGGATTAGAGAAAACCTTAGCGATCGCCACGATTCGCATGGTCGTCCAATTATTGTTAATTGGATATGTCCTCAATTGGCTATTTTCCTTATCGAATCCGATCGCCATTTTACTGCTGGCTATCCTGATGACCAGCATCGCGGGAATGTCTGGCGTTAACCGCACCTCAAGGCGCTTTGTGGGTATCTATTGGCGCTCCTTCCTCTCCATTTTGGTGGCTGCGTTCTTCATTACCCAATTCTCTATCCTGGCTGTAATTCAAGTCAATCCCTGGTACGATCCCCAATATTTAATTCCCCTATTGGGTATGATTTTAGGTAATGCTTTGAATGGAGTGTCCTTAGGATTAGAGCAATTTATGGAGAGTTTAGTGACGAATCAGGGCAAAATTGAAACTCTTCTGAGCTTAGGAGCAACCCGATGGGAAGCCACCCATGCCGAAGTCAAACAAGCCGTTAGGCGCGGCATGATTCCGATCATTAACTCGATGATGGTGATGGGAGTGGTCAATTTGCCAGGGATGATGACCGGTCAAATTTTAGCTGGAGCTAGTCCCTTAGATGCAGTGCGGTATCAAATTATCATTATCTTTGCGATCGCCTCTGGAAGTGCATTAGGAACCCTCGGTGTTGTCCTGCTCGCCTGGCAAGCGCTGTTAAGTCCCTCCCATCAGCTTAGACTCAATAAATTAATCAAAGTAAAACCCTAAAGAGCTGCTCAGTTTGATAAAATCTCTAAACCTTTTCTTCCCTATCCCGATTCGTTCTCAAAACCATGACTCAAAACCGCGAACCCTTGAAAAGTCTTATTCTTTACCACATCTTCAAGTGGTCTGTGGTCAGTCCCATGCTGCATGTGTATTTTCAAGGCCAGATTTATGGGGCGGAAAATGTTCCCCAGGAGGGGCCGTTAGTCATTGTCAGTAACCATGCCAGTTATTTCGATCCGCCCATTCTCTCCAACTGTGTGCGTCGACCGGTCGCTTTTATGGCCAAGGAAGAATTATTTAAAGTTCCCGTATTAAAACAAGCTATCCGCTTATATGGAGCCTATCCCGTTGAACGGGCAGCCGCCGATCGCAGTGCTATTCGTAATGCCCTATCTGCTTTAGAAGAAGGGTGGGCGACAGGATTATTTTTACAAGGCACTCGGACTAAAGACGGTCGCATTAGTGTGCCGAAATTAGGCGCAGCTATGATTGCGGCTAAAGCTGGAGCGCCCCTATTACCGATTAGTTTATGGGGTACGGAAAACATCCTCGTTAAAGAGACTCCTCTCCCGCGCTCTGTTCCGATTACCGTCCGTATTGGCTCTTTGATCGATCCTCCAAAAACAACGAAACGAGCAGAGTTAGAGCGAATGACTGAAGTCTGTAAAGATGCTATCCATGCACTCCACGACTTAGGACGGTAGAATAAGCAGGTGCAAAATTAGAATAGATAACCTCAAATATGGAAGACATTAGGGAACGTCTCGCGCAAGAAATCGATCGCGCACAATGGCAATGGCTCAAGCCTCATATTGCTAGGGATAATGTGGTAGTGGTGACTCAAGGATTAGATTTAGTCGATGTCGGAGTGGCGATCGCCACGGATCAACTCACTTCCGTACAACACTGGATTAGCGAACAATTGATCGCTAAACCCACCCTTGAACAATTAAATCATTGGGAGCGTGTTGAAGATCAACAGTTTGAGGCTCTTATTGTCCAACCCTATGTTCTCGTACAAGAAGCCTAGGGTTCCATGAAATTTTAAAAATTCGTGAGGATAGAAAAATAAACGCCATTTTCTTGCCAACTCTCGCCGTCAGAGGAAAGGGAAGTTAGGGGGATACCCCAGTCTACTCGAGCGATGAAGCGATCGCTCATCCGCCAAGATAATCCTAAACCCGTTCCAGCTAAGAAGTTTTCTTCGAGATCTAAATCCTGTTCATTCCAGCCAACTCCAAGATCAATAAAGGGAATCAGATGTAAAATCCCTTGGACTCTGGGAACTCGCACCACAGGCAGTTGCACTTCTGCTGAGAATAAAGCTCCATTATCCGTCAGTAGAGTTTCTTGACGATATCCACGCACAGTGTCTACTCCACCTAATCCCATTTGCTCCAAAGGAACCAGAGGGCGATCGGCTAGTTGGATATCGGTACGAACAATCGATAGCATATCAGGAGCCAATAAATGCACCCACTGTCCTTGTCCCCGCCAAGTGTAAAAATTACTGTCAGGAGGAGCTTCGTTACGGCTGGCATTAAAGAGTTGATTTAAACCGAAACTAAATTGCGATCGCAAACTGACAACATCCCGTTCGCTCCGGGTTGTCCATTCCTGAAAAAATCGCAGAGCAGCAATACGGGTGCTACCGCGATCGTCAGCTCCAGGAGAAAGGGGAAAAGGCCCAATATCATCCAGCTCTAATTCCGTTTGACTATCTTGCCAAGAAAACGTCAATCCTAGAGCAAGTTCTTGTCGAGTCGTCCGAATAAGCGGCTGGCGATAACTGACTCTATAGTAGTTAGAGGCAGAAGTGATCCCCAGGCGATCGAAAGGCTCTGTAATCACACGGCTACGACTAATGCCAAACCCAGCACTCAAGGTTCCATTGCTAGCATTCAAGGGCAAGGTATAGTTAAAATCAAAAATATTGCTGCCATCTGTATTCGTATAAATACTGAGAATTTTATCCCCCAAACCCGTTAAGTTGCCTTCCTCGATCAGCAATTGTCGGCGAAACGTACCCACACTAGGAACGCGAGCATTATCCAGATTAGTAGTAATCGTAAAACTATCAGCTTCCGTAACCGTGACCACCAATATGCGGGTTTGTGGGCTACTCCCCGCTTGCAGTTCGCCGGTAATGCTCTCTATGAGAGGATCGAAGCGCAACAGTTGCATCCCTTCTAATACGCGGTTGATATTTAGTGGAGGGGAACCCACCAAAGCGAGGCGACTACGAATATAGTTAGAACTGAGGCGACGCACTCCAATGACTTCAATCGATTCTAAACTGCCTTCAATAACCTGAATTTTTAGCGTCCCATCAGTTATTCTCTGTAGAGGAAAAATCGCTCCAGAAGAAATGTAACCCTCACGGCTATAAAGTTCAGCAATAACTGATCGGATTTTTAACAGTTCAACCAAGGTTAACTCTTGCTGGAGAAAAGAGGCAAGCGCTTCTGTTAATTCCTCATTACTAAAGACTGTATTCCCCTCAATTTCAAATCTCTCAATCCAAAAATTACTTTCTCCTTCCGACGGTATGATTTCTGAGTCTTCTGGAGATTCAGGAGGAATCAGGATCTCTTCTAGAAGGGGTAGCGGTTCACTCGGCAGTGGCGGTTGAGGGATGGGAGGGGTAATGCGCTGGCTAATTTTTATGCCTCGAGAATCCAGGGGTAAGGGGGAGGCAGGAGACTCAGTTAGAGCGATCGCATCTGCAATCATTGGACTAGATTTCCGATAAGCAAGAACTGGTCTTGGACTGACCTCTAATAGCACCACAGTTGCTAAAAAAAGACCTATTTTACGGCTAAATTGAACTCGATTAAGCATAAATTATAACCAGGATACTTTTTGGTGCGTTATCCCCCTCCCTTCGACTCCGCTCAGGGCCAGTGGGATCGAGTGTAGTCTAGCAGTAAATTCTTTTTTTTACAATCTTTTTCTATCTCAGAAAATCTAAAAAAATCAAACTCAATTGATAGATAAATATTAGATAAGGTATTATTCTCCAGAGAATTAAAACCCCAAGAAACCAGTAGTCGTCTACTAAAGCTGCCTTTCCCAACTTTACGGATTGGGAGGACAACAACGAGAGGAATGAAGAAGATTGGTGTTATTAATACTTAATAAAGGTTAATTATTTACTTGACAATCAGGCTATCTAGAGATAGGTTCGAGGCAAAGCGTTTCACCTGGAGCATAGCTATGCAACGGACTTGGCTCACTCTCTCAACGACACTGGTTGCTGTGACTTTTTCCTTTACTGCTTCACCCACCTTCGCTCAGGTAGTTCCTGATGGCTCATTGGGAACGAGGGTAAATGGAAATCCCCATTTTATGATTGATGGGGGAACGACTGCGGGACAGAATTTGTTTCATAGTTTCCGGGAGTTCTCAGTTCCTTTTGGGGGTTCGGCAGTGTTCCTGAATAGTCCTAATATTCAAAATATCTTTAGTCGGGTGACTGGGGGGAATCAATCCTTTATTAATGGGTTGATTGAAGCCCAAGGAACAGCAAATCTATTCCTGATTAATCCGGCAGGAATTCGATTTGGTTCGGGAGCGCAGTTGAGGTTGGGTGGGTCGTTTATTGGGACAACAGCCAATCAGATTATCTTTAATGATGGGGTAGTGTTCAATACGAACGACCCTAGCGAGGAACCGTTGTTGACCATCAATTCTCCGATTGGGTTAAATTTTAATATGGATAATCCAGCTCCCATTCAGGTGGAAGGAGAAGGACATGGGTTGACGATTAGAAGTATTCGGACCTCTCCAGTAGACCGCAGCGAGGCCAATCCTGGGTTGGAGGTAAGTTCGGGAAATACTTTAGCCTTAATTGGGGGAGAAGTGAACTTAGTTGGGGGAGTAGTTAGAGCGCCCGAAGGACATATTGCTCTAGCGGGAGTGGGTGAAGGACAAGTGAGTCTAACCTCTGTAGAGAGAGGATGGCGATTGGGATATGAGGGAGTAGAACGTTTTGGGGACATTAATTTATCACAACAGGCCGCAGTGGATGCCAGTGGATTAGGACGCGGTGCCATTGAGATGGTGGGACGGCAAGTGCGCCTCACAGGAGGGTCAGTAGGATTGATTCAAAATAGTGGTTCAAGTTCTGCGGGTGACTTAACGGTGAATGCGAGTGAGGTATTGGAAGTCAGTGGAACTGATGTAGCACAGACATTTCCAAGTCTCTTATTTAATGAAACGGTAAGTGAGGGAGCAGGAGGGCAAACGAATATTTCTACGGGGAACCTGTTGCTATCAGGAGGAGGAATTATACATAACAAAACCTATGGAAGCGGGGATGGAGGCGATGTATCGGTCAATGCGGCTGATGGGATAGAAGTAAATGGTTTTGCCAGTGATAATCCAGAGATTTTCAGCAGTTTGGTTGCTGTGACAGCAGGAGAAGGTAATGCTGGGAATATCACGATTGATGCTCAAGATATTGTAGCTTTAGATGGAGGGCAAATTTCTACTAGCAGTTTAAGTGCTGGACAAGGTGGAAATATTACTATAAATTCTGATTTCATAGTATTGAGTGGATTTGTTCCTCAAAGCTTGAGACCAGCAAGTATCGGTAGTGGAGCAATTAGAGAAGGAAATGCAGGAAAAATATCAGTAGAAACATCTAGATTAGTTGTCCAAGATGGAGCAACTATCAGCACTTCAACTTTGGCTCAAGGATCGGCAGGAAGCCTCATTATCAATGCCAGTAATTCTATAGAAGTCAATGGTACTGGAAAAACAGAGGAAGGGGAACTGCGAGCTGAAATTGTATCAGATGCTCTGATTTTCCCAGAAGTGTTTCGTCAAGCTTTGGGAGTCCCAGATCGTCCTTCTGGGGATGCAGGTAGTTTGACCATTAACACCCCTCATTTAACTATTTCTAATGGGGCAAGAATCGGTGTAGGTAATCCAGGCACTGGCACAGCAGGTAACCTCCAAATTCAAGCCAACCGTATTGAGGTCATAAACAAAGGAGAAATTACTACAGCGACTGCTTCTGGTGGAGGTGGTAAGATTGATTTGCAAGTCGGGGATATGCTGTTAGTCAGCAATAGAGGCTTAATTTCCACGGAAGTGGGAGAAGTCGGGGTGCAAAGTCAAGCCTTGTCCGCCGATTCTGGCAATATTACGATTAATGCTAATCTGATTCAACTGCTCAATGAAGGGGAAATCACGGTTCGCAACAACGGAACCGGAAATGCGGGAGACCTGACAATTCAAGCGGTACGTCTAGAATTAAGCGATGAAGGGAAAGTTACCGCTACCACTGCCCTAGGACAAGGGGGAGATATTGATCTGACGGTTTCTGATGTACTGCTCATTCAACGGGAAGGCTTAATTTCTGCGGGTGCTTTAGCTAATGAAGGGGAAGAGATATCAGGAAATGCGGGGCAAATTACGATTCAAGGCAACCAGGTACAACTGCTGAATGAGGGAGAAATCACGGTTCGGAATGAAGGCACTGGCAATGCGGGGGACTTACAATTGCAAGCCGATCGCCTAGAGTTACGCGATCGCGGACGGTTAACGGCAGAAACGGCTTCGGGTGAAGGGGGCAACATTGAGCTAAGAGTGGGCGATGTTCTCCTCTTGCGCAATGGTGGGTTGATTTCTACGGAAGCTGGAGGTGCAGGCAATGGAGGGGATATTACGATTAACAGTCCCTTTGTGTTTGCCATTTCTGAAGAAAACAGTGATATCGTTGCCAATGCGTTTGAAGGAAATGGAGGCAATATTAATATTATTAGTAACAGTATCTTGGGCTTAGAATTCCGGGAAGACTTAACCCCGTTGAGCGATATTACGGCTAGTTCCCAGTTTGGACTCAGTGGGACAGTCACCATTTCTAACCTCAATGTCAATCCTACCGAACAAGATACCGAATTAGAATCAGAAGTAATTGACCCAGAGACCATCATCGTTCAAGGGTGCGATGCGGTGGGCGATAGTCGTTTTGTCGTCAGTGGACGGGGAGGAACGCCAGAAAATCCCCGCATCAGACGTTCTGGCGTAACCACCTGGCATGATATCCGAGACCCTGCTCCCTACATGGACAGAACAGCGAGACAACGACCTCAACCCGTACCTCCGATTATCGAGGCTAATGCAGCCCGACGGCTGCCCGATGGCACGATGGAGCTGTATGTAGACTGGTCAAAGCCAGTACGCTATTTCCGTGGGGGCAATCATCAGGGGGTTTGCCCGTAACCATTAATGATGATTCGTTGTTGCGCTCCCTTCGACTCCGTTTAGGGAACAGGCGCTAGAAACCGAGTTTCTTCTATATCCAAGGCAGTATCTACTGACGCACCCTAAAAAAGCTGATATTAGGTAACTACCGCCATAGGAGCTTGGCTACGAGCTGCCTGGAGGATTTTGTCTGAGTTTTTGGGGAGTGAGCCTAACGCCACATCGCCCCAGCGCATGACGAATGCAGTACTATTTCCAGAATAACCAATAGCATAGAGGAGGACTAAGTCGTTTTCATGAATGCGACCAGCCTGAGCAGCAAAGTATAAGTACATTGGCGGTAACACAGGGCCAATATTACCCAGATATGAGTTAAGGTTGATTGTCTGAGTTGGATCAATACCAAGAGCGCGGGTGCAAGACTTGACATACCAAGCCATAGGAGCATGAAACACAAAAAAATTAATTTTGTCAAGTGTAACTCCCGCAGCAGTAGCAGCGCCTTCACAGCAAGTGCAAAAATGTTTATTGACAGACTGCTGTACAGCTCCTGCATTCTCTGTTGGTTGCATTTGCATTTGCACTTTGCCACGATCATTCAAGACGTGAACATCAAATCCTCCCCAAGTTTCACTAGTATTGAGAATTTTGCTGCCAAGGATTCCGTAATTAGTGTTCACTTCACTGACGACAAAAGCACTGGCACCATCACCCATCAAAAATGAAAGAGTATCATTGGGAACCAGAAAATCACTGTAAGCAGCAGAAGTAATTACTAAAACATTACGGCACTCTCCAGAACGCACTTGAGCATAGGCTGTCTGAAGGGCAACCATTGCAGCAGAACAAGCAGATTCAAGATTCCAAGCAGGACAGTGTAGCCCAAGTTTGCCAGCAAAAAAGGCTGCATCGCCTACTATAATTCCTTTAGGCATCATCGTGTTGACAATAGCTAAATCTATATCTTCCGCAGTCAGATCTGCTGCTTCAAGGGCTTGGCAAGCAGCCTGATATCCCAAGGTTAGAACATCTTCTCCATTGCTAATTACTCGGCGTTCCACGCAACCTCGAAATGGATCGGATAAATAGGGGATCATCTCTTCGATCCAAAGATTAGCTTCGTTAGAATCTGATTTTTCAGGAGCAAAGGCTTTCGCTAAAGTCAGTTGTTCTGCTTGCTTGACTAAATCTGGATAATTTTTGCGCCAAAAATCGTTGGTGCGAACTCCACTTGGAAGGCTAATCGCTAATGAACGAATTCCTACGGATTGATTCAACATAATGACAACTCCTTTGATTGGATGAAGAAACTGAACAAAAGATACGTTTATTGAGGGAAGAATGAGGAGGGTACGTCTGTTAAACAGAGATAAGTATTAAATAGACTCGTATGACGCACCTAACAGGGATTCAGATTAAACGGCTACCGCCACTTTCTGGACAGAACTTGGTGAGGGAACAGGTGCAGCGCCGAGTGCAACATCTCCCCAACGCATGACCATTGCCCCTGCTGTAGAAGCCGATCCAATGGTGTAAATCAGAACTAAATCGTTTTCCTTGATTTTTCCAGTCTGCGCTCCATGATACAAATTAGCAATTGGTAAAACAGCCCCAATATTGGCATATTGAGGATAGAGGTTAATCGTGCGGTCTGGATCGAGTCCTAATGTCCGAATACATAAGTCTGCATACCAAGCTAAGGGAGTATTGAAGGCAAAGAAATTGATCGCCTGCAAACTCACACCTGCGGCAACGGCAGCTCCTCTACAACATGAGAGAATATATTCGGTACCCGTTTCCCGAATCTTCTTTCCTCCTTCTTTGTTGGTTTTCATAATCACTTTGGGGTTTCCCTCGTTATCAACTGTAATGAGGTGTTGGAAAGCACCACAGGTTCGAGCTGTATCGACCACTTTAATTCCCAACATTCCTTGATTTTCTTTGAGGTGACTGACAACCATTGCCCCTGCTCCATCTCCAATAAACCAAGAAACCGTATCATCTTCTGGGGAAACGCGAGAATAGGTATTGGATACAACAACCAACACATTTTTATAGTTACCTGAATTAACCATCGCACAAGCTGTTTCGAGGATAATTAATCCACTTGAACAAGCAGATTCAAGATTCCAAGCCGGACAGTGCAATCCTAATTGTTTGTGCAAGTAGGCAGCATTACCAGGAGGAACATAATTTTCCGACATAAATGAAGCAACGATCATCAGATCGATCTCTTCCGGCTGCAATTTGGCTGCCTCTAGTGCATCCACAGCAGCACCATACTCTAAGGTTAATGGGGATTCTCCTTCTCCCAACACTCGCCGTTCGACAGCACCTCGAAAGGGATCGGATAGATAGGGGGCCATTGCCCGATCAAAATCATTGCTTAGAGCTGTTGAGCGATCGGCAGAAAAAGCTCGAGCTAAACTTCTTTCTTCTGCACTCGAAACCAACTCTGGATACTGTTCTAGAAAGTAATTATTGGTGCGAATAACACTCGGAAATTTGACAGCAATAGAACGAATTCCTACAGATTTTAACATGATTTGTCTCCTTAATTGAATACATTATCAGTAGCTGTAAAATTGGGGGGGATTTGTGTCGATTGGGTTGATATTGTCAGGTAAAATTCTCTTTCCCCAACCTACAGAATGAAAGGGCTAGGACGGAAGTCCTTTGGATTCCCGTGCCCCTTGAGCCATCAAACTCTTCACTCGTTCTCCAAGGGGAGCAGGTACTGTGGGGTCAATCTCTACATCAATTACGAAAGGTTCTGTCGCTTTCATGGCTTCTGCTAAAGCCTTCTCAATCTCGGTCTCTTGGGTAATGCGAACCCCCTTGGCTCCCATTCCACGAGCGACAAGTGCAAAATCAGTTTGCGTCATCCCCGCATTAACGTTCTTGAATCCCAATGCCTTCATTCCTTGGTCACACAAGTTGTAGTTTCTATTGTTAAGAACAATCCAGACCGCAGGAATCTGATATGTGACAGCCGTATTTACCTCACTATTCATCAGCATGGCACCATCTCCGACAATGGCGACTGCCTTACGTGCTGAGTCCGCCTCGTCTTGCAAGGCCAAAGCTGCACCCACAACTCCTGTTGCTGCATGACCCATCGAACCAAAGCCCATACTGACCCGATAGCGACCTGGCTCTTTGAAACGTAAGGTATGAGTTCCCCAAGCAAAAGAACTGCCAGCTTCCGTCATCACTACAGCATCGCTGCCATCCACAATGATGTTCTGAATGGCCTGCATCAGCACTTGGGGTCGTACAAGTCCACTAGACTGGGGGTTCATCGGGACAAGATACTCTGGCCGAGGCAAAGATACGGGTGTTGACTCAACAGTCTTTTTGGGTAAAGCCTCAAGTAGCTGCTTCAGAAATACTTTGACATCAGACTGGATGGCTGCCAGGCATTTGGCAGAATTAGAATAAGCATCTGAGGGGTTGCTATCTACTTGGATAAATCCCTCCTGTGGCACCATAGTTGGACTCCAGAATGAAGTAAATTCTCCCAAGTGCGTTCCCAAAACTAATACATGCTTAGGAAGATACTCTTGCATATAGGTGAGGACAGAGGAATGTCCGCCAAACCCACTGACTCCAAGAAAGAGAGGATGATCTTCAGGAAAAATCCCTTTTGCGCGAGGGGAACAGATCACGGGAGCATCCATACGTTCAGCCAGTTTGCGAATCTGTTTAGCAGCTCCCCGCGCTCCAAAGCCGAGCCAAATGGCAAAAGACTTTTCACGTAATAACTTTGCACAATGGGCAATCTCTCTTTTGCGGGCCCTAACTGTTGAGTAAGCCGTTTTGATCTGGGGTAAGGAGATATCAGTTAAATGGGATTCAACTGCCATGGGAATACTGATATGAGCAACAAAGCCATCTGAGTGAGCCAACCCTTTAGCGAACTTGGTTTGGATCATGGGCAATTGAGCCTCAGATTCAAGAATGGTAGCAAAGTCAAACAAAGTACCTGTACTAAAAAAGTCGGAAGGCATGGTGCTAAGACTGGTTTCTTGAAACGCAAACTGGTCTCGTTGAGCAGCAGATGTGCAAGGAGAAATTAGGATCACTTTCGCTCCCTCTGATCGAGCGGTAAATAACCCTGTTAAAGCATTCGTTAGTCCAGGGCCAGTAGTTGTAAACACCACAACGGTTTCACTATTGACAAAATAGGCTTCTGTTGCAGCAAATGCAGCTCCTGCTTCATGACGGAAATGGAATACTTGAATCGAACTTTGTTCTAAAGCATTCCAAACTGGAGCGATTGCACCACCAGAAACCCCAAAAGCTTTTTTAATATCAAACAGTTCCAGCATTTTTACAACCGCTTGTGCTACAGATATCCGGCATTCTGTTTGATCCAATTGTTCTTTGTCTTCTATGCAGGGTTCTGAGAGAGGGGCGATAGTTTTCGCCAGACTCGAATCATCGTCAAAAATTTCTTTTCCCATGATTTTCTTCTTGCATTAATTACTAGCTTTTTGAGGGATAACGTTATCGGATAGAGTAGGAAGTCGGCATTTTACGATCGCAATACTGCCTACTCCTGACTTCCTATTTCTTCTTGAGAGCGAGTTCTTCTTCTCGCAACACTCGTTTGAGAATCTTGCCCGTAGCATTCTTGGGCAGACTGTCTACAAAGGAAATGGAACTGGGCACTTTATACTTGGCCATGCGATCGGCACAAAATGCTTGCAATGCCTTGGCTTTGAGCGATCGCCCCGCTTTTAAGCGCACCTTGGCTTTTACTACTTCTCCCTTGGTAGGATGGGGAGCGCCATAGACGGCTGCTTCCATCACATCCGAGTGTTGGTAAAGAACTCGTTCTACTTCTGCTGGATAAATTTTGAACCCAGACCGATTAATCATGTCTTTGAGGCGATCGACAATGTAGAAATAGCCATCTTCATCCATGTGACCTAAATCTCCAGAATGGAACCATCCATCTTTTAAGACTTTGGCTGTCTCTTCAGGATTATTGAAATATCCCAGCATTACATTCGGGCCGCGAATCACCAATTCTCCAACTTCACCAGGGGGCAGTGGCTCACCTTTGGCATCGACAACCTGCATTTCCACATTCTCAATGGGCATTCCAATGGAACCCAATTTATAGTGCCAATCGTGGTTATAGCAGGAGAACGGTGAGGTTTCGGTTAACCCATAGCCCTCATGCACCCATTGGCCGTACTGCTGCTGCCACCGTTTGGTCAGTTCAGCGGGCAGAACTGCTGCTGCACTGAAGTAGTAGCGGATGGTTCTCAGGGCTAAGGGAGGCAACTGCATGTCCAGCAGCTTGGCAAATACTGTGGGTACGCCAAAGAACATGGTAATGCCTTCGTGTTGTACGGTTTCCACCAGTTTCTCTGGGTCAAAGCGACGTTGTAAGACAATGGTGGCTGCTGCATTGAGTCCTCCATTGAGGATGAAATTTTGCCCAAAACAGTGGAAGAGGGGTAAATACAGCAGCAACTTATCATGGGGCTGAATCTGGCAATTATGCTTCACTGAGTGCATATTGGAGACTACATTGCCATGGGAGAGGGTTGCGCCTTTCGGGAATCCAGTGGTTCCTGACGTATAGATAATAGCGGCTGGGTCTTGAAGCTGCATGGAGAGAGCCTTGGCATGAGGAGACATGCGAGCGAGTAAACGGGTCAAACTCACGTCTTCCTCTGCTTTGCCTTCTGCAATTAAAATGTGCTGGAGATGGGCAAGGTCATCTGCCAAAATTTGCACTCTCAAGTCTTGAGTGGTAACGATCGCTTTGGCTTCACAGTCATTGAGGATAAAGAGTACTTCGTCCTGTTTGAGCATTACATTGAGCGAAACCACTACTGCTCCAATCTTGAGACTGCCCAGATAGGCAATTACAAATTCTGGGATATTGGGCAAAAATAACGCCACGCGATCGCCTTTTTCCACACCCAAGTGCTTCAGTCCATTGGCCATGCGATTGACCAACTCATCCAAATGTTGATAGGTAAATTCCTGTCCTTCAAACCGTAGGGCGACTCGCTGGGGAAAAATTTTGCGATCGCGTTCCAAATGTTCTGTAATGTTCATGACTGTTGTCTTTTAGGATAAAAATTTCGGGAATGGAGAGAATGCTGTGCGCTAGGGAGTCGGGAGTTCCCTTTTTGTTTGTTGTTCCCGATTGGTAATTCTCCACTCCCACTTCCACAAGGGCCGACTCCCCAAGGCGCAGGAACTTCCAATTCCTCGGAGTGCAAGGAATTATTCAATGAATAGAGAAATTGAATCATATTGAAACTTACAAGTTTGGCAAAAGGGAATGGTTTAGTGATCTGTGTCACAGACGGCTAGCCCATCTTTGTTGTTAAAATGCTTAGGTAGATATTCAGAGTTTAGGAGCACTTTAGTGATCCATGTCACAGCGAACCAGTCCATCTTTGTTAGAATATTAGGGGAACTATAGTTTAGCCACCCATTCTTATTGTACTATTTTCTAGCAAAGAAAAATATGGTACCAGTAGTAACCCAAACAATTGTACCTAAGCCATTAGAGTGGAATCTAGAAAAGCTAGCTACTTCCTAATCAGCCTTAAGACAAACCCATATTTTGAAGGGACTGCAAAATGAGACCCCCTTGTTCTAGATCTGTTGCTATACAGGCGATATGATAATCCAGGGATTGCTCACGGTCATTCCAAATGTATGGTCTTCTGGTTGAAGGAGGCTTGTCTACCACTGCTCGGACAGCACTATAGAGCTTTTCAGTAGCAGGAGAAAGACATTCCCTGGCATCGTAATGGCCAGAAATTTTGTATGTTCGTTGATCCACGCCTTGCACAGCAAACATTAAAGCCACAGCCATATATTGATAGGAAATGGAAATCGCTTGCCGAGTTAAGTTTGCAGAAGCAAACCCTTGAGAGTTAATATTCTGATTAAACTGTTCAGCATGGGTGGGAAATCGGTCTGCAATAGAATTACCAAAAAAAGTTAAAAGGGGCATTAGGGAATTGCCGGTAATTTGCAATCCTTTTAAGCCCATATTTACCTTTCGGCCAGTATGACCAACCAACGAAGGGGGAAGACCATTATTAAATTCTGGGGCGACCAGAAGAGCAATCTGCGTATCCAGGTGTTTAGCCAAAAGTCCCAGATAATAGCGCAGTCGATCCATCCCTACACCGACGTACTGACCGAGAAAGTTTCCGCAGTGGTACGTAGTTTGATTATCAACATCAATCAAGGGATTGTCAGTAACCGAGTTCATTTCCACTTCAATTTGTCCCGCAATTTCCCTTAGTCCATCCACAATGGGTCCAAGATACTGAGGGAGACAGCGCAGAGAATAGCGGTCTTGCATTAAGTTCTCTCGTTCAAAGTGCTGCCGTTCTTGCCGTTCGTCTCGCGATAATACGGAGCCTTCTAAAAGGTCGAGCATCGTAGCAGCAGCCCACTTTTGACCTGAATGAGGTTTCAAGTCATGGATAAAGGGATGAAAGGATTGATTGGTTCCAGCTAATCCTTGCACAAAGAGGGCATGAGTCCCCATGGCTAAGGCTAACAGTTGTTGGGCATCGTGAACGCACAGAGCAGCAATACCTGTCATCACCGATGTCCCATTGGTCATCGCTAACCCTTCTTTTGGATGCAAGATTAACGGCTTCAACCCCAGGTTTTGCAAGGCTTGAGGGGCAGGCATCGATTGCCCTTGAAAATCAACCGTAAATGAGTCATCCACACCAATCAATGCGCCTGTAATCCTAGCTAAGGGCACTAGATCTCCACTCGCTCCGATCGATCCGTACTCGTAGACGTGGGGGGTAACCCCTTGATTGAGAAAGGTAGCCATCCGTTTAATCAGTTTTAGTCGAATCCCGGATGCTCCTTTAAGGTGCGAGTTCATCCGTAACAGCATTGCTGCTCGGACATCGGCTAGGGGCAATGGTTTTCCCGCTCCTGACTTGAGGAACCAAATCAAGTTGTTTTGCAGTTCGGCTGCTTCTTGGGAGGAGATAACGGTATCCGCCATGCCACCAAAACCGGTGGTTACTCCATAAATGGCTTTGTTCTGAGCCACCGCATCTTCTATATAGTTGTGAGCAGCCTTAACTTGTTCTAATAGTTCTTCTGCATCCGACAATTGAACTAAAGTCCCCTGGCGAGCAACTTCAGCTATGTCTGTGATGGTGAGGTTCTCATCGCCCACCGTTACGATTTCATTTTCATGCCTCGGAAGAGGAGATCGCTCCTTTTCCTTAGATGGTTGTTCTCCAAACAGTTGCGAAGTCTCCTGAACCATACGGTTTCCCTGTTGTTTTTGCTGTTTACTGCTTAAGGTCACTTGTTCTTTTTCCCGCAGGACTCTAGTGTTCCCACGGATTAGTCCTGGTCTTTTTCTCATGTATTAATGCCCTCAATCTGCCTTAAGTGCTAGGTGAATCTATTTATGGTGTGATACTAGCTTATTCGTTATATCTACATAATAGATGATCCCCTACTAAAGTCAACCTCTCGTTGATAAGATATATCTATGTATATACAACATAAACATAAGTATCGATAGTCAGAAAAGAGGATAGGGGGACGCGGAGATGGAAAGATTGCCTATTACTGCGAAATGCGTACTCTCCACTTCCGAACGCGAAGCGCAGCGCTATAGAAGAATTTAATAATTAAATCGTTGGGTTCTAAACCTGTCCCAGACAGAGAAAGGGGTGGAGGAGTGCATTGATGATTTAAGGAAGGGGGGTCTGACCCCTCCCATCGGCAGAGGAAATGAGCTATTTTCTAAGTGTTCAACAACACTACGTCTTAAACAGAACACTATGATCGGAAAATTACGACGTTACTGGAATTATCTTTTAATTGCATTGGTGACTATCGGTCTCGCTTTGTCTATTCAAAGCGCGATCGCGATCGTTCCCAATCGCACTTCTGTCCCCTCTGCCCAAACCTCCACTCCTCTGGAGCAAGGTCGTCAACTCTATCAGTTAGGTCGCTTTGCAGATGCGGCTACACTTTGGAAGCAAGCAGCACAGGGCTATGAGAGAGCAGGAGATGATGCCTATCAAGCCTTGAGTTTAAGTTATCTCGCCTCCGCTTATCAAAAACTAGATCGTCCAGAACCAGCCCAGGAAGCCATTGAAGAGAGTATCGAGATCTTAGAGTCTGACCCTGAGCCACAAGCCTTTCTTTGGGGCCAAGTCCTCAATACGCAAGCCAATCTTTTTCTCTATTTGGGACAAACTCAAAAGGCTTTAGACACTTGGGAGATGGCAGAAAGCTACTACCAAGAAGCTGGAGACCGTCAAGGCATGGTGGGGAGCCAACTGAACCAAGCGCGAGTCTGGCATGGTTTGGGGTATTATGGCCGAGCCTATGATACTCTTGAGGCGATCGCGCAACAAACCAATCAGCTTGATGATTCACTGCTCAAAATTCAAACACTCCATAGTTTGGGAAATGCCTTACATCTGAATGGATATCGGAACGATGCACGCCAAGTTCTAGATCAGGCTTTGATTCTCGCAGAACAGATCAACGCAGACAGCGAACTGAGTCCAATTTTATTAAGTTTAGGGAATATTGCCGCTGACCAGAACAACACCCCTGATGCTCTGTATTATTATCAACAAGCGGACCGCACGGCCAAGAATGGAAAGACTCGGTTAGACGCACAACTTAACCTCCTACAAATGTATACAGAACTTGGAGAGCAGAAAAAGACCCAAACAATTGCAACTTCTCTCCAAAAGCAAATTGATACATTGCCTGCCAGCCGCTCTAGCATCTACGCAACGGTTAACTTTACCCATACTTTAAATACCCTTGAACGGCCAGAAACCATCCTACCACCGTCCAAAGTCGCCAAGCTTCTAGGTGCTGCGGTGCAAGATGCCCGTAGTTTGAAGGATGCTACAGCAGAAGCCTATGCTCTAGAACAATTGGGCGCACTATATGCTCGACAAGGACAAACCTCAGCAGGGGAAAATTTACTCAAACAATCTCTGTCACTCGGTCAGGCAATGCAAGCCAATGTCATTATTTCTCAAGCAGCTTGGAATTTGGGCCGGGTACTGCAACAAGAAGGAAATCAGACAGAGGCGATCTCCGCTTACCGAGAAGCCATTGATGCTCTGCAAGCATTGCGAGGTGACTTAGTCGGGGTTGATCGGGAGATTCAGTTTTCCTTTCGCGAAAGTGTGGAACCGGTTTACCGAGAATTAGTCGGACTCCTGTTAGATAATCATCCCGGTCAAACCGAATTAGCGGAAGTCCGCAACCTAATTGAGAGCCTACAATTGGCAGAACTCGATGACTTTTTTGAAGATGCTTGTTTAGAAGCCAAACCCCAACAAATTGATGCCATTGACCCCGATGCGGCTCTCCTGTATGTGATTATGCTTCGCGATCGCCTCGTCGTCCTCGTCTCTGCTGCATCCGAACCCATCCGTTACTACACTCATTCCATTTCTCAAAAGGAGGCGACCCAAACGTTCCAAACCTTTTTTGCTACCCTACATCCTGTCTCAGATAATACTAAACGATTAGAACCCTCCCAACAGATCTATGATTGGTTGATTCGGCCCGCAGAAGAAGATAATGCATTACAAGGTCACAACACCCTAGTGTTTGTGCTTGACGATCTCCTCCAGCGCGTGCCTGTAGCCGCCCTCCATGACGGACAACAGTATCTGATCGAAAAATATGCGATCGCTTTGTCTCCAGGTTTGCAACTGCTACCAGCCAAGCAACTAGAAGAACAAGAGATTGAGGCTCTTGTGGGTGGCATTAGTGAGGCAATCGATGGATTTGCTGCTCTCCCAGAAGTAAAACATGAAGTCCAAGAGATTTCCAATACTATCCAGGCGACTCAATTACTCAACCAAACCTTTACGCGAGACAAATTGGTACAGAAACTAAAACGAGACCATCCCAATGTAGTTCACTTAGCTACCCATGGACAATTCGGCTCGACTCAAGAAAATACCTTTTTACTGGTATGGGATGGACAATTAAATGTGCGAGAATTATCCGAAGTACTCAAAGACCGCCGCCGGAGTAAAGATAACCTAGAGTTATTAGTCTTGAGTGCTTGCGATACTGCCGCCGGAGACGATCGCGCAGCTTTAGGTTTAGCCGGATTTGCTGTCAAATCTGGGGCCCGCTCCACCATTGCCAGTCTTTGGCCGGTTCGCGATCGAGTTGCTGCTCAACTGATGGCCCAATTCTATGAAGACTTGCGTCAACCGGGTATTGGCAAAGCTGAAGCCCTTCGCCAGGCGCAGCTTAAACTCCTAGAGAGTAAAAGCTTTCGTGAACCTTTCTTCTGGGCCTCTTTTGTCATGGTCGGGAATTGGCTCTAACGCTCTGCGTTGGTGAGTAGGAGGATAGGGAAGAAGGGAGGACTTCCTATTCCCTATTCCCTATTCCCTATTCCCTTAAAATCCCATGGCAGCAGCGACAGACTTTAGATCGGGTTCGATGCCTTGATGACATGGATTTTGGCTATGGTTAATCGCTGTGTCGGGGTCTTTCAAACCATTGCCAGTGAGAACACAAACAATTTTGGCTCCTTCTGGGACTTGGTCTTTCACCTTCAATAACCCAGCCACCGAAGCGGCAGAAGCCGGTTCGCAGAAAATCCCTTCTTCGGAGGCTAACAGGCGATAGGCATTGAGAATGTCTTCATCGGTAACGGCTTGGAATTGGCCACCACTGGCTTCTTGGGCTGCCACTGCCCGATCCCAACTGGCAGGGTTCCCAATACGAATCGCAGTGGCGAGGGTTTCTGGATGTTCGATGGGGTGTCCGGCCAGAATTGGGGCCGCGCCAGCCGCTTGAAAGCCCATCATTTTCGGCAGTTGACTACATTTCTTTTCTTGATGATATTCACAAAAACCCATCCAATAGGCAGTAATATTGCCTGCATTGCCCACAGGAATACAAAGCCAGTCCGGAGCATCCCCTAATGCATCTACGACTTCAAAGGCTGCTGTTTTTTGTCCTTGGAGGCGATAGGGGTTAACGGAGTTGACCAAGGTAACTGGATACTTTTCCGAGACTTCACGTACGATCGCCAATGCTTGGTCGAAGTTGTCTTTAATGGCCAGAACTTCTGCCCCATAGAGCAGGGCTTGGGCAAGTTTACCCAGGGCGACATAGCCTTCAGGAATAATTACAAATGCCTTTAATCCTCCCCGTTTAGCATAGGCAGCAGCAGCGGCCGAGGTGTTGCCGGTACTAGCACAAATCACGGCTTTCGAGCCTTCTTCTTTCGCTTTCGAGACTGCCATCGTCATCCCCCGGTCTTTGAAACTTCCGGTGGGGTTTAAGCCATCATATTTTACCCAGACTTGAACCTGTTTTCCGATTTGAGCAGCGATCGCCGGCACAGGAATCAGAGGTGTGTTACCTTCTAATAAGGTCACCACAGGCGTGTTTTCAGTTACAGGAAGGTAGGCGCGGTAAGTTTCAATTAATCCTTTCCAAATACTGCGTGCGGACGAGTTTGGATGAGTTTGACCGATCGGGGTTGATAAAGTGGCAGTCACGTTCGCTTGGTTAATCCAAATGAAGGTTAAAATATCTGTTTACTATAGTTTAATGCATGGGTTGCTTTTAGGAAAATGCGGAGAGTGGAGGAATAGAGATTAACCCTTACCAGCGCTTCGTGCTATCTATATAAAGCTCCATTCTCCAAACATTGCCGTGCGTGCTTGTTGCACCTCTGAGACCTGGGTTTCCATTTCCTGCTGTTTAGCATAAATTTCTGACAACTGGCGCGTCATGGCTGAAGCTCGTTTGGCCATGGCTTCGGACATATTTAATAGAATCAAACCCGTCACGCGATCTCCCTCGACGACTTGTTGATGTAAAACATCAAAGTCAATCACAATGACCTTCACCTGGCTAAGGGTAGTAACATGGGCAGAACTCGGTTCACCACTAAAAAAGCTGATTTCCCCCAACACCGTAGGAGCTTTGAGGGTCGAGAGGAGGTGTTCCCCTTTGGAAGTCTCTAGGGAAACCTGGACTTCTCCTTCGAGAAGAAAAATAATTTGCCGACAGAGAACATTTTGTTTTAAAATTCGCTTGCCTGCGGCGATCGTTCCCTGTTTACCCAGTTACAGACTTTCTGAAACTTGTTTTGCTTTCAGGTGATTAAAAGCTTGAAACTGTTGATACTTCATGGCATTCAGCTCTCAGTCTATCCTAACTCTGGTTTTATTATGCACTCTCTCTTCGTTTCTTGACTCAGAGAAATTGCAGATAAACAATTGTCAGATAAACTCGACTCTGGGCATCAAGCCTCAGTCTCAGTTTTGCAATTATTAATGATTAATTCCTATGACCCATTCTACAGATATTGCCACCTTCGCCCGCTGGATGGCCGCAGACTTCAGTAATCAAGAGCAAGCCTTTGAAAATCCGCCCTTTTTTGCTCATATTCGGGTTTGTATGCGTCCGCTTCCCTTCGATCTCATGGGCAATATTAGTTTATATCTAGAGCAAGCCTATCATCTAGATGTTACTCAACCTTATCGTACCCGCGTCCTCAACTTTGTCCTCAAGGATAATCAAATTGAGGTCGAAAATCATAAAGTTTTGCATGAAGAAGAATTCTACGGTGCATCTCGGCATCCGGAACGCCTCCAGAACCTCACCGCAGACCGGATCGAAAAATTGCCGGGATGCACCTTCCAAGTCGAATGGACAGGCAAGAGTTTCAAAGCCAAAGTAGAACCGGGAAAAGGTTGCGTAGTTGTTCGTAACGGCAAAACTACTTATCTTGACAGTGAATTTGAAGTTAGTCCTTCTGGACTGATTAGTTTAGATCGCGGACGCGACCTGGAAACGGGTGAAAGGGTGTGGGGTTCGATTGCTGGCCCCTTCGAGTTTGTGCGCTGGGAAAACTTTGCCCACGAGGTCCACACCCAATAATAGGTAATAGGTAATGGGTAATAGGAAAACCGTTTTTCGTGTTAGCGAAGCTTCCATGCGATCGCAATGACAACGGTTTATCCTGCCCTAGTATTCAACTCGTTTAGGATTTCAATAATGGTATCCACATCACTGTCTCCAAAAACGCCATCTAGCCCCTGACTGTGCTAGTTGGTAAATGGGACTTCATATAATATAATAAACCTGGTGACATTACGCCGTTTTGGGTTAAATAATCGATGATGTTCTCAATAAATCGAATCTGGTTACCACTAAAATTATTGGTGTCTAAATACTTGCTAAATGCTTCCTTTGCTGCCTTTCTATCTAAGCCGACGATTTGCCTGACGAATCGCTTTAAACTCATATTTTCTCCATAAACTTCCTCAAACTTATCGCGGTTTTCTATAGCGTCGCTTGAGAATAACATCTTTTCCAATTCTGTTAAATCTTCATTGGTTAGGGGTAAGTTGCGCTTTAATTTGGCAATTGTTACATGATTTTCGTTGCTGCGGATGTAGGTTTCTACTTTTTTGCGATACTGTTCGCGACTGAATGCTGGGGTGGCAGTGGGAACTTCTGCCTCGCGCAATTCTCCCAGTTCGTCAGTAAAGTCGGTATAAACTATCTCTTGGGTGGAGCGATCAACAAATTCAACCAACTCCCGGAGGTCGCAGCGGAGACGTTCGATACTCTCTGGAGTCGGGTCGCGCCACCATTCCTCTTGCTGCATCTCGGTAATTAATTCTAGTTTTTGCGCCACCATGGGGATGTTGGCTTTTTGCTCTAAGTTGCTACTTAAATCTCTCACCTTATCCCTCAACAGTTCAAAGTCGCGGGTTGGGTTCAAAATAGCTAGTTGTAACTTGACACAAAGCAGGTCAAATCTTTTGGTTAAGTGGCTTTCGTCGGGCAGACTGTCAGGCAAACCGGCTAAAGATTGAGCGATCGCCTCTCGGTCATCTTCTGTTAAGTGGTTCCACCGCGATCGCTGGCTAAATTCTTCCACTTTTTCCAAGTGGGGGCGGACTAGAAAGTTATCCTTGGGCATTGAGGCGACTTGTTGGTGGAGTTGGTTCAATAAACTTTCTTGGAGGGCGCTAGTAACGGACTGACTCAGTTCTAACCGCCTTTTGAACAAGCGAGCGCTGAGACTTTCGGGAATTTTGGCATTGCTTTCGGCGATCTCTTGGTCGAAATAGTCGAAGTTGCTGCACAGGTCAAATACTAAAAACTCCTGTTTGTCAAGACTGGGGCCGAACAAATTTTTGCACAAACGAGTGCCGCGCCCGATCATTTGGTTGAATTTGATGCGGGAATAGACGGGTTTGAAAAAGACGAGGTTGACGACTTCGGGCACATCTACCCCGGTGTCGAGCATATCCACGGATACGGCGATGGTTGGCTGTTTGTCAGATTCGCTAAAGTCGTCCAGGAGGTTTTGAGCGTAGGGGTTTTTGCTGTCGATGACTTGACAAAATTCCCCTTTGTAGTGCGGATAGTTGGCGTTGAAGCGTTCGGCGATAAATTCCGCGTGCTGGTGGTTGCGGGCGAAAATGATGGTTTTGCCCAGGCGATCGCCCCCATCTATTTTTAACCCCTTTTCCATCAACAGTTTTAGGGCGTGTCATCAATTAAAGAGATTGACATTAAAAGTATAGTATGGTCATCAAGAGTCACTGGCAAGAGGAATGTTCTAAATGACTAGACGGGATGACCAATGGGAACGT
>DDLS01000163.1 GCA_002340255.1 Cyanobacteria bacterium UBA2566
TCCGCAAGGGGGGCGTTTTTTTGTTTTTTTTATAGGACTGCGCGCTAGGGAATAGGTTATGGTAGCTAGGTTTCAGTGTTGAACCATGTTCTAACCGACTCTTTCTCTACTATAGATCTGGACAATACTATTGAAATTATTTTTACCAGTAGTAGTCTGAGCAAACTAGAGAGCTATCAAGCTTTTGGGAAGATCGAGTATTTTCTTTATACCACTTACGAGAGGTCTGTGAGATGAGTGGCGGTCATGTGCGGAATTTTTTACGCTTATTTCACGATACCTTGAAGCGCACTAAAAGGATGTGATTGGATACGGGATTATTTGATCCATAATCGCAATGTGTCTGATGAGGATAGAACAATTTGTGATGGGATTGAACCTTTACCTTCAGAAATAGGGAGTCCGACTCCAGTTGCTACGTTGAATGTGCCCATACCTGAGAAGTCTGAGCGGCCTGAACCAACTCCTCCTTCTTTTGTGAGTCAACCAACTTCCTCTCCTATGGTTTCGGCAAATCCTGAACCCGATCGCTGGTATTTAGCTGTTCAGCAAGCTGAAAAAGCAGCTCAGTTAGCTCAAGTGAAATCTGACCCTTCCCAAGTAGTACAGGCATGGCAACAGGCGATCGCCCTAATGCAAGCGGTTCCTGAAGAGCATCCCGCATACACTACAGCACAACAGAAAATCCAGGAATATCAACAAAATTTAAGCTATTGGCAAGCACAAGAGTAGGGATCAAACCTTAATGACGTGCAGGTTTGACAGCAAGTGTCACAATAAGAAGAGGTAAAGGTTCATCAGCCTTGCCTGACGAGAGTGAGACACGAAGGTAAACCTGTGATTGAGGTGGAAGTCCATCAGCAACTGCGAGCGTTTCTACGCTTGTCTGCGTCACCGTCCTGGCCCCATCAGTTAACGATGGCCCGGTTGGTTGCGCGGGCCATGCGTTTGGGACGCAGTGCTTTAATTCAAACGGGTCGCCCTCTTTATCAAGGACAACCCTATCGGGTGAGTTATTTAGTTCCGTTGCTGATGTGGCCGGGACCAGCTATTTGGGTGGGAGCGGAGGAAATTTTGCAGCAGTTGCAGATGGTGGAAATTCCCCAATTACAGGAGATGTTAGCGCTCAGTTCGGTGAAGTCGGTGGTAGTTGGAGATCGCTGGCCCAATGCTGATTTTTCTGGTATTCTCCTCACAACCCCAGAAAAATTTTTAGGCGATCGCCTCCATCGAGATAACCGAGGACAGCGCTTCCCTCTCAATATTCCCACCCTCATGGATGGTGTAGACGATCTAGAAAACTGGACTAGGCAACAGATCAATCAATGTTTAACCCCCAAAGACTGGACGGAGCTAATGTTAGCCTGTCCCCAACACCGCGATCTGATTCGCGATATCCAAGTTAAGCTCACCAAGTCTATTTTCCAGCATCCTCCCAACCCCTACGAATGCTGTTTATTAACGGAGGAGGATCGAGGGGCGATCGCCAATCTCTTCCATTACTTTGACGAATATCAGCTTATCCTACCCTCTCCTTGGCAACAGTTCACGCTCCCCCCATTGACCTCAG
This sequence comes from Cyanobacteria bacterium UBA2566, assembly GCA_002340255.1. GTDB lineage: Bacteria > Cyanobacteriota > Cyanobacteriia > Cyanobacteriales > Desertifilaceae > Roseofilum. The sequence continues at coordinate 1,571 of DDLS01000163.1, forward strand.
ATCATCTGATGTGGGCCGATATTCATCGTTCCACCGGTCAATTTACCCTCTGGTCTGGCCCTGTGGATATCGCCCCAATCCTCAGTCCTATCTGGGCCGATCAACCAGTCGTTTTAATTGGTGAAACCCTCGATCAACAGCAAGATGCAAGTCGCTATTGTGCCCAAATGGGACTCGAAGATATTACTTGCATTCAATTTAATGCTTCGAGCGACCAAGACTTAATCCATCTTTATTTACCCGATCGCCTTCCCCTCCCCAATACGCCCCAATTTCAAACTCAGGTATTGCCAGAAATTCAAGGATTACTCAGTGTCCGAGGAAATCAAGGCAACTTAACCGTTATTTTAGTCACCGATGTCCCCCTAAAAGCCCAAATTGCGGCCACATTAGCTGGTGAATTTGGCTCCAAAGTACAAGTCGAAAAAACGGCATTGGAACCCCATGGAATTTTAGTGTGTGGATGGGAATTTTGGCGATCGCATCAAAGCCTCTTACCCACACCTGGTTTACTCATTATTGTCGCCTTACCCATCCCCTCTTTAGAGCATCCTCTAGTGGCTGGACGAGTGGCGTATTATAAACAACGGCGCTTAGACTGGTTTCGGGAATACCTACTACCGACGGCGATCCAAAACCTGAAACGGGCGATCGCCCCCGTGCGTCCGGGAGTTGTGGCTTTGCTAGATACCCGTGTTCTCCACCGCAGCTATGGTCAAACCATCCTCACCTCCCTCGAACCCATGGCTCGCATCAATTACCGCGACCCCAGTTGGGTAAGGCAAATTTGGGATCAAGAAGGATAAATATCGGTAACGGTATAGCTTCCGAAAATTTTTAATACTTCTGTGTACTCTTCTAATTGTTGAAGTGTCTGTTGGATACTCGGTTCTCTAGCATCAACTTCAATATCAATAAAGAACAAATATTCGCCCAGCGATCGCTTGGTAGGACGAGATTCTATTCGGCTTAAGTTAATCCCTTGATGGGCAAAGACTTCCAGGGGTTTAACCAGCACTCCTGGAATATTGGGTAAGCTAAAGGCGATTGAGGTATGGGTTTTGGGTTCCGAGGAAGCATTCAATCTCACATTAGTATCTGTAGAACTCATGACCCAAAACCGAGTACAGTTATCCGGGCGATCGTTAATGGGATAGGCTAGTATTGGGATTTGATAGAGTTTAGCTGCTCTTTGGGAGGAAATTGCTGCGATCGGTCGATCGGACTGAAGATACTGAATAGACTCTGTGGTGGAGTTGGTGGGAATTAATTTGACTCCTGGTAAATGTTGCTCTAACCATTCTTGACATTGTGCTAAGGCTTGAGGATGGGAATAGACGGTTTTAATCGCTGATAATTCACCCATCTGAGAGAGTAGTCCATGGGTGATGGGTAAGACATAGGCCTGTTGGATGTCTAAACCTTGTAATTGCCATAAACTATCGAGGGTCATCGGAACACTGCCTTCAATAGAATTTTCAATCGGTGCGATCGCCAAATGGGCTTGCTGTTGGGCTACCGCCTGTAAAGTTTGGGCAATACTGGGATAGGGACGTAATTCACTGTCATAACCCTGAGCTTTAAGCTGCTGACTACAGGCGATCGCTGCCGCCTCAGAATACGTCCCTCGTGGCCCTAGATAAGCAATAACAACCATCCTCTCTCCTTGTTAGACTTTTGGCTACTATAGCTTACGGGTAATAGGCATTGGTAACAAGTTGAGGCAATTTGCACCCAACCCAGACCCATTATTAATGATTCAAAACTTAGAGACCGTTTATAAAACAAAAATTAAGAAGATTGGGCCAGACGCGCTAATCTTCTGAGCATCAAGCAGCACATAGCTGTATAGATCATCGCCTCACTTATTTCTGGTAATTGCTCCTGGTCTACAATTAAACGTCGATTTTGCACCAGCCAAGCAAATGTTCGTTCTACAACCCAACGCCGTGGCAACACTTCAAACTGCTTCTTTT
>DDLS01000135.1 GCA_002340255.1 Cyanobacteria bacterium UBA2566
TCCGGTACAACTCTGGATGAGTTGGTCAAACTGTACGGAACTTAATTGGAATGACTATACCTACCGAATTGTCCGGTGAATCCATATTGCCTGGATTTAGTTTGAATCTGGATCTTTATGATTGATGTCGCTCATGGCTTCTTTTAAGGTTTGGGTTAAGTTAATGGCAATTGTGGGTCGATCGCCATCGCTACTAACCATAATGATACTGCGGGTTTTATTGTCGATCGCCTCGCAGTCGATCGCCACAGAGACGGTAGGACTGATGGCTAACACGCGAGTGTCATTGATATTTAAGACGGGAACATCCGTAGAGGCGATCGCCTGTGTCGCTCTCTGCAAACACGCCGAAACCGACAGATCTAACCATAATTTTTCGTAGTATAGCGTTGGCCCTGCCCAAGCAACGAAGGGAGAGCTAAGAATAAGAGTGCTAACAGTCGCACCGATCCAATGGGAAACAGTTTTCATAGTAATAGATAATGGGTAATGGGGAAAAGACACTTTAGCAATAGGCAATCTCCCCCTGTCTCTCCATCTCCCCATCTTCCCATTCCCTACTCTTTTAACACTGGGCAATACCTTCGGCTCGGGCTGCTTGTTGCACCGCAGCAGATACGGCAGTCGCAACGCGAGCATCGAATACAGAAGGAATGATATTATGGGGACTCAGCTCAGTGGGACTGACTAAAGAGGCGATCGCCCCTGCTGCTTCAATGCACATTTTGCGGGTAATACTGCGGGCGCGGCAATCTAAAGCACCTCGGAATACCCCAGGGAAGGCTAAGACATTATTGATTTGATTTGGATAGTCACTGCGTCCGGTAGCCATGACTGCTACGCGATCGCTCACTAACTCTGGTTGAATTTCCGGAATGGGGTTAGCCATGGCAAACACGATCGCATCTTTAGCCATCGTACTCACCATTCCTGGGGTCAGCACCCCCGGTACACTCACCCCAATAAAGACATCGGTATTTTTCATGGCATCGGCTAAAGATCCTGACTCCGCCACTGCAAACTCCTGTTTAGCTGCATTCAAATCTGACCGTTTGGTAGACACAATGCCCTTCGAGTCACACATGATAATGGTTTTGGCTCCTGCTTCTTGCAATAGATGGGCGATCGCCACCCCAGCGGCTCCGGCCCCATTGATCGCAATTCGCACGTCTTCCAGACTCTTTTTCACCCATTTCAGGGCATTATAGAGCGCTGCTTGAGTGACGATCGCCGTTCCATGTTGGTCATCGTGAAAAATGGGAATATCTAACTCTTCTTTCAAACGACGCTCAATCTCAAAGCATCGGGGAGCGCTAATATCTTCCAAATTCACTCCACCAAATACAGGAGCCATCCGTTTTACCGTTTCAATAATCTCTTCGGTATCTTGGGTATCCAGACAAACCGGAAAGGCATCAAGTCCACCAAAATCCTTAAACAGCATGGCTTTTCCTTCCATCACCGGCAGCGCACCCAAGGGGCCCAGATTCCCCAATCCTAGGACAGCACTGCCATCAGTGACAATGGCAACCGTATTATTTTTAATGGTTAAATCAAAGGCTTTTTCTGGATTTTCGGCGATCGCCTTACAAATACGACCCACTCCAGGAGTATAAGCCATAGCCAAGTCAGACTGACCTTTAATGGCGATTTTACTATCAATAGTAATCTTCCCACCCTTATGCAGATCGAACGTTTTATCCGACACATCTAGCACTTCAACATTCGGTATCGATTTAATCCCTTGGACAATCTCCTCTGCTTGTTCCGTAGAGCCAGCATCAACCGTAATTTCTCGCAGCGTAAAATCAAGAGTGCGTTCCAAAAGACTAATTTCCCCTAAACTCCCTCCAATAGATGCGATCGCTCCAGTTACCTTGGCTAAGGCTCCGGCACGATTTCGGAGTTTAACCCGAATTTTGACGCTAAAACTAGAGCTAGGATTCAATTTAGTGGCGTGAGATGACTCAGTCATGAATTTCCTCTGATTCAGTAATTAGGGTTGCCGCGATCGGTTCTGGCGATCGTCACTTAGGATACCCCATCACAGGACGCTAATCAGCAAAACAGAACAAAACTTCTTCCCTTAATCATATCTTCACTATTTTCCCGTAGATTGGATTGTCCGCAAGTGAAACCTAACGTAATTTACAAACCAAGAGATTTTAGATAGCTTTATAATATAATTAGTACTAAATCAATACCTTCGACATTTTTCCGTAGCTTGGCTTTCACTAGGCTTAGACAAGGGGCTTAAGCCCCTTTTATCGAGCAGAGTAAAGCGGTTGGACAACGATCTGCGGTGCGGTTGTTTCGGGAAAAAATTAGAGTGATTTTGGAGAGCCAGTCTACATAACGTTTAGATTTAGTCCGTTTTAAGACTTGTCATGGCGATCGCTGCTTGCCGCTCTATCTGCTCGATGATATAATTAACACACTCTACTATAAGCTAGAATAAGCTTGTAATGATAATTTAAACCTTAAGATGAAAATATCCTCCTTATTAACCTGTGGACTTTCTGCTGTACTTAGCTCTTTATTCGTGTTAACTCCAGAGAAAGTACATGCCGTGATTGAGAGGGCGGAATTTCGTCATGTGCAAGCCGAAGTTTCCTATGACCAAAAGGAAGATAATTTTCGAGTTTTAAATTTACGCTTAAAACTTATTCGAGACGGGGAAATCATCTTAAATCAGCCGATCCCTACCCGAAGTGAAGAATTCGATCGCCCCTACTTTAGAGAAAACGATCCCTCCTCTTGGGTTCAAGATTTGGATGGAGATTCAGAACCCGAAATAGTCCTGACTTTCTTTACCGGTGGCGCTCACTGTTGTTTCTACTCCCTCATCTACCGCTACGATCGAGCATCTCAAAACTATACTTACATGACCCATGACTGGGGAGATGGAGTCGCTATACCTAGCCTTAAAGATTTAGATGATGATGGGATAATAGAATTTTACAGCCGTGATTCTCGTTTTGCTTATGCATTTACCTCTTATGCTGATTCTGCTTTTCCTCCACGGATTTGGCAATATCATCAAGACAGCTTGAGAGAGGTAACAACTCGTTTTCCTGAAGAGATTGATAGCTCTGCCACTCAACTCTGGGAATCTTATCAAACCCGAAAGGAAACCTATGGAGATGAGCCATCTAATGTTCGGGGACTTTTGGCTGCCTATTTAGCAACAAAATATTTACTTGAAGAAGCAGAAGATGGCTGGCAACGGATACAGAACGTTTATCTCCATGACGATCGCAGTTCATTTTTTGCGGATTTACGTATATTTCTACAAGAAACTGGATATATTAGTAATGCTCGAAACCCGATCTCGCCAGAAGCGATCGATTTGTGGACAGATCGTTTTTTCTATAGTGTCAATCCCCAACTGTCAGAGCGCAAAATTCGGCCGGATGAAACGGAGTATGTCAGAGAATGGAATGCCATTCAAAGTGTGATGCAAGCTCTTCTCATCCCTCACAATCATAACTGTGAGAGTGGACTAGCCAATTCAGCACTGGCTAATTCAGCGGGCCTTGCCAATTATGATAGTGTATCTCGTAATGGAGTTAACTTATCAAGCAAGGATTTAGATCGGGTTGCTGATGCGATATTTTATGTTCGGAATCCAGAATTAGGCGATCGCCAAATTCAACCAGAAGAAACCAGATTAGCGAATGAATGGCTACGCATTAGGAGAGGAGTGAGTCGATTGCATCCTTGTGATTAGGCTCTTAGACAAGAGTAGAGGAATTTCATGCTCATAACCAGCAAGGTTTTTCAGGAGTAGGAGTGCGATCGCGAACATCTGCAAAAATTTCATCAATTTTTGTCGATCGGTCATTTAAGGAATATTTGTAATTTCCACAATTATTTCTCCTTGGCGCAATTGCTCTAACGCATCAGGTAAAGTCGCCGTCAACAATTCTCGCAAGTTGCGGTTAGTCTCGGAAAATCAGTACGTCGTGCAGCAAAGATCAAACAAGCTTGAATATCAGCTCGTTCTAGATCGGGAAAGTCCTCTAAAATTTCAGTAACGCTAACATTTTCTGCTAACATTCCTAAGTATGGGTGAGGGATGGTGGGGGCGATCGCCGTCAAGCTAGAGTATGATACAATAAAAATAACTCACACATCAGGGAAAACATGGGCATTCGACAGCAGGCAGAAGAGGCCAGGAAAAAAGCCTATCAGAAAGTTATCGCAACTAAACTTCTGGATGGGATCGATCAGCTTTTTAATCGAGCATCTTCTAAACGGCGATGGATTTGGGAATTACTGCAAAATGCCAAAGATGTAGCCAATGAGGAAGTTAAAGTAGAAATTATCTTAACTCCAGACTATGTAGAGTTTAGACACAATGGCAATCCCTTCTCCATTGAAAATATTACCTACTTAATTGAACAAGTTTCCAGTAAAGAGCGCAGACGGGAAGACAACCAAACGCCTAAAACTACAGGAAAATTTGGCACAGGCTTCATGACAACTCACTTACTCTCCCGAAAGGTTGAAATTAGTGGAGTTCTAAAAAATCAGGAAGCTCAAACCTGTATTTACAAGCCATTTAATATTCTTCTCGATAGAAGTCCAACTGACTTAGACGAAATGATCGAAAATGTTGATACTGCGTTTTCGATCTTTGAAGATATTGATAGCGATCGCTCCTATCCTCCCATAGACAACTATCAACCCAATCAAACTTGTGATACTTGCTTTCGTTATGTATTAGATGAAGCTGGCTTTAAAGTCGCTCAAGCAGGTATTGAGGACTTGCATCATGCGATCGCCTATGCACTTGCTTTTATCCCTACCATTACCTCCGTCACCGTATCCGATCAGACTCAAGATCTAACCTATTACTATCAAACTCTTGAGCGTCATCAAATCGATACCCTGTCGATTGTGACAATTGTACAACAAAAGAGTAATTCCGAAGAACACAGACCAACCATTGCGTGCTTATCCAATTCCCTGCAAACCCTTACCCTTGCGGTTGAAGTTGAACCACAAAATAATCAGGTTTATTCGATTCAAGAAATTCCCGATGAAATCCCAACTCTGTTCTGTGAATTTCCCCTAATTGGTTCCGAAACATTTCCCTATCCTGTTGTCATCAATAGTCCCTTATTCAATCCCACAGAACCCAGAGATGGTATCTTACTCAATCCTGATAATCCGATCAAAACCCCTCAGAATAAAGAGCTTTTAGAAGAAGCAAACTTACTCTATGCTGAGTTACTCCATTTAGTTAGTTCAAATTGGTATCAAATTCACTTATTAGCAAAATTTAAAAATACGGCTAAAATTCCCGACAATATTGATGAATCCTGGTATAACTCTAAAATTTTAGATAATTTGGTCACTCAACTCAGTAATACCAGCTTCGTAGATACAGTTGCAGGAATTAGAATTATCCTCAAAGAGGCTCTAATACCTAGCTACAAAAGTAGAGAAAAAGTCCAAAGTTTTGCCCAGCTAGCCTCTGATTTTTATCCCGAATACTTACCCAAACTCGAATATATTCTCGATTGGCACGACATCATAAAATCAGTTTTGGGTCAGAAATTGTCAGAGGAGATCAAATACACTTTTGAAAATTTCCTAGAAGATATTCATAGACTGAAAACGGTTGAGGCACTGGCAGAACATCTCGATTGGAATATCGATCGAACTCTGGAATGGCTTAACTCTGTACTTCAATTTGTTAGGGATAATCATGAAAAGTTACTGAGAAAATACTGCCTTCTCCCTAATCAAAATGGTGAGTTAATCAATAATGAAAGATGCTACTTTGACGATCGCATTCCAGAGGAACTGAAAAATGTGATGAAACTGCTAAGTCTACCCTGTCGAGAAATTCTCTTAGATCGCAGAATCACAGGGTTTAAAAATCAGATTGATCGCAAGGGTGTCAAAAATATTTCTGATGAAATCAATGCATCTATTAAAGCGGCGAGTAATAAAGAAGATGCTTCAGATTATTGGAACTTGAGTCGCCCTATCTATCATCTCATTAGCTATTTCCCTGCCTCAGAACGTCAAACCTCTAGAAAAAATCAAATTTGGGAGTTTGCCCATGATTTTTATCCGGGAGCAATTCCCGATAAGAAATACTTAGAAAATATGAGTTCTTTTTCCTGGACTCTGGTTCATGAATGGATTCTAACCTCGATCGCTAACGATATTGAAAATCAAGAAACCCTTGACGGTTTGGCAAAATATTTTGCTTGGGAGCAAGATAGAGTAATTTTATGGCTAGATCGGTTTGTTTATTTTCTGTATCAACAAGACAAACAAATATTTGAACTCTATTCTCTTCTACCTAATCAATGCGGTAAATTGATGCAGAAGGAAGATCTAAAGAAAGATGAGAATATCCCAGAAGAGCTAAAAGAAGTGCTGGAAATCCTCACTTCTGACTATTGGAATGATTTTCTATTAGATAAGCGATTTATTAATGCTGAAACTCTATTCCATAAAGAAGAAGATATCAAAACCATTAAAGATATTGCCATAGACATTGATGGAGCGCTAAAAACTTGGGAGAGAGAAGATAAAACTGGAGATTCTCAGTTTACCCGGGTAATTACTACATTAATTCAATGGTCTAGTTGTCAATCAGATAATTTGCTTGATCGGATATTCCCTTACTTTTATAGTAATAGAGCTAGTCTATTTTTGAAGACATTGAGTGATACAGAAGTCAGTACCGATATTTTTAAAATTCTCAATCATCAGGACAAACTCTCCGCATTAAGTCGTTTGGCAGAAAATCCAGATGTGTCTGAGCAAGACCTAGAGTATTTTGCCCAAAATTCACAGCAATTCAAAGACTTTCAGTCTGCCAGACAGGACATGACAGATCGAGAATTTGAGAGCTTTAGTCGTTTAGCAAAAGAAATTTCGTTAGATGAGGTTACGTTAGATGAAGTGACCGAGTTGATCGAAAATAAGGAAAAAATCTCGGCGGTCAATCTTTTACAAGATACGGTCGAGCTTGGAGATGATTCCAGCTTAGTTTTTGCCTTGCATGAATTGGGAGTATATGAAGCAGTTATGAATCTGTTTAATCCACCTAAAACGGTGCGGTCTTCAGAAAGATCTAGTTTTGTGACGATTCAAGCATTACCGGTCAATAATGTCAGTTTTTATAAACAAGATATTGCCGATATTGGTCGAGAAGGGGAAGAATTTTTATATCGTCAGTTAGTTGAGGATTTTGGTGAACTTCGCGTCATTTGGCTTAACCAACAGGCTGAACAGCGCCAGCCCTATGATTTTGTGATTCTTGATGGGCAAGGTGCAGAATATTTGTATATTGATGCCAAAACAACGGTGACAGACGAATCCCAATCTGATCGCATCCCATTTTATGTCAGTCAAGCAGAATGGGAGTTTTCCGAGCAGTGCGATTACTATTATTTGGCTCGTATCTTTGGTATTCGAGCGTCCAATCCGAAAATCAAGTTTCTTCAAGTTGTCAGATTGCTACAATAAAAGTCTATGTTTTCTGTTCAACCGCAACGCCATGACTCTCGTAGACTTCCAAGATGAATTTGATATCGTTGTTGTCGCTGCAGGCCATTCCGGGTGCGAAGCAGCCCTAGCCTCGGCCCGCCTTGGATGTCGTACCCTGCTGCTGACGCTGAATTTGGATAAAATTGCCTGGCAACCCTGTAATCCTGTAACCCTGTATACCTAAAAAAGTCACACTCAATATAAATTTTCAAGGAGACTACGGATGCAAAGTACAATATTGGCTCCTAAACCACAGCAAGTTTCCCCAGAAAATTGCATCATTTTACGAAATTTAAGCTGGTCAACTTTTACGACTTTGCTGGTCGAAGTTGGAGAAAATCGTGCTTGTCGGTTTACCTACGATCGCGGAGTATTAGAAATTAGAATGCCTTTAGAAGAACATGAAGAACCCAAACGACTGATTGAGAGCTTTGTAGAAGCGTTAGTCGATGAGTTAGAGATTGAACTCAGAAGTCTGGGATCTTTAAGTTTGAAGCGAGAAGATTTAAGCCGTTTTATTGAACCCGATACTTGCTTCTCTATTCAGAATGAAGCTCTCGTTAGAGGTAGAAGCATTAATCTAGATGAAGTTCTACCTCCAGATTTAGTAGTAGAATCCGATCACACCCATTCCTCGATCGATAAAGCATCGATTTATGCAGCGCTGGGAGTACCGGAACTATGGAGATATACAACAAAAGAAACCCTCGAAGTTTATCAACTGATGGATGGAGAATATCAAAAGTCGGATAAAAGTCTGGCTTTCCCTTTTTTACCTGTGGATGCAATACCGGGTTTTATTGAGCAGAGTAAAGAGATAGGACAGCGATCGGCGGTGCGATTATTTCGGCAAAGAATTCGAGAGATTCTCGATTAACCGATGGCAAAATATCTATTGCTCTTATACTTAAAAAGAGTTAAACTAAATCAAACCTCCAAGGATACTGCGGATGCAAACCACAACATTAGCTCCTAAACCACAGCAAGTTTCCCCAGAAAATCGCGTCATTTTACGAAATGTAAGCTGGTCAACCTATCAAGCATTGATGGCAGATGTTGGGGAGGATCGGGCGTGGAGAATTGCTTATGATCGAGGAGTATTAGAACTGAGGATGCCATTAAAAGATCATGAATTGCCTAAAATCATGATTTCCAAATTGCTTGCTGCCTTATCAGAAGAGCTGGAAATTGAAATTCTGGAACTGGGTTCATTGCTCTTAGAACGGGAAGATTTAACCCGTGCCATTGAACCCGATACTTGCTGTTATATTCAGAATGAATCCTTGGTCAGAAATAAAAACATCGAATTCCCAAACGATCCGCCTCCAGATTTAGCAGTAGAATCGGATCATACTCACTCATCGATCAAGAAATTTATGATTTATTCAGCATTGGGAGTGCCGGAACTATGGAGATATACGAAGGAAACCCTACAAGTTTATCAACTCATTGATGGGGAATATAAACGGTGCGAGCAAAGTCTGGCTTTCCCGTTTTTGCCTTTGGATGAAATTCCCAGTTTTATTGAGCAGAGTAAAGAAGTTGGCCAGCGTTTGGCGGTGCGATTGTTTCGGGAGAGAATTCGAGAAATTTTGGAGAATCAGTCAAAATAAGGTTGAGATCCAATGTTTTTCGGGAGTAGGAGTGCGATCGCGAAAATCTGCAAAAATTTCATCAATTTTTGTCGATCGCTCATTTAAGGAGTATTCGTAATTTCCACAATTATTTCTCCTTGGCGCAATTGCTCTAGCGCATCAGGTAAAGTCTCCGTCAACAATGATCGCAAGTTGCGATTCGTGACATTGCCACAAGTTAGCCACAAAATTTGAGGAGGCGATCCTAAACGACATACCAAGTCAATGAAATCACTGTCTTTCGTCATGATCGCAACATTTTCCGATCGTGCTGCTTCAAAAATTTCGATATCTTGAGCATCCCGAAGTCCTAAATCTCGCAATGCCCTCGCTTCCAAAGCAAACGTTTCTGTTATCCAATTGGCTAATGTGGGGGGTAATTGAGCATCGATCCAAAGCTTCATGCGGTTAGTCTCGGAAAATCAGTGCGTCGTGCGGCAAAGATCAAACAAGCCTGAATATCCGCTAGTTCTAGATCGGGAAAGTCCTCTAAAATTTCAGGAATGCTAACATTTTCTGCCAACATTTCTAAAATATCCGTGACGCGAATTCGCATCCCTCGAATACAGGGACGACCGCCACATTGACCGGAATTTTGCGTAATTCGGTTCAGTAATTCAGGCGTTGAACTCATAACTTTTCTAGGCTGAATGAGTGATTGTTTTGTCTAATTAATTATAGCCTAGAAGCAGTTGAAATCACTACAACCTCATGTGTCTGCAATTGAAGCCTGGTTATCTCTCTTCTGTCACTTTCAGAGGCTTTATCTCCTATAGAGAGAGACATCTTAGGAGTGCGATCGCGAGCATCTGCAAAAATTTCATCAGGTTCCTTTAACTGAGTTCAAATAACAGGAATCTGGTGTAAAGGGCGCGTATAACCCTTACCATATCCCAAATTGGAGGGTAAGCCATCAACTATGATAAAATTAACCATACTCACACATCAAGGAAGATCAAACGTTTATTTACAAGTTTTTTGACATTCTTCTAGATAGAAGCACAACCAATCCAATTTAGATGAAATGAGATGTCAACTCTAACTGATGCACTCGATAGGATAATGAAGTGGCTAGAAATATATAAGCCTGAATTCGCTGATTCTTTTCAGCCCGGACTCAGTTTCGATGAAATTCAGGCGGGAGAAGAAAAAATTGGATTCAAACTTCCAGAAGAAGTTTATGAACTTTATCAGTGGCGTAATGGAGCAACATTGGATTGTGATTCGTTATTTTTCCCCTTTATAGGTTTTCTCCCTTTTGATGAAGCTATAGAAACCAGCATAAGTTGGAATACTATGATTGCTGAAGAAGAAGAGTTATATCATAATAAAGAATGGTATCTTAATCAAGAGTGGTGCGCTAAAAGTCCACTTTTTATCTTTATTGCAGATGATGGAGGCTGTTGTGGTACTCCCTTACAAACTCCACCCAACTACCTAAAACCGCCAGTTGTTGAGTTTGGAGAAGGAGACATGCCAGGAGTATACTATGACAGCTTAACAGCCCTGATGTTAACATTTGCAGAATGCTGTGAAACAGGTGCTTACTATATCGACTCAGATGGATTTATTGTTGAAGATGTATCTAAATCAGCTCCCATTATTCAAAAATACAACTCTCAGTTCGGTGAATACGATGAGTTCGGTCGCCTGACGGCGTGGGTGCAAACAGTAATTATTGAAGGGGAAAAGAAAGAAATTAGGACTCAATATGACTACAATAAAATCGCTCCTGTGAAACAGGGATGCATACCCTTACAAGTCGTGACACTTTTGATTGTAGGAATACCGATTCTAATTGTAGGGATACCGATCCTAGTGGCTTATTTTGTTTGGGTGAAACTAATCCAGCAGTCATAGCAGTAGGCTGGACAGAAGAAGACCGGGATTTTATTAAGGGAGAGGGTCTTTCAAGACTGAACAGTAGAAAATCGCTACAATAAATCTATGTTTTCCGTTCAACCGCAACGCCATGACTCTCGTAGACTTCCAAGATGAATTTGATATCGTTGTTGTCGGTGCAGGCCATTCCGGGTGTGAAGCAGCCCTCGCCTCGGCCCGCCTTGGATGTCGCACCCTGCTGCTGACGCTGAATTTGGATAAAATTGCCTGGCAACCTTGTAACCCTGCTGTGGGGGGGCCGGCCAAGTCCCAATTGACCCATGAGGTGGATGCGTTGGGGGGAGAAATTGGTAAAATGAGCGATCGCACTTATCTCCAGAAGCGTGTCCTCAATGCCTCGCGGGGCCCCGCAGTTTGGGCACTACGCGCTCAAACCGATAAGCGCGAATACGCTGCGGTAATGAAAAACATCGTCGAAAACCAAGAAAACCTCGTTTTGCGCGAAGGCATGGTTACCGACTTGGTATTAGGCAAAAATGATGAAATTATCGGTGTAGAAACCTACTTTGGGGTCGCCTTCGGATGTCGCGCCGTCATTCTCACCACCGGAACCTTCCTCGGTGGTAAAATCTGGGTCGGTAAAAAATCCATGGATGCCGGACGAGCCGGAGAATTTGCCGCCGTGGGACTCACGGAAACCCTGAACCGCTTGGGGTTTGAAACCGGACGACTGAAAACCGGAACCCCCGCGCGTGTCGATAAACGCTCCGTGGACTACGGCAAAATGGAGCGGCAACCGGGAGAAGATGAAGCCGGTTGGTTTAGTTTTGACCCAGAGGTGTGGATTCCACGGGAACAGATGGACTGTCATATTACCCGCACCACCGCCGAAACCCATCAACTCATTCGCGATAACTTGCACCTTTCCCCCGTGTATGGCGGATGGGTGGATGCCAAAGGACCCCGTTATTGTCCCAGTATTGAAGATAAAATTGTCCGCTTTGCCGACAAGGAGTCCCATCAAATTTTTATTGAACCGGAAGGACGCACGATTCCAGAATTGTATATCCAAGGGTTTTCTACGGGTTTACCGGAAACGTTGCAATTGAGCATGTTGCGCTCTTTACCCGGATTAGAACATTGTGTCATGTTGCGCCCAGCTTATGCAGTTGAGTATGACTATCTACCAGCAACCCAGTGTTATCCCACACTGATGACTAAGAAGGTAGAAGGGTTGTTTTGTGCGGGACAAATTAATGGTACAACCGGTTATGAAGAAGCTGCCGCTCAAGGCTTAGTCGCTGGAGTAAATGCGGTACGTTTGGTACGCGGACAAGAGCCGATTATTTTTGCCCGCGAACAGAGTTATGTCGGTACACTGATTGACGATCTGTGTACGAAAGAGCTGCGCGAACCCTATCGGATGTTAACCTCTCGTTCAGAATATCGTCTAGTGCTGCGCTCTGATAATGCCGATCGCCGGTTAACGTCTTTGGGTCGAGAAATTGGCTTGATTGATGACCGACGCTGGACTCTTTTTACCGAGAAGCAAGAGAAGATTGCTGGGGAAAAAGAACGCCTCTATGAAACCCGTGTAAAAGAACGCGATCCTGTGGGTCAGAAGATTGTAGCCGATACTGAACAAAAGATTAAGGGGTCAATTACCTTGGCCGATCTGTTGCGTCGTCCCCAATTCCATTATGTAGATTTAGAACGCTATGGCTTGGGAAATCCCGAGTTAGTATCTGAAGAAAAACAAGGGGCAGAGATTGAGATTAAGTATTCTGGCTATATCCAACGGCAACAAAATCAAATTGACCAAATCAACCGTCATGCCAATCATAAGCTACCGGAAAATTTAGATTATTTCCAAATTGAAACTTTGTCCATGGAAGCACGGGAAAAATTAGATCGCGTGCGTCCGTTGACCGTGGGTCAAGCCTCTAGAATTGGCGGCGTTAATCCAGCCGATATGAATGCCCTGTTGATTTATTTGGAGGTACAAAACCGAAAACAATTAACCATTAATCATTAATAATTGTTGATTTTTGTTGCGCTTTAGCTGCTAGAGCTTCCATAACACTAAAGCGCAACGACAAACCTAGCTGTCTCATTCCTCAAACTAGCTGTGCCACGCCACGACTATGCATAGCACAGGAATCAAACAGGCTTTAATCTATCCATGCTGACCCAATATTTTCTCAAAGTCTTTGTATCGATAGATACAAAGAAAGAAGGCTGAACCCCGATACATTAAGCTGACGTTATTTTGATAACGTTTTGTAAACAATATTAAGATCATCTTCAGACCTCTACCTTATACTCAAAGTATTCACAAACCCCAAAATCATAAATCAAACCTAATATGTACCTTTTGAAATCTGACAACTCTTATAAAACGCCCTTAAAAGCTCAAGTGACTCCCATGGATACCAATCGAGAAAATACCCTCTTCAATCAAGCCCCTACGGGGATGCTTGAATGGTCTCTAGAGGGAAAAATTCTCAGAATTAATCCTCAGTTTGGTCATTTGATTGGCTATCTTCCTCAAGAGTTGCAAGGTCATTCGTTGATGGAAATTATTCATCCCGATGATATTGAGGGCGATCGCCCCTTTATCAATCAACTTCTAGAGGGCGAGTTGCAAACCTTCATCCAAGAAAAACGCTATCTGCATCAAGATGGCTCCATGACTTGGGTGAACTTAGCAGTTTCCTTGCTGTACACTAGCCCCTCTACTCCTCCGACATTTCTGGGAGTGGTGACGGATACCAGCGAACACCAAGCTGTCTTACGCGATCGCCGCAAGGCGCAACAAGCGCTCAAGGAAAGCGAACGTCGCTTTCGAGCAATATTCAACTCTGCGTTTGGATTTATGACGCTATTATCTCCAGAAGGAGAAATTTTAGAAGCGAATCACACCATCCTAGAGTTTGCAGGAGTTCAACTTTCCGATGTTATCGATCAAGCTATATGGAATGCTCCATGGTGGCCCCAAGATTATGCCAATCAGGAACAACTCAAAGCTAAAATTAAGCAAGCAGCTAAGGGTAAAACCCTGCGCTGTACGGTTGATTTTTTGGGCATAAACCAGCAAAGTATCACGGTAGACTTTTCCCTCAAACCGGTGATGGATTCCTGTGGGAAAGTGGTAATGCTGATTGCGGAAGGACGAGATATTAGCGATCGCCAAGCCTTGCAAAAGGAACTCGTCTGGCGAGATCAACTCTGGAATGCCTTCTTCAAAGCGGCTCCCATTGGCATGGCAATTCTGGACAAAAAAATGAGATTTGTACAAGTTAACGAAACCCTTTCCAGTACCAATGATAGTACGATCGGCGATCATCTGACAAAAACCATTAGCGAAATTAATCCCTATCGAGCTAAAACCCTCGAACCCCATCTGAGGGAAGTCTTAACCAGCGGCAAACCCCTACTCAATGTTGAAGTTTCCCATGAAACACCACGGTTATCCGGTGTTGTGCGTCATTGGTTAGAAAACTACTTTCCCCTCACCACCGAGCAAGGTCAATCTAAAGGTGTGGGTATGATCTGCATTGATATGACGGCTCGCAAACAGGCTGAACATGCCTTGCGCCATTCTGAATCTTTGTTAAAAGAAAAAAATCAACAACTTCAGGAAACGTTATGTGACTTAAAACGAACCCAATCCCATTTAATTCAGGCGGAAAAAATGTCATCCCTAGGACAAATGGTGGCGGGAGTCGCCCATGAAATTAATAATCCGGTGAACTTTATCTATGGGAATTTGTTACATGCCGAAAACTACATGCAGGATTTGGTAGATATTCTACAATTGTATCAAGACCATTATCCCCAACCCCATCCGGCGATCGCCGAAGCCACAGAAGTTAAAGACCTCGATTTTCTCCTCGAAGATTTGCCGGAACTGCTCCATTCCATGACTGTCGGTACGGAGCGGATTAGAGAAATTGTCAAATCTATGCGCACTTTTTCCCGCTTAGATGAATCAGCGGTGAAGTCGGTTGATATTCACGAGGGGATTGATAGCACCTTACTGATTCTACACAATCGGATGAAGGTGAAACCCGATTATCCCGGAATTGAGGTGATTAAAGAGTACGGAGAATTACCGAAAATAGAGTGTTATGCCGGACAACTGAATCAGGTAGTGATGAATATCCTCAGTAATGCCATAGATGCGATCGATGAATCCCTTTGCTCGAAACAAGGGCATTTACAAGAGGCTCGTGAGGGACAAATTCGGATTGCCACCCAATTGCTGGATGCAAACTGGGTAGAAATTCGCATTCAAGATAATGGCATGGGAATTCCAGAACGGGTCAAACAACACTTATTTGACCCATTTTTTACGACGAAGCCAGTAGGGAAAGGCACGGGTTTAGGTTTGTCGATTAGTTACCAAATTGTGGTCAAAAATCATGGAGGTAAAATGGATTGCCATTCAATTCCAGGGGAAGGAACCGAATTTATGATTCACATCCCTTGTCAACAAGGATAGTGCTGGTAATGGCTAATGGGGAATGAGTGATAGAGCAGTGAATGAGCGAGTTAGGACGGTTAGGTTATTGCCTAGCGCTTCGCACTATATTGTTAACACAATGCTAAATTAAGGCATTGGTCTTAATGCAGGGGAGTTATGGCACGGCAACCTTCTAATCATCCACCAGCAGAGAGTCCCTCTTGGGTGAAACAGCAGACGCTGAAGATCTTACGATCGATGATTAACCGTTTACAGGCGATCGCGGATCGCCTAGAAACTCCTCCCCGTTCTGGTCCCCAACGCCCTATTTTTCCCCTGTGGAATCAGCTTTTAAGCCGGGTACGCGGATGGCTACCCACTCCCTGGAATCGGAACATCAATGATTTTGACCTCACTTTAGCTTTGGGTACAATTCTTGCCCTATCTCTGGCAATCTTCGTTTCCCTTCTTCCCAGTCGTCTCCCAGAAGTCGTGCGAGTCCCCGAAATTCCTGAACCAACTGAAACAATTGAATTACCAGAGGCAGAAGTTCCAGAGATAGCACCAGAACCGGAAACAGCTCCAGAGGAGATCTCACCCGAACCTATCCCTGAAGAGATCCCAGAAGAAGAGAGTCCAGAACCGATAGAAGAAGTCACTCAAGAACCGGAACCCCCAGAAATTACAGAAATAGAAGAACCCGTTGAGCAAGAAGAAGAAGAGGAGGAAGAAGAGGAAGACATTAGCGAACCCATTCCCGTCGAAATTGCGCCACCGCCCCCTCCCGTTCTCACTCCCGAACAACGGTTAATTGTCACTATTCAAGAGCAAGTCAATCGCTTAACTGAAAAATATGAAGAGGGCTTAATTGATTCCCTGCAAGCTAATTTCTTAAATAGCCTCTTAGTGCTAAAAGTCGATCGGCGCTGGTATGATTTACCCCTAGAGCAACAAAAACGGCTGGCTAACGATATGTTGCGGCGATCGCGAAAACTCGATTTTAGCCGTTTAGAAATCGTCGATCTTGACGGTCATTTATTAGCCCGTAACTCTGTTGTGGGAACCCAAATGGTGATTCTTAAAGCCCAAGACTTTAGTGGAACTTAAAGCCCCAGTAACAATTTAGCCGTAATCAGCCAAGAAATCCGGCTTTTTATCACAGAAACCAAGCCTTTTTGGAAATAGTTTTCTCCATCATCAGTAACTGACGCTATGGTATACATATAGCGCTTTGCCCTAGGGAATAGGCTTTTGGTACATAGCTTGGAGGATTCAACACTGTTCCTCATTATAACTCATTCTGATACCGAACATAAATGGTATGAATGAATTTAACTCCAGAAACCGGGTTTCTTGTTTCTCCTTTCGTTTGTATCCGAAACTTTAGTAGAAACCCGGTTTCTTTGCATCCCATTATTCCGGTAAGGGTTGGGGAGTGTCAGTTTCAGTGGTTAACTCTACCTCTGGCTCCCCGTCGGTTGTTTCTTCCCCTTGGGTGGGAACTAGGGCAACTGCTGCAATGGTATCGTCCTTATCTAGCCGTTGCACTAATACCCCAGTTGCACCACGGGATTGTACGGAAATGGCGTTGGTAGATTGGCGAATAATAATGCCACGGGAAGTGACCATCATTAACTCATCGTCAGGGTGAACGATTCGGAGAGCCGCTAACTCATCGTTAGCTTTATGGGATTTAAACTTAGTGGCAATGATTCCTTTTCCAGAGCGGTTTTGTAGTCGGAACTGGTTGACAGGAACTCGCTTGCCATAACCTCTAGTAGTGACGACTAATACCCAGGGGCCGAGGGTGGATGTGGTCTCAATATCTTCGGTTTCTGGCGTATCATTAACCTCTTCTTCTTCGTCTTCCGCCCGATCGACCATTAGCTCACTGAGAACGTTACCTGGAAGGATATCCATGCTGATCAAACTATCGCCGTCAACCAGTTTCATTGCTCTTACCCCGCGTGCGCTTCGACCTAGGGGACGGACTTGATCGGTATTGGTTCTAAAATGAATGGCTTTCCCTTGGGAGGAAGCAATAATAATGCTGTCTTCTTCTGTCGCTCTTCTCACCCAACGCAACTGATCGCCTTCCGCCAGAGAAATGGCAATTAATCCATTGGTGCGAATGTTGCTGAAGGCATCGAGGGCTGTGCGTTTAATGTAGCCGTTCTGGGTGAGCATGACCAAGTATTCATGGTCGCTAAATTCGGAGACGGGGATAATGGAGGTAATCTTTTCATCCATGGGAATGGGCAACATTTGCACCATGGGTGTACCCTTGGCGTTCCGCGAGCTACTGGGGATTTGATAGGCGAGGAGGCGATAGACGACACCGCGATCGCTGAAAAACAGCAGACTATCATGATCGCAACAGGTCAAGAAATGGTCAATCCCATCATCATCTTTCATTTTCGCCCCCGACTTACCGCGTGTTGCCCGACTTTGGGCATCAAAGGTATCGACAGGCATCCGTTTAATATAGCCCTGTTCGGTGATTAAGATCACGGCTTTTTCATTGGCGATCAAGTCCATATCGACGAGATCCCCTTCCGCTTTTTCGATCTCGGTGCGTCGAGGGGTGGCAAATTTTTGCTTAAGTTCTGCACATTCTGCCTTAATCATCTCTAGGATGCGATTCCGGTTGGCGAGAATGTCTTTTAAGTCGGCAATGCGAAGTTGTAGTTGTTCGTGTTCTTGACGGATTTTTTCGGCTTCTAGGGCAGTCAGTCGGCGCAGTTGCATTTGCAGAATGGCATCGGCTTGCAGTTCGGAGAGGGAATAGCGATCGATCAATTCTGTTTTAGCGGTGGGAGTATCGGCAGCGTGGCGAATGAGTTCGATAATTTGATCCAGGTATTGCATGGCAATCAGCAAGCCTTGCAACAGGTGGTCTCGCTCTTCGGCTTTGCGGAGTTCGTATTGGGTGCGCCGAGTGATGGTTTCGACGCGGAATTCTAGGAAGACGCTGAGGAATTGTTTAATCGAGAGCAGTTGGGGGTCATTGTTGACGAGTGCCAACATATTGGCCCCAAAGTTGGTTTGCAGGGGAGTTTGTTTGTAGAGGTTGTTGAGAACAACCCTGGGATAGGCATCGCGCCGCAGTTCGACGACGATCCGCATTCCGTCGCGATCGCTCTCATCCCTAATATCAGCAATACCTTCAATTCGTTTATCATTCACCAGTTCGGCGATCCGCTCGATCAGGGCAGCCTTATTCACTTGATAAGGAAGTTGGGTAACAATAATCGCATCTCGCGAGGGTCGTCCCCGGTGTTCAATGGTTTCAATGTCAGCTATGCCCCGCATGGTAATCGAGCCACGCCCCAGGGTATAAGCTTCTTGGATGCCGGAGGTTCCCAGAATTTTGCCGCCTGTGGGGAAATCGGGCCCGGGAATATACTGCATGAGTGCAGTATCGGTTAAATCTGGATTGTCAATCAGGGCGACTAAGCCATCAATCAGTTCTCCCAGGTTATGGGGGGGAATATTCGTTGCCATCCCAACAGCAATACCCGCCGAACCATTAAGGAGTAGTTGGGGAACCCGTGCCGGGAGAACGATGGGTTCTTGTTGCGATCCATCGAAGTTATCGATAAAGTCTACCGTTTCGGCTTCGATATCTTGTAGCATGGCTTCGGTAGAGATCGCTTGCAAGCGACATTCGGTGTACCGCATGGCTGCTGGGGGGTCATTGTCTACGGAGCCGAAGTTCCCATGACCATTAATGAGGGGCGATCGCATAGAAAAGTCTTGAGCCATCCGCACCAGAGCATCATAAACGGCTGTATCACCGTGGGGATGGTATTTACCGAGGACTTCCCCGACGACACGGGCACATTTCCGGAAGGGGCGATCGGGAGTTAATCCCAACTCGTGCATGGCGTATAAAATGCGGCGGTGAACCGGTTTGAGTCCATCCCTGGCATCGGGAAGCGCTCGACCTACAATCACGCTCATGGCGTATTCTAGGTATGACCGGGACATCTCATTTCTTAAGTCCGTGGGCACAATCCGATCTAGGGGGGTACTCATACGGGGCAAAGCTCCATGCAGAAAAACAATTCAGAAACCACAACACCTGGTATTCCCCCCCAAGTATGGGGTTTGAGCCTACCAAGTTATGAGTGTTTACTTATCAAATTTTAACATATTTTCAGATTCAAGCCGTACTCTAGGAAGACGACTAAAATTGACAAAACAGAAATTAAAGTGTAATAATAGTGGATTGTCTGCTTAATCCCTGCTCGGATCGGGTACAAGCATCCCCAAATGCTGGTAAACATCAGCTACCTGTACGGCAACCCCAAGGAACCAATATCCTATGAGTTACGCAATTATTGAAACGGGTGGTAAACAACTGAGAGTTGAACCCGGTCGCTTTTATGACATTGAACTGCTGGCAGTGGAACCAGAACAAACGGTTGCCATTGACCAAGTATTGTATATTCAGCATGGCGATGATATGCATGTGGGACAACCCCTGGTCAGTGGCGCGACGGTGGAAGGAACGGTAATGCGTCATTTTCGCGATCGCAAGGTTTTAGTCTATAAAATGAAACCGAAAAAGAAAACGCGCAAAAAACGCGGACATCGCCAAGAACGCACCCGGTTGATGATTAATTCCATTAACGTCAATGGAGAAGTGTTAGCCTCAACTCCAGCCCCTGCTGAAGCCTCTGACGAAGCTTAATTGCAGTAAAGTTTGTACACTAGATATACACGAAGTAATCGATCTCAAAACTCCTATGGCACATAAGAAAGGAACCGGAAGTACACGTAACGGACGCGACTCGAACGCCCAGCGCTTGGGTGTAAAACGTTATGGTGGAGAAAATGTTCTCGCGGGCAATATTCTCGTCCGTCAAAGAGGAACGACCTTCCATGCTGGTAAAAATGTCGGTGTGGGGCGCGATTACACTCTGTTTTCACTAATTGATGGTATTGTTACGTTTGAGCGTAATGGTAGATATCGTAAAAAAGTGAGTGTTTATCCCGCTGAAGCGACTTCGTAAATAACCCACGGTGAATCATTCACCTGTTGAATAAACTTCACGTAAAGGTTGAGTTGGTGTTGAGCATAACTCAACCTTTATTGTTTTCTGATCTTTATCGCGATCGCCAACCCAATCTGGCTCCATTGTCCATATACTCTTGCATTTTCTCTCGCAGAGATTTCACCGTATCCAAGTGCGACCTTAATTCCACCACAAAATCAGGACAAATATTAGCAAATATTCTCTTTTGTTCTTCATTCAATGCATCCCAACGCTCTTGACTTACCCAAGACGCATCAGGAGAGAGATTGGCACTATTGGGTAAAATAAATCCAGTAGAAGAGTCAAAGACTTTCCCTAGTTCGCCTGCATTGCACCACCATACATAAAACTCTCCAGAAATACTGCTCTAATCTTTTCCCGAACTCACTTGCTATAGAATGAGGATAGCTCTTTCCTCAGTGCCCTCACCCCTCCATCATGGTTTCAGTTCACCCCCAAATTGAGTATCCAGAAAGTGACGGTTTATCCTTGGCTGATAGCACGATCCAATTTCGCAATATTACGACCATCCAAGGCTGTTTGGATGTTCTGCGCAACCAAAGCACTTTATCTTTATCCGTAGATACTGTGCAGGATTATCTCGATTAATTGCCCTCGCTATGTCCTCAATTGAATCGAAACAACATTTTGGTATTAATGAGAGATTAGGCAGTTTGGTGCTCTCCCTCTTTGGAGGATTGTTCATGGGAATAACGACTGCTCCAATTAACGCTTGGCCTTTAGCTTGGATTGCTCTCATCCCCCTCTGGATCTTGGTTCGGCGCTCAGATTCCTGGAAACAAACCCTTAGCTATGCTCTGGTTTGGGGAATTGGATTTCATGGGGTAGCCCTATTTTGGATTACGGGAATTCACCCCATGATGTGGTTAGGGGTTCCCTGGTTAGCGAGTTTGGCGATCGCCCTCAGTGTCTGGATCTTTATTACCCTCTGGGGAAGCGCTCTAGTGGCCCTGTGGGCAATACTATTTGCCCATTTTACCCCTGAAAAAAGTAGCGCGTATACGGTTTTATTCGGAACGACTTTGTGGTGTCTCCTAGAAGGGATTTGGAGCCATTCTAACCTTTGGTGGAGTTCCCTCTCCTATACTCAAAGTCCATTTAACTTAGCTATTTTGCACCTAGGGCAACTATCCGGGCCAAATACTATTACAGCCGCTTTAGTCGCTTTCAATGGCTTAGTTGCAGAGTTTATTCTCAGTAGAATATATCATAAAAACCAGAAAGAATCAACCCAAATTTGGGCATTGATCCTGCTTTTTGCGACCCATGCAACCGGCTATTTTCTCTCTCAGAAATCCTTAGCCACACAACCCGGAGAAACCTTCAAAGTTGGCATTATCCAAGGCAATATTCCCAATGAAATCAAACTCTATTCCCAGGGATGGCAAAACGCCATAGCTGGCTATACCCAAGGATACGAAACATTAGCTGCCCAAGGGGTTGATATTGTTCTCACGCCTGAAACTGCCTTACCCTTTCTGTGGACGAATCAGAACCGGGGCTATCCCCCTTTAATCAAAGCCATCCAGAACTGGGGAACTCCGGTGTGGGTGGGTGCATTTGGGCAAAATGGCGATCGCCTCACCAACAGTCTCTTTACCCTAGATGAAAACGGTGAAATCATCAGTCAATATGATAAAATGAAACTCGTTCCTTTAGGTGAATATATCCCCTTTGAAGCAGTTATTGGCCGACTGATTAATCGCCTCTCCCCTCTGGAAGCCACCTTAGTAAAAGGTTCCCCCAATCAAGTAGTGCAAACCCCAGTAGGACAAGCCATTGTTGGCATTTGTTATGATTCAGCATTTTCCCAGGTTTTCCGTCGCCAAGCAGCACAAGGAGGAGAATTTATCATTACTGCGTCTAACGATGCCCATTATACGTCCGCCATGCAATGGCAACATCACGCCCAAGACGTTCTGCGAGCCATAGAGAGTGATCGCACCACCATTCGTGCCACCAATACCGGCTATTCTGCCCTTGTCGAACATAATGGTAAAACTCGCTGGGTTTCTAATCGCAACACCTATGAAATTCACGCCAATACCATTGAGCGTAGAACCACCAAAACCCTATACATCCAATGGGGAGATTGGATCGCCCCCCTGCTCGGTTTTTTAACCCTAGCCAGTAGTGTCGCGACTGCGCTAAAATAGCCCCTTACAAACGAGGGGGACGAGGAAGAGATAGATGAAAGACATAAGTGTAGAACGCGTTTTCCCTATTGCCTATCCCCTCTTCCCTTCTCAAAGATTACCGAGAGATTATTCGCTGGCATTTCTATTGTTTCTAGATGGCGCAAATCATGAGCTTGGGCAACCTCAATCACATCCTCTAAATTACGCACGCCCCACACTGGATTAGAGGAGCGCAAAGAGCGATCGAAAGTAGCATTGCTTGGAGCCGTATGTTCTCCCTTTTGTTTATAAGGGCCATAGAAATATAAAATCCCTCCAGAAGGTAAAACGTGTTGAGCGCCTGTCATCAACCCTAAGCACACTTCCCAGGGAGAAACATGAATCATATTAATACAAACTATAGCCGTAATTTCCGCTTCATAGCCGTTTAAAGCCCAAGGTGGGTTTTGGGCATCTAAACGAATTGGAGGATACAAAAAATCACAAGGATGTACCTTCTGCCAAGCCTTAATGCTCTCTAGTAACTGTGGATTAAATTCCGAAGGCAACCAAGATCGCGGTTGTAAATGAGAGGAAAAAAACACCGCATGTTCACCCGTTCCACTTGCCACTTCTAAAACAGTTGCCCTAGGGGGTAAGACTCGCTTTAAAACCTCTAAGATCGGTTCTCGGTTCCGTTGAGTTGCCGGGGCATGTTGTCGTAAATCAGCAGTCATACATTGAAGATAGAATTAAATTTGGGTAATCTTCATTTTAAGAGTAATCGAGTCATCTTGACAATCTGTTTTGCCTATGCCATGGTGTACAGAATATTATTATCGGGCAAGTATTCTTATGATTTCCTTAAAAAAAAATCAGTTTTTTCCTTGATTTTAATCTCCCTGATTTCTACCCCTCTTTTAATGAGTTGTGATTTAGCTTCTAACTCGGAAATAATTGCCACAGAGAAAGAAAAATCGAGCAATGAACAAGCCGAGAGCTGTGCCCCAGAAATAACTGAATTAACGTTCGGAATTTTAGCGGCTGAATCAGAAGAGACTTTAGATGCATTTTGGACTCCTTTGTTAGAGAAAATGGGAGAGGCGATCGCTAGGCCAGTTCTGCCCTTCTACGGAGACTATGGTAGCCTTATTACTAGCATGGGAGAAAAAAACATTCAAATCGCCTGGTATGGAGGGAAATCCTATATCGAAGCCGCAGAAAAATCCCAAGCCGAAGCTTTTGCTCAAACCGTAAGCAGTCAAGGCTATTTAGGGTATTATGCCCATTTGATGATGCATAAGGATCATCCTTTGCTAGCGCAAATCGATCTAGAACAGGGGGATGGGAATAACGTGGTTTTCCAAAATGCCGAGGATCTGACCTTTGCCTTTAATGACAGCCAATCTACATCGGGTTTCCTCGTTCCGACTTACTATTTATTTATTCAAAATAATCTCGAACCTCAAGCGATATTCAAATCGGTATCATTTTTAGGCTCCCATGAAAATACAGCTTTAGCAGTTGCTAATCAAGAAGTCGATGTGGCGACGAATAATAGTGAAGCGCTACAGCGCTTAAAACAATCTAATCCAGAAGCGTATGAAAACATTCGCGTGATTTGGACTTCTCCCGTGATTCCTGGAGATCCCTTAGCCTATCGTCAAGATTTACCCGATTGTCTGAAAACAGCAATTCAAAACTTTTTCTATCGATTTACTGACCGAGAAATCTTAGAACCTTTAGTTTGGTCTGGATTTGATCCAGCGAGCGATCGCACCTGGAATGTCATTCGAGAACTGGAAGTTGCTAAACAAATCCAACGTCTTAAACAAGATGATACCCTGAGCGAAGCTGAAAAAACGACTAAACTAGAAGCATTACAGCAACAGCTTAAAGAATTTCAGTAAGCAATGTCTATCCGTTTTAAATTCATTCTGGTTACCCTAGTGTGTTTGGTGGTCGTCATGGCTACTGGCGCTTGGTATATTAACCAACTTCAAGCTCAGGTTTTGGAAAAAGAAGCTCAAAATCGCACTGAATTAGTGCTACATTTCACCCAAGCGACCCAAGACTATATGACTTATTCCCTGCGACCTGCTGTAGAGCAAATCACAGACCATGTACCCATTGAAGTCTTATCTGCCAATTTTGCTACCCGTGAAGTCGTCGAAGAGTTTAACTTAGCTCTGCCGGAATACATTTACAAAGCCGCTACCATTAATCCCACCAATCCTATTGATACAGCAAATGAATTTGAAGTGAGTATTATTGAAAAATTCCGTCAAAATTCTACACTAGACAAATTGACCGGTTACACAACGTTAGATCAGGAAGAACGCTTCTATTCAGCCAGTCCCGTCCAGGTTTTCGCCAGTTGTCTGCGATGTCATGGAGACCCAAAAGTTGCGCCTAAAAGCATGATTCAACGATATGGTTCTATCAATGGCTTTGGATGGCAAGTGGGCGATATTGTGGGGGCATTAATGATTTATGTTCCCATTGCTGATTTACGGGCTAATTTTGCATCTACGTTACACGATCTATGGATTGCTTTTGGAATCTTAACTTTCGTGGCTACTCTGGTGATTTATTTTGGGTTTGGTCAATTGGTTGCCTATCGTTTAATCCGCATTTGTGGAGTCATGAGTGAAACGGCAGCTAACCCCACCTCTAAGTTAACCCTTCATGACCGCAGTACAGATGAAATTGGTCTGATGGCGCGGTCATTTAACCGAATGGCTGAATCTCTCTATCTTCTCTATACCCAACTTGAAGATCGGGTACGAGAACGAACCGCCCAGTTAACGCAAGCCAATGCCAAAATTAAAACCCTTAATAAGAAGTTACGGGTTGAAAACACTCGCATGAGTTCAGAGTTAGAAATCCTCCAACAGATGCAATCCATGATTTTACCTAAGCCAGTCGAGTTAGAGCAAATCCAAGATTTAGATATCTCTGGATTTATGCAGCCTGCTGAAGAAATTGGAGGAGATTATTATGATGTTTTAGAAACGGATGGAGTTGTGACTATTGGTATTGGAGATGTCACAGGTCATGGTTTGGAAAGTGGAATTTTAATGGTGATGACGCAGACGGCTATTCGGACTCTGAAAGAAAGTCAGCAAGAGGATACTGTAAAGTTTTTTGATATCCTGAATCGCACCCTCTACCGCAATGTACAGAGAATGGAAGCAGATCGGGATTTAACCTTATCGATTTTGAATTACGATCGAGGAAATCTGCAAATTATAGGGCAACATGAGGATGTGATTGTTGTTCGAGAAAATGGAGAGATTGAGCAGGTGAGTACGATGGATTTAGGAATTCCCATTGCTTTTGATGAGGAAATTATTCCGTTTTTAGATCGGGTGTCTGTAGAGTTAAATCCTGGAGATGGTATTGTTCTTTATACTGATGGGATTACGGAAACTGAAAACGATCGGCAACAGGCCTATGGAATAGATAAGTTATGCGATGTGATTCGTCAGCACTGGGATCTAAGCGTTGAAGAGATTAAACAAGCGATATTGAATGATTTTTATGGATTTATTGGGGAACAAAGTCTGGTGGATGATATTACGGTTTTGGTCATTAAGAGAAAAGTAACTTCTAATTCCTTGTAGTTAATGATTAGTTTTTTTGTGCTATAATTAAGGATTAGAGGAAATTCTGATATCATACTGAAAGGGGAACAATGACGATTACAGAACTACGAGAGGATGATTACTGTATTCAATATGATTCCTCGTTAACTACGGTGTTCTTTGAGGGAAAATTAAGCCTGAGAGATCCTTCGGAGTACAGTCATATCAGTGATTTCCTAGAAGATATTGTTCATTCTAAAGCAGGAGATTTAACGTTAGATTTTCAGAACCTGGAATTTCTGAATAGTTCGGGGATTCGAGTTCTGTCTAAATTTGTTGCTAATCTCCGAAAAAATGCGATAGATATTCAGCTTACGGTGTTAGGGTCAAAAGAGTTTACCTGGCAAAGCAAATCTCTACGGAACTTGCAGAAGTTTATGCCCAGTTTAGTTTTGAATATTCAATAATATGGTAACCCAAAAATTCCCCCTTGAGATTTCTGAGGAGCAGATGGCCCAGTTTTGTCAACGCCATCACATTCAGAAACTATCTTTGTTTGGTTCGGTATTGAGAGATGACTTTACCCCAGAGAGTGATGTAGATTTTTAAGTTGCTTTTGAACCGGATCGTATTCCCGGTTTGATTCGTTTGGCGGGAATGGAAATTGAGTTATCTAACTTAATTGGACGGAAAGCCGATTTACGCACAGCAGGCGATTTAAGTCGTTATTTTCGGGAAGAAGTTATAGCTGAAGCGGTCGTACAATATGTCAAACCATGATGATGAAACTCGGCTATGCCATATGTTAGATGCGGCCAAAGAAGCCTGTGGCTTTACTCAAGGCAAAACGAGAGCGTCTTTAGATAGCGATAGAATGCTGACGTTATCCTTAATTAAGCTGATTGAGATTATTGGCGAAGCAGCATCTAGAGTTTCAAAGGAAAAGCCAGCTGAGTTATCTGAGTTGCCTTGGAGTCAAATCATTAGCATGAGAAACAGATTGATTCATGCTTATTTTGATATCGATCTAGATATTCTTTGGCAAACTGTGTATGAAGATTTAAACCCACTGATTACAGAATTAGAAAAAGAGATTGATTAATTTGTGACTATTACCTATTACCGATTTTTCAATTGATTTAATCGCTCGATCGCGTCTCCCAAGGCAGAAGTTAAATTCTGGCGAGTTTGGGTATGTTGCTCCTTTTCAGTTTGCAGAGCTTGGGATAGGCTGTTGACCGTTTGTAAGAGTCGATCGCGCTCTTGTACGATCTCTACTAACTTAGCCTTGATCTCCTCCACAGACTCAAGCTTCTCTACCTCCTCTTCCACGGGGGTAACTTCCCCCGATAACTGGGGTTGGGGTTGCTGCAAACTCTGCAACTGACCTTTAAGCCGTTTGATTTTTTGCCCAGCTAGTTTGGTATCATTTCGGCGTTGTTGAGCCTCCGTTTCATACAAGCGCTGCCAATTGGCAGCACTCGCATAGGCCCGATCGCACTCTTGTTGCAAATTCATCATTTGCTCTTGCAATTGACGAATTTGCTCTAACCACTGTCGGATATCATCAGCCATAGAACCATTCAATTAACGTGGGGGGAGCTGGTAACACAATCATCACTAAAATCACCAAAGCCAATAATCCCAAGAAATCCCGCCCATTATCCAATTCTGTCACATCATTTAACGCCGGTTCATCGGCGATCGGCATTAACAATAAAAAGATTGCCCACCAGAGGAATTCCTGATGCAAAAATGCCAAAATCAGCACCAATAACCGAGAGATCTGACCAATAGCGACGGCTGTTCGTTGACCAAACATGGCATGAACCACATGGCCACCATCCAACTGACCCACGGGAACTAAATTCAAGGCTGTAATCACCAAACCTAAAAAGCCAGCCACAGCTACTGGATGCAAATTCACCGCCATATCGGTCGTTAACTGATTTCCCAGGGCAATTTTACTGAGGATAGCTAACAGCACCGTCGCTTTAGGATTAAGAGAATCAAAATTAAACATGCTGGTATTTTCCGAGGCAGAAATCACATCGGACTGGGACAACCCCCACATAAAAATAGGAATCGTGACCATCAAACCCGCCAAGGGACCAGCAATTCCCACATCGAACAGAGCCTTACGATGGGGTATGGGGGAGCGAATTTGGATAAAGGCTCCAAAGGTTCCTAGGAAAAAAGGAATGGGGATAAAATAGGGCAGAGTTGCCTTAATTTTGTATCGACGAGCCATGAGATAATGGCCCAACTCATGGATACCCAAAATGGTCATGAGGGCGATCGCATAAGGCAAACCAGGAGCCAAAAGACTGGGATTTTCCAGCAATAAATTGGGATTCTCTTCGACTTCTGGGGACACGAGATCGGAAAAAGCCAGAGTTCCCATGAGTGTGGTGGTTAAGATGGTTAGAGCCAACAATCCTAAAGCCATCATCGGTCGAGTCAGACGAGGTTGGGGAGATTTCGCCTGAAACTGGGGATTGGGAATTAAGACAAAAAACGGCTTATCTTCAAACCCTTCTTGAAACACAATCAAAAAGCGATCGCCAAAGTGAGCCTCGATTTTCTCCCGTACTGTCTTATAGGCTACGTCTGAAGAGGTACGCAACTGACCGCGACAAACCACCACCTGGCCCTTACACTCTGTCTCATGGAGGGCATAGGCAGACCACGGAAAACACTGTTCCAATTGGCGCTGCTCTTCCACAGTCAAGGTAGGGGGAGGGGCAATCCTAGACTCCTGTTCTGACTCGGCAGTATCCCGCTTCGGTGGCGAAGACCGGCCGACCTGAATCAGATACAAATACAACAGAGAAGAAAAAACAAACAAGGCAATCATCACCCCCAAAGGCGGCGGTTGATCTTCCCCTTGAACCCATATCCACACTGTCCAGGCCAAAGCCGGAGTCATCATCACCAACCACAAGATCCACACCGGAGTGCTTGTGCTGCTGGCCACACCACGCTGCACAATAAAATAAGTGATCAGTCCAAGCAACAATAGAAATAACAAAGTCATGGCATCTTTAAATTATGCAAATCCCAAGGAGCAGAGCCAGCATCCAAAACAACCTAGAGTTATTTTAGAAAACCGATTTGCCTTTCCCCCTAATCGAGAGACCTTGGGCGCAACCTCCTATTTTATTGTAGGTAACTCAGTGAATATCCTCATTGACTGTCCCGCTTGGAATCAGACAAACCAAGACTTCTTACAAAACCAAGGAGGAGTAAAGTTCCTGTTTTTGACCCATCGGGGAGCGATCGCCAAAGTTCGTGAAATTCAACAAACGTTTAACTGTGAAGTTATCATCCAAGAACAGGAGGCTTATCTTTTACCCAATTTGAGTGTAACCCCATTCCAGCACGAATTAACGTTTTCTGACGAACAAATCCAAGCCTTATGGACTCCGGGCTATTCTCCCGGATCGTCGTGTCTCTACGATCCGGCTCTAGGGGGAATCTTATTTACCGGTCGCCATCTACTCCCCAATGCACAAGGCTATCCCACCCCCCTACGCACGAGCAAAACCTTTCACTGGAAGCGACAATTAGCCAGCGTCGAACGGTTGTTAGATCTATTCAAAGATAAACCCCTAGAATATATCTGTCCCGGAGCGAATACCGGCTTACTGCGCGGTCAAGGAGTCATTCGAGGATGGGGAGATGGGGGGATGGGGAGA
>DDLS01000114.1 GCA_002340255.1 Cyanobacteria bacterium UBA2566
ACCCTCACCAACACCAGCACCTGCCCCCGTACCTACCCCCGCACCCGTTCCAACTCCCACACCCCAACCCACCCAACCTACTCCCCCTCCGGTGGCGAGAGGTTTTCCGCCTGGAACCTCAGAAGCACTGGTACTAGCGGCTCTTGGAGAACCGAGCCAAACGACACCTGGACTCTGGGGAACCAAAGCCATCAGTTATGATTTAGGCAAGATTAAATTGGGATATTTACTCGATCCCAATACTGGCACAATTCGACAAACGGAAGTCTCTTTTGACCCAACCATCGATCGATTTATCAGTCGGGTGATGGTTAATGGTATGTTAGGCAGTAACGCTCCCCTAGCCGTGATCGATGAATTTGAGCGAGTACACCGAGGTCAAGCCAGATATTATGAATTTTCCCACCAGAACTGGAGGGGGGTAATTGAACGAGAAAGCAATGACCGTATTTATGTCGCCGTTTGGGACAAGCAGTTGAAATAATTAATGGGAATAGGGAATAGGGAATCGGTATTAATTCAACAGTCGCTCTAACTCCACGACATAGACCTCCCCTAATTCCTGTCCTTGAATGGGAATACTTTGATAGCGCAATTCTCCCCGTATTTTAACTGAATTCCCGATCGCCACTTGCTGCGCTTCTGTTGTAGCCACCACCACTACAACCCCCGTATCATCTTCTAACTGATAGGCATAGCCATTGAGCAGGGGAATTAACTTAACTACTTGACCTTGAATCTCAACCGTCCCGGAAGCAGTAGGCACTAAGTTCTCAATGGGTGTAATCCCATCAGAGGGTAAACTAAAGGGCAACTCTAGACTACATCCCCATAAACTGGCGATCAACACTAGGCTAATCAATCTCCACCTCCTAACCCTTCGCTTGTGCATGAGAGTATTGTGGACTCTACTCAAAATTACGTTTTGATTCTAGCGAAAGTTAGCAGGAGGGAATGGGGAAAATGCTCACCATTGGCCATTACCCGTGCTTCGCGCTATAATTCCCTGTCCCTTTCTCAATTGATTTTTGGCATGGCAAACGATATCTCACAAATTCTCGACGGTAAAGCAACTGCTCGCACTATCAGAGCAAGGTTAAAAGCTGAAATTGAGTCCTTACAACCCCAAATGGGCCGTCCTCCAGGGTTAGCGGTACTCTTGGTGGGAGATGATCCGGCTAGTGCCATCTATGTAAAGAACAAACAAAAAGCGTGCCATCGCATTGGCATTGAGTCTTTTGGTCGCCTATTTCCCGCTTCCACCGAGCAAGCTGAACTCGAAGAAGTCATTGCAGCGCTCAACGAAGATGAGCGGGTTGATGGTATTTTGGTGCAACTCCCCCTACCCAAACATTTAGATGCGGTTGCCCTCTTGCATCGGATCGACCCTCAGAAAGATGTAGATGGACTTCATGCAACCAACCTGGGAAAATTGGTGCGCTCAGAAACGGGACTGCGCAGTTGCACCCCTGAAGGGGTAATGGCTCTGCTGAAAGAATATAACATTGAGATCTCTGGAAAAAATGCCGTTGTGGTGGGACGCAGTATTTTAGTCGGTAAACCGATGGCGTTAATGTTACTCGAAGCCAACGCCACCGTAACGATTGCCCATTCGCGATCGCAAAACTTATCTGAAATTACCCGCTCTGCTGATATCCTAGTTTCTGCGGTAGGCCGACCCCAGATGATTACCGCTGAATGGGTTAAACCCGGTGCAGTAGTCATTGATGTGGGAATTAATCGTATGCCTGGTAATGAGGGTAAAGGAAAATTAGTCGGAGATGTGGATTTTGAAGCTCTCAAACCTATCTGTAGCGCCATTACCCCTGTTCCTGGTGGGATTGGGCCGATGACCGTGGCCCTATTATTGCAAAATACAGTATGGAGTTACCGTCAAAAGATCGCATAAATTTAAAGATCTAACCTTAACTCAAATCCCATTCAGAATGGTACGAACAAACAATATGCAATCTCCTCAATCGGCGATCGCCTTTAATTTAAACTCTTATTTAGGCGATCGCAAGCGCCAAGTAGAAGCTGCCTTAGATCAAGCGCTCCCCCTGCTCTATCCAGAAACCCTCTATGAGTCGATGCGCTACTCCCTCTTAGCTGGAGGTAAACGTCTACGTCCTGTTCTCTGTCTGGCGAGTTGTGAGCTATCTGGGGGCACCATAGACATGGCAATGCCGACTGCCTGCGCTTTAGAGATGCTGCATACCATGTCTTTGATCCATGATGATTTACCTGCCATGGACAATGATGATTATCGTCGGGGTAAGCCCACCAACCACAAAGTCTATGGGGAAGACATCGCTATTTTAGCCGGGGATGGACTGCTAACCTACGCCTTTGAACATATTGCCCGTCAGACTCAAGGAGTGGGGAGCGATCGCTTATTACAGGTCATTATCCAAGTTTCCACTGCCGTTGGTGCGGCGGGGTTAGTTGGGGGACAAGTGGTCGATCTCGAATCTGAAGGTAAATCGGATGTTGATATCTCCACTTTAAACTATATCCATACCCACAAAACCGGCGCATTACTCGAAGCTTCCGTCGTTTCTGGAGCCATGCTTGCGGGGGCATCCTCAGACTTATTAGAGCGTTTAAGTCAATATGCCAAAAATATTGGTCTCGCCTTTCAGATTGTCGATGATATCCTCGATATTACCGCTACTTCTGAAGAACTGGGGAAAACCAGTGGTAAAGATGCCCAAGCCCAAAAAGTCACCTACCCGAGTCTTTGGGGAATTGAAAAATCTAAACAAGAAAGTAAGGCCTTAATTGAACAAGCTAAAGCTCAGTTAGAGGGGTATGAGGAAGCAGCGAAACCCCTACTGGCGATCGCTGACTTTATTACTGCCCGAAGTTATTAGAGAAGAGGAATGCAGGTTGTGAATGAGATTCTGGGGAACCGGATATTAATCATCGCTTTGATTGCTTGTTTGAGTGCCCAGGCGATTAAATTAGTCGTTGATTTGATTAAAAATCAAAAGCTCAATATTCGTGCTTTAGTCACCACGGGAGGAATGCCCAGTTCCCATTCTGCCCTGGTTTCTGCCTTAGCTACTGGTATTGGTATAACCACAGGATGGTCAAGTCCAGAATTTGCGATCTCCACCATTTTTGCCATCATTGTTATGTATGATGCCGCAGGTGTTCGCCAAGCCGCCGGCAAACAAGCTCGTATCCTTAATCAAATTATTGATGAGTTATTTCAGGAAAACCCAGAATTTAATGAAGACCGTCTCAAAGAACTACTCGGTCATACCCCATTTCAAGTGATTATGGGACTACTTTTAGGCGTAGTCATTGCCTGGTTAGCGTTTCGTTATACATTCTAATGGATAGGGGGTAATGGGTAATTGGTCATGGGTAATAGTATCCGTGAATCAATCGCCAATTACTTATTACCTATTACTCTCGACAGGATTTAATTGAGGTTGGGGGACAGAGTCATTCCGATCGCCAATTTTTGCTCCTTCTAATAATTCGATCAGTAATAAATCCATTTCCTCAAACGTATAATTTTTCTGAAGTTCTGCTTGTAGCTTCTGTCGGAAATTTTCCCCCAAACGCTCTTTCAATTGCTCTTCGAGCATATCGGGCGCTTCCGTTTGTCCCTTCAGATAAGATTTTCGGGGATTAAGAGTTAGCGTCTGAATAATTTGTTTTACCAGTTTTTCAGCAATTTGATCGGGAAATCGGCGTACACCGGGTATTTTTTGCAGTCGCTGATACCAACCAGACTTTTGTAGTGTTTTATCCACTTCATAGCGTAAGAATGCTTCGAGATCCGGGGAAATTTCCGGCAGTACATTACAAGCCGTGACTTCCCACACTCGTCCCGTAATACTGCCAAAGCTACGTTGTTTTTGTTCTCCATTTTCTATGGTAACTTCAGCTTCAGGATTCGCATCACGAGGAGTTTTAGTAAAAGCTTTCTGAATTAAACCATCACTAATTCGACTTTGCAGTTGCCCAATTCCCCGATTCACCACGACTTGAGCTAATTCTTGACCGAAACTAGCAATGAAATTTAAGCCCAAATACTTTTGTACTGGTTCTAAATCAATTAAATCCGATTGATTAAAGCGAATGACTAAGGGAATCACGCGCAAGCCAGGTATCCAAGGTTGAAGTAAGAGTAAATCATAGGAGCGAGTGCCGATCGCCAGTCCTAAACCGATCCCTTTCTCGCGATAAAATCGACACAAAACCTTGACGATGAAATCGACCCAATAAATCAGTAAAAATGGGAAATCAATCAGCAGAAAACGATTGGCAAATTCTCCTGTACTATCTAAGTGGCGATAGTACATTGATCCCACTAAAAAGTAAAAGTCATTCCGCAGAAAGTCTATCGATTCTCGCCAATTATCCTCCTGGAAATTATCCCTAGACCAGAATTCATAAAATGCATCTTTAGCCGATAAATCTGCCCACAATAACTCAGGGGCAATGACCTGAATTAAATTTGGATTTCGGAAAAGATTCAGTCGAGATTGAATCATTTCTCGGTTGGCTTGATTATCTTCACTATAGATATAATTTTTCATCATCGTTTTCATTCGGTTAACTTTGCCTGATTTGTTAACCGAATTAATGGCATATTCTTCATCGATCATCCGATCGGTTAAATCTTTTAATCGCTCTAATTGTGGCTCAACCAAGGCAGAGTCTGGGCCTTCAAATTCTAAAATGGCTTTTAATTGAGCCACTTCTCGCACATAGTCTTGCGCCCCTCGATCGGGTTCAATGCCTTTAATAATGTCATAATCGAGAACCGGTTCATACAAAAGCAGGAAAGGACGAATTTCGATATTAAACTCACTCCAATGGCTTCCCCAACCACGACGGGCAATAAAGTCACGACTCCAATATTGGGAGATCGCCGCATTTAAATCCGTTAAGCCTGTACTCTCGATAATTCTTTCCTGAATTTGATGTAAATTACTATATCTACCCAGTAGTCGAAATGGGGGATTCTCCACGAATATATCCATACTTCGGGCTTGCACTTGGGAGAGTAACGACTGAACCGCTAAAGACTCTAAACCTTCATTAGCGATCGCCTCATTCAATCGATCCACCAAGGCTATATACTCTTCTTGAGGGATATCATTCCATTCAAAAACCTTCCAATTCAGCCATAAATGCTGATTGCGAGATCGGACATAGGTCGCATCAAACAACACTAAACCTACATTGAGTAAAATAATAAAGGCGATCGCTCGTTCGTACCACAGACGTAAAGGGCGTAAAGACCGGCGCATAGTCATTCCAAGTTTCCTGATAGTGATAAGATTACCTTAACTGACCTCCATGAACTGGTGACTGGTAACTGGTAACTGGTAATGGTCTCCTATTCCTTTATCAACCTTGGATTCATGGTAGATTCTGCCCAAACAACCCCATCCGATTCTCTCAGTTGGCCCGATTTACTGCAACAACTGATGGACAAACAGTCCCTCTCCCGCTCTCAAGCAGTCAAACTCATGCAGGGGTGGCTTAATGAAGACATTCCCCCCGTCCTCTCTGGAGCCATTTTAACCGCGATTCAAGCTAAAGGAGTTGCGCCGACAGAATTAGCAGGGATGGCTCAAGTGCTGCAAGCGCAAGCAGCTAGTCCTTCAGAAGCACTCTTACATACTGAACCCGTGATTGATACCTGTGGCACAGGAGGAGATGGTGCATCTACCTTTAACATCTCCACCGCAGTAGCGTTTGTTGCCGCAGCAGCCGGGATAAAAGTGGCAAAACATGGAAATCGGTCAGCGTCGAGTAAAGTCGGTTCTGCGGACGTTTTAGAGGCACTGGGCATAAACCTGAAAGCAGCCCCCGATGCCATTTCTGCTGCCTTGGGTGAAGTGGGAATTACGTTCCTGTTTGCTCCCGGTTGGCATCCGGCAATGAAAGCAGTTGTCCCCATTCGCAAAACGCTGAAAATGCGGACGGTGTTCAATTTATTGGGGCCATTGGTGAATCCTCTTAAACCTACAGGGCAAGTGATGGGAGTTTATGATGGTCAGTTAGTACCTATTGTCGCTGAAGCGATACAGCAACTCGGCGTTCAACGAGCTATTGTTTTACATGGACGAGAAGGGTTAGATGAAGCAGGATTAGGCGATATAACCGATTTAGGGATTGTGGAGAACAATAGCACAACATCGATTGAAATTAATCCTGAAACTTTAGGACTCTCTACTGCGCCGATTTCTGAATTACGCGGTGGTGAAATTGAAGAAAACACAGATATCTTGCGTAACGTTCTTCAAGGCAAGGGAACTCCTGCACAGCGAGAAGTCGTTGCGCTCAATGCCTCATTTGCCCTGCAAGTCGGTGAAATGACTCCTTGGGGAGAGCATCGCCAAGGAATTGAGAAAGCCTTGGACATTCTCAAGAGTGGTGCAGCCTGGGATAAAGTGCAGGACTTGGTGAATTTCCTCAGCGATCAATAAGATACAATTCCTTGGCGAAATTGGCGTACTGCCTCGATTCTAGAAGTCTGAGCAAGTAACACGCATTGCGAAAAGAGCTGGATATTTAAATCCCTCAGTCCAGGGAGTTCGCTAATTTCTATCCGATAATAACCATCCTTTCGTAAGTGGTATAAAGACAATACTCCATCTTCCCAAAACCAAACTTCCGGCACACCTAAAGCTTGGTAGCGCTCTAGTTTGCTCAGGTTGCCACTGGTAAAAACAATTTCAATGGATAAATCGGGAATGGGCTTTTTTTCAATGATCCAGTAGGATTCATCCGCTTGTAGGGAAACCCGCCCTTTCTTCTCCTGAGTCATCGAACCTGCGGGAATCAAATCAATTCCCTTTTCAATGAGAAATAATTCGATCAGAAAACCAATGATGGTTTTGAAAAATTCGTGTTCTTCCCCAGGCATGATAATTTCAATGATTCCTCGATAATACCCTAACCGGATTCCAGGCATTCCCTCGAATCCTTTTTTTAACCATTGGAATTGTTCCCAGGTTCGTTCTTCAACAATTAGGGTCGTATCTGTCCGGCGATCGCGTAGCTGTGTCATTCAGCGCTGGTAATGAGTAATCTGTAATGGGTAATCAGTCAAGTTTTCCCTATAACATAACATTGTCCAGATCTAAAAAACCAAAAAAAACGCCCCCCTTGCGGAGAGCGTTTTTTTTGATTAAATTCAGTCAATCAAAAACTGGAATTAACCGTTGATAGCAGGAGCCGTTAAAGCTACAGGAGCTTCTTCTCCAGCCGCCAAGTCTAAGGGGAAGTTGTGAGCGTTGCGCTCGTGCATTACTTCCATTCCTAAGTTGGCGCGGTTGATTACATCTGCCCAGGTGTTGATTACGTGACCTTGGGAATCCATGATCGATTGGTTGAAGTTGAATCCATTCAGGTTAAACGCCATGGTGCTTACACCTAAAGCAGTAAACCAGATTCCTACTACCGGCCAGGCTCCTAAGAAGAAGTGAAGGCTACGGCTGTTGTTGAAGGATGCGTATTGGAAGATTAAACGTCCGAAGTATCCGTGGGCTGCTACGATGTTGTAGGTTTCTTCTTCTTGTCCGAATTTGTAACCGTAGTTTTGAGATTCGACTTCCGTGGTTTCACGAACTAAGGAAGAGGTTACCAAACTACCATGCATAGCCGAGAACAGAGAACCTCCGAATACACCGGCTACTCCCAGCATGTGGAAGGGGTGCATGAGGATGTTGTGTTCGGCTTGGAATACAATCATGAAGTTGAATGTTCCGCTGATTCCTAAGGGCATTCCATCGGAGAAACTTCCTTGTCCAATGGGGTAGATTAAGAATACTGCGGTCGCTGCTGCTACAGGGGCGCTGTAAGCTACGCAGATCCAAGGACGCATTCCTAACCGGTAGCTCAATTCCCATTCACGACCCATGTATGCGAATACACCGATCAGGAAGTGGAATACGACGAGCTGGTAAGGACCTCCGTTGTACAACCACTCATCTAAGGAAGCTGCTTCCCAGATGGGGTAGAAGTGCAGACCGATCGCGTTAGATGAAGGAACAACTGCACCAGAGATGATGTTGTTTCCGTACAGTAAGGAACCGGCTACGGGTTCGCGGATACCGTCGATGTCTACGGGAGGAGCTGCTACGAAGGCGATGATGTAGCAGATGGTTGCGGTTAAGAGGGTGGGGATCATCAGTACGCCGAACCAGCCTACATAGAGGCGGTTTTCGGTTGAGGTTACCCACTGACAAAACCGCTCCCAAGC
>DDLS01000123.1 GCA_002340255.1 Cyanobacteria bacterium UBA2566
AAATTTATCGTCAGGGACAAGAAAAAGAAACATTAGACAATCCAACGACCTTATCCGGAGAAGATGTTTTGCCCGGTTTCAGTTTAAATTTTAACTTGATTTGGTAAATTCTTATTTTCTGCCCATTTATGCAAGAGATCTATGGTTTGCGGACAAACGGGTAACTACCATGAATCGTCTTTGCTTTGCCTTCTGGTTAACAGTGCTGGTGACAACTGAATCGGTGGCGATCGCCCCGAAACCTAACCCAGAATCTATTCTCACCCAGAATTGTTGTCTCGTTTTGGCTCAAGACTTGGTGGAGAAAGGCGATCGCTTAAGAGGGCAGCAAACCTTGACGGCTCAATTGCCGGCGATCGCCCAGTGGGAAGAACTCCGTTACCGATGGCACAGGGCGGGGAATTCCGAGCAGGAAGCGGCAGCTTTAATTAAACTTGGCTTGATTTACCAATATTGGGGAGCCACTACCCCAGCGCGGGAGCGTTACCGTGATGCTTTAGCTTTGGCTCAACAGCTTGGCGATAGGCGAAGCCCCGCCAGAGGCGAACGCCTCCAAGAAGCCTTTATTTTAGGTCAACTAGGGAGACTTCACCACACGGATGCCGATCGATGGCAGAAAGAATGGCAATTTGCGAGCGATCGCGGTTTTACATCAGTTACCTCTCGTCACTCGGAAACTTTAAACCAACACCGTGCCAGGGACTCGGATCAAGCTACCCAATTCTTTCATCAAGCCTTAGCCATTTATGAAGCGTTCAATCAATCGCCTCAA
Source organism: Cyanobacteria bacterium UBA2566 (assembly GCA_002340255.1). Lineage (GTDB taxonomy): Bacteria > Cyanobacteriota > Cyanobacteriia > Cyanobacteriales > Desertifilaceae > Roseofilum. Next base: position 773 of record DDLS01000123.1, read on the forward strand.
ACCGCAACCTTTGCCTCGCGACAGGGGGAAGCACAGTTGCTCAACTGGCTGGCAGAATCGAAAACCGATACCAGCGAACGATACGAATTGTTCCAGCAAGCGTTGACTATTTATGAAGAGATTGGCGATCGCCAAGGCGAAGCGGTTGTTCTGAGCAATTTAACTCAATTGTGCTTATTTGAATGGTTTGACGAGCAAGCTGGATTGGACGTATTCGATCGCTCTCGAGCCATTTATCAAGACATTGGTGCATTGTCTTCAGAAGATAGCCATTGGGCAAAACAACAGGACGTTCGGCTCTTAAATATAATGGTTCGCTATTGGTGGGAGGAGAATCAAGCCAGAGCGTTAGAGTTTCACCAGCAAGCTTTGAGTCTGGCTCGTGAGATAGACGATTTCGATGGCGAAGCCTTAACCTTGGAAATTTTAGGCGATCGCTATCTTGCCTCAGATAATCTGCAACAGGGATTAGTGTTTTATCAACAAGCCTTAGCCATTTACGAAAATCTGGGAAATGGGGTTAAGCAAGGGGAAATGTTGAATCATTTAGGGAATATCTCTAGCGATCTGGGAGAAACGGCTAAAGCACTAGAGTACTATTCCCAAGAACTGAAGACGTTGAAAGAAACAAGTCAGTTTTATACTCAACTTGGAGATCCAAATAAAGCATTAGATTTCCAATATCGCCAACCCATAGTTTTTGGCAAATTAGGTCAAATTTACGATCGCTTAGAAGAACCAGCCGCCGCCTTGGAGCAGTATAACAAAGCACGAGAAGTGTATCAAGCGGTCAACGATCTGCAAGGGGAAGCGACATTTCTGTTGGCGATCGCCATAGCGTTCGGCGATCGCCAACAGCAGGACAAAATGCTAACCTTCTTAAATCAAGCCGTTCAAATCTATCAACAGGCTGGTGATAGAGAGGGAGAAGCCCAGATTTTAGATAAAATTGCCACCCTCCATCTCCATCGATTCGGAGAGTGGGAGCAGGGATTAGAAGCCCTCGATCGCATGTTAAACCTTTATCGGAATCTTGGCGATCGCGCTGGAGAAGCCAGAACCCTTTACCGCATTGCGTCCCTCTACGAAAATGAGTTGGAAGAGAAGGAAAAAGCCTTAGATTTTTATCGCCAAAGAGTTGCGATCGACCGCGAATTAGGAGACAGCATCAGTGAAGTCTTTCATCTGAGAACAATTGCCAAAATCGACTACGAACTCGGCAATTATTACCCTGCACGAGAGTCCTTCAAGCAAGCAGCACAGGTTTACCGAGAAAAAGGAAATTTAGAGCGAGAAGCGAGAACATTAATTGAAATTGGTGATGACTATATCAAATTCGGAGAACAGGAAAGTGCGTTAGAGTTTTACCAGCAAGCAACTCCCATTTATCAACAGTTAGGAGACTATAAAAAAGAAGCCGTAAATCTGAGACGGATGGCTGAACTGCATTACGAGTTAGAGCAGGTACCGGAAGCTATCCTTCTATTTTCTCAAGCGCGGCAAGTTTACCAAGACAATCGAGATCGTTCTGGGGAAGCCTGGACGTTGTACCGGACGGGAATAACGTACATGACTCTGGGAGATTTGGAGAACGCTTTAGTCTCTTATAACCAAGCCTTGAAACTTTACGAACAAGAACCCGATGCATCGTTTCGAGAAGAACGAACCCTGGATATGTTTCTCCGGATCGGTCGAATTTATGCTTATTCGGGAGAACAAAAAAAAGCCATAGAGTTTTGCGATCGCTCCGTCAGTTCTGCCCAAGAATTCCTTGAATCTAAACAGATGAAAAGTGCCGAAGTTTTTCGAGAAATTGGGAAGCTTTGCTATCAAATTGGCAATCCACAGAAGGCATGGGAAGCCTTTAATATCTATCGACAACAGTATCAAAAAATTGGCACCGATGAAGCAGTAACGGGCTTGATGCGTGTGGGAGAAGATTATGTAGAACTGGGAGATATCGAACAGGCGTTAGATTTTTTTGTGCAAGCTAGAAGAATTTATCAAGAACGTAATTTCCCCGAAGGAGAGGTCAATACCTTAACTTGGATAGCCAATCTCTATTTTCGTTCGGGAGACTATCCGGAAGCTTTTGAGTTTTATCGCGAAGCCTTGCGGTTGACTCAACTTATTAACAATCCTCACAAAGAAGCGGGAGTATGGTCAAAACTGGGAGGTATTTATCTAGAATTAGGAGAACGAGAAAAAGCGCTCGCCTCCTATGAGCAAGCGTTGCAAATTTACCGCAACCTGGGAAATGGCAGGAGAGAAGGAGAAACCTTGGAGGATTTAGGGACAGTTTACGAGCAATTGAAAGAGAGAGAAAAAGCGCTGGAGTTTTATGAAGACTCTCTAACTCTTTTTGACGAAAGGGGTTTGCGATGGAAACTAGGTGCGAGTCTGCGAAAAATCGGTCAACTTCACTTTGAATTGGGGAATTTAGAACCAGCTTTGAGGTTCTTTAACCAGTCATTAATTGTTGCTGATAGACGATATGATTTCCTTTATGTTGAATTAGGCAAGGTTCATGCTCAGTTAGGCAATTTAGAGCAAGCCTGGGATGCGTTCAACACTGCTCTGAAATTAGATCCTGTTCCGGAAACTGAGGCAGATATACTCTTGGGAATGGCACGAATAGAACGCCAGCGCGGAAACCTTAGCATGGCTTTGAATCGCATTGAAGCGGCGATCGCCCTCATCGAAGAAGTACGCGCTCGAAAAAATTCCCCGGAAGAACGACAAACCTTTTTTGCTGCTAAACAGCTCTATTACGAGTTCTACATCAACTTGTTAATGGAGTTGCATCAACAAAATCCAACCAAAGACTACGATGCGCAAGCGCTTAATATTAACGAACGCTCTCGCGCTAGAAGCCTCCTAGAACTTCTTGCGGAAGCGAATACCGATATTCGCAAAGGAGTCGATCCGGATTTAGTGCTTCAGGAACGCCTCTTACAGCAACAATTAGATGCCCTCGAGCGACGGGAAGTTGCCCTATATCAGGAAGAATTTACTCAAGAACAAGTTGTTAACCTCAAACAAGAACGGCAATATCTCCTGAATCAATACAAGGCTCTACAAAGGAAAATCAGAGAAGTAAGTCCGAGCTATGCCGCGCTGACTCAACCTGAACCTGTGACTTTAGAAGAGATTCAGCAAAATATCCTCGATCGCGATACCTTAGTCCTACAATATGCTTTAGGTGAAGAACGTAGTTTTCTCTGGGCAATTACCCAAGAGAGTTTAACCTCTTATATTCTTCCGTCTCGCCAAGAAATTGAGCAAAAAGCTAGACAATTTCGTAGCGATATCATCCATCCTCTCTCTCGTCGCCAACCCCAAAAAGCGATCGCCTCTGGTGAAGCATTAAATTCCTTGATTCTCCAACCTCTCAGAGAACACAGCGATAAAAAACGTCTGGCGATCGTTGCTGATGGAGCCTTACACTACATTCCCTTCAGCGCTCTCCCCAATCCCCATGCTAGAGAAAACAACTTGAGTTCGTTAGTCGAAGCTTATGAACTCGTCCATCTTCCTTCCCTATCTACCCTAGCCATTTTGCGTCAAGATTTTTCCCAACGCCAAAGCGCACCTCAAGCATTGGCGATCATTGCCGATCCAGTGTTTAGTCGAGATGACGAACGGTTAGAGAATCATCCTTCTTCCTCAACATCTAATTCTGTGTCCTTACTTCCCCGTGCCACCACAGATATAGGCGTTCAACTCCAACGACTGCCCGGTACTCGGCAAGAAGCTGAGGCGATCGCCTCCCTTATCCCGGAATCCCAACGGATTCAAGCCTTTGACTTTGAAGCCAACTACGCTTTTGCCACCCATACTCCATTAAACCAGTATCGTACGGTGCATTTTGCCACCCACGGCATTCTCAACAGCGTCAATCCCGAACTGTCGGGGTTAGTGCTGTCCTTAATCGACGAACAAGGTAATCCCAGCAATGGATTTTTGCGCCTCCACGACATTTACAACTTAGATTTATCTGCTGATTTGGTGGTTCTCAGTGCTTGCCAAACGGGACTAGGGAAAGAAATTCAAGGAGAAGGCTTAATCGGATTAACCCGAGGGTTTATGTATGCGGGTACGCCTAGGGTACTCGTCAGTTTATGGAATGTTGATGATGCCGCCACCGCAGAAATGATGACTCGTTTTTATCGTCTGATGTGGCAAGAACAATTATCGCCCACAAAAGCCTTGCAAGAGGCACAACTGGAGATGCAAACCGAGACTCAATGGAAAGCGCCGTTTTATTGGGCAGGATTTACTCTACAAGGAAAATGGGAGGAAATTAATTAACAATGAACAATGAACAATG
>DDLS01000126.1 GCA_002340255.1 Cyanobacteria bacterium UBA2566
ACGGAGAATGAGATGACTCTATGAAATTTAGGGCGCTCTGAGGGTCTATGGATGCACAATCATGAAAATCATTCACTTGTCAGGATAGGGGGATAGGGGGAGCAAACAACAGACTTGGTAGAAGCTCTGAGCTGTTCTAGATATTGTTAAAAACTGTCATTAATGTACCTCATAGCAGAGGAAACTGCTGTATCATTCGTGAGGCTAGAGTATGATGCAACGGGACAAAGTATTGGAGGTTTTAGCACAACACCAGCAAGCCTTAAAAGAGTTCGGAGTAACTTCGCTGGTGATATTTGGCTCTGTTGCTAGGGATGAAGCCACACCGGATAGTGATGTGGATATTTTAGTAGAATTTGACGGATTGGTGACATTCGATCGCTATATGGATGTCAAGTTTTATCTCGAAGATCATTTAGGGACACGAGTAGATTTGGTGAGTCGAGTAATGCTCAAACCTCTGATTCGTTCTACCGTAGAACAGGAGGCAATTTATGTCGCGTAGTGTGCATCTGTACTTGGAAGATATCCTCACTTGTTGTGCCAAAGTCATTAAAATATGTAGTATACAATAAAATTACTACCAACTCCCTTGCACTATGCCTGCCAAAGACATTTATCATGATGCAGTCAAGAATGCCTTAATCAAAGATGGTTGGCTCATTACCGACGATCCTTACTTCATCAAATATGAAGATGCTGAACTTTATGCAGATCTAGCAGCCGAAAAACCAATTGCCGCAGAACGAGAAGGCAAAAAAATAGTTGTTGAAGTCAAAAGCTTTGTGGGAAAATCCCTAATGTATGACTTTCATGGTGCATTGGGACAATACATTGTATATCGAAATCTGATTCAACGTACTGAACCAGAATATACCCTGTATTTAGCAATTGATTATCTGGTCTATGAAGATTTTTTTCAAAGAAAATCTGTGCAAGCAGTGATTAAAGATAATCGAGTTTTGTTAATGGTAGTAGATACAGCAAAGGAGGAACTGGTCAAATGGCTGACTTAGAAAATTACCGCCCGATCATCAAACGAATATTGACCGAATATTATGGTATGAAGATTCATCAAGTCCAGAAAAATCCTGAATGTGAAGTGAGCGATCGCCTAGCTTTAGATGAAATTAGAGATGAATATCTTTGGTTTCGCTTTGGCTGGAAAGATAAGAAGCTAGTACAGCATATCATTGTCTATTTAAAAATTAAAGATAGCAAAGTTTGGGTGGAACAAGACTTAACCAATTTATGTATTGTCGATGATTTACTCGCTGCGGGCATTCCTCAAAATGATATTGTTTTAGGGTTCCATCATCCTAGCAAACGGCAGTTCACTGAATTTGCCACAGCTTAATTTGTTGGCTTAAAATAAAATTGATCTTCAGCAACTAGACTTTCGGAAAAAATCATGACCAACCCATCCAATGAACAAACCGGAATTATCCGTACAGAACGAGGACTAACCATCGCCGGGACACGGATTACAATCTACGATATTATGGACTATGTGACCGCTCAATATCCCCCTAAGTTTATCCGGGGATTATTTGACCTGACGGAAGCACAAATTAACGACGCTTTAACGTATATTGAAGAAAATCGCGCTCTGGTTGAAGCCGAATATCAGCAAGTTTTGAGGGAAGCGGAAGAACTGCGGCTGTATTATGAGGAAAAAAATCGCGATCTGATTGCCAAAATTGCCGCCATGCCACCGAAACCGGGAACTGAAGCGGCATGGGAAAAACTGCGAGCAGCCAAAGCCAAACGCGAGGCTAAAGCATGTTTTTTTTGATCGACCATAATCTCAATGGACATGCACTGGTTTTCTTTGGCTCTATTGTCAATCAAGGATGGCTCGATATCGTTCCCATTCGTTTTTTCACTTTTGAACAAATGGAATTACCAATCAATAGTGACGATCGGGTTGTTTGGCGACTGGCACAAGAAAATGAGATGATTTTGCTCACAGCTAATCGCACGATGAAAGGCAATAATTCCTTAGAGCAAGTGATGCGGGAAGAAAATACCCCGAATTCACTCCCGGTAATTACGATTGGTAACGCGGATAAATTACTGAATGATTCGGAATATCGAGAAATTTGTGCAGAACGTCTGATCGAGATTGTGCTGACAATTGACAACTATAAAGGCTCTATGAGAATCTTCATTCCCTGATTTTTTTCAGCAGGTGCGGTGGGCAGGATATCTGTGTAGAATTTGAAGAATATTGTACCTTATCCTGCCCACCCTACCTTCAGACTGGAAGTGGTGCAGCGAATGATAGAGGCAGAGTTTGGGGAGAAATAAAGGTATACAGTAGATTTGAACAACATTGAGACATGGTTGTAGGGGCGAACGGCCGTTTCGCTTGACGACATGAAACGCCCCTACAGGTTTAGTGAATTAAAATTTAATTATTGCCTCCAGAAGCAGCAGCACCAGCACTACCAGCCGCAGCGGCAATGTGCAAAGCGGCCAAGAAGGGCGCAGGGTTCCCTGTTGCAACAGAACCAATAGCTCCTAAAGTAAGTTTTGTAGCTACACCAGCAGCAACACCAATAGCAACTTTTTCTCCGATTTCAGCACGTTTAGACTGTTTAGCCATCTTTATTCTCCTTAAATGTGGGAATCACTAGCTTGCTTACCCTGTTAGTAAATGTGTATAAAAGATTTACACCGATCAAAAACCTGATAAGCTTGAAATTTCACTAATCTTAGCGTGTAATATTTCTAGGCGACCACCCTAAAACAGGACATTTGGTACACAATTTTTCTAAATATCTTGAGTCAATTTAGTAGGATTTGGTACAATTGAGTTGACAAAGTAGGATTTAGTAGAGTATATTACAAGAAATCTCTAGATGTATCTAGTTATGAACGATCTTGAAGATATACTACAATGGGTTGACCAGTTGATGTTGGATAAAACGGGAAAAAATTTGACATCTATACAGTCAGCTATATTGAGAGGTTCGTGGGAAGGAAAAAAATATCCTCAAATTGCTCAAGATTTTCATTGTAGTGAATCTCATGTTAAGAAAGAAGCCGCTAAGTTATGGGATAAACTGCGGGAAGAATTAGGAGATGACCTGAAGAAATATAATTTTCGTTCTAAGATAGAGAAAAGAAATAGAGTTTCTCAATCTTCGCCCTCCGCTCACTGTTCGCAAGTGAATACGATTAACCAAGTTGATACTGTTAACATTGATAGCCCATTAGTACAAAGTATCAAAGCTCCCAAAACCCGATCGCCATCTTCCCCAGACTCACCCATCATCGACTTAACCGACGCACCAGAACTCACCGACTTCTACAACCGCACCACAGAACTCTCCACGCTGAAACAGTGGATATTAGAAGATCGGACGCGCTTGATCGCCATTTACGGTGTGAGTGAAATTGGCAAAAGCACCCTCACTCTCAAACTCATCGAAGAGATCCACACAGAATTTGACGCTATTATCTGGCGCAGTCTGAGCCATACTCCTACCTTATCGACGCTGCAAACCGAACTGAAAGAATTTTTGGCCCCATCTCAACCGAACCCATTCCCAACCCTTCTTGACACTTTTCGCCACACTCGCTGTTTAGTCATCCTCAATGATGTGCAGAGTCTTTTTCAAAGCGGTCAACTCGCGGGTGAATATTTAGCAAATTATAAAGACTATGGCAGATTCTTTAAACAAATAGCCAGAACACTGCACTACAGTTGTGTAATTCTCTTGAGTTGGGAAAAACCTAGAGAAATTGCCACCTTAGAAGAAACGCATCAACACACCCGCAGTTTGCACCTGAAAGGATTAGAATCTGAGGCTGAGGAAATTTTGAGAGAACAGAAATTAACCGATGAGGAAAACTGGCCAGAGTTAATAAGCTTGTATCAAGGACATCCCGTCTGGTTAACGATTATCGCTGCAACTATTCGGGAACTCTGTAATGGTCAAGTTTCCCAATTTTTAGAGAATGACGAGGAGATATTTTTAGGAGACTTAAAACCTATTCTAGAGGAGCAGTTAGAGCGATGATCAGACTTAGAACAACGAGTGATGACTTGGTTAGCGAGTCAGGAGGAAGGGGTCGATCTGGCAGCAAAATTGACCGATCGCCAGTTCTCGAAATCCGAGTTATGGGAGGCGATGCGATCGCTAGGAAGACGAGGATTAGTGGAAAAAAGAGGTGCAACAGAGCGATCGCACCTTTACCTCCATCCTCTGTGGCAACAGTATCTGCTTGGGATACAATCAGAAACAACCGAACACTAGCAGATGCTTTCCTACAAAAGGAAAGATTAATTCGTTAAACGAGGAGAGAAATATGAATTCCTATGGCATCGAGCGAGAATGGTGGACGCAGCAATGGTTAGACTTGCTCAATTCTTATCGGTTTAAGAAAAGACTAGAACGGGGTCGAAATTATGCGCGGGAAGGTCATGTATTATCCATTCAGTTTCAAGAGCAAAAAGTGGTGGCAGAGGTGCAAGGAACCGATCCCGAACCTTATCGCCTTTCCATTGGGTTAGATGCCTTTACCTCGGAAGATTGGGATAATGTGATTGAGACTTTATCGGAAAAAGCAATTTATGTGGCGAAATTGTTAGCTGGAGAAATGCCGGATAATATTGAATCGGTATTTGCTGCCAATGGGTTAAGCTTATTTCCGTTTACGCTGGGTGAAGTCCATTCACGATGTAGTTGTCCCGATCCCGCAAATCCCTGTAAACATATCGCTGCCGTGTATTATTTATTGGGCGATCGCTTCAGCGCCGATCCCTTTGTACTGTTTCAATTGCGCGGAAAGAGTAAGGATGATATTATCTCTGCGCTGCGCGAAAAGCGCGGAATTGGGCCAGAAAGTGCTAGCAGCAAACCCCCACCCCTGACTTACCCGAAGGTTGCTCTAGACCAGTTTTGGCGCTACGATCGCGAGTTAGAGTCATCCCTCGTGGTCATTGCCCCGCCAGTGAATCTAGAAACAGTGTTAGATGTGCTAGGGCCAATTGTAACCGAACGAACCAAAGCCCCAGAGTCTAAATCGTTAATGGCTTATTTAAAAACCTTATATCAGGAGGTGAGTCAAAGTGCCACACGATCGGCTTTACGAGGAGATTAGTGTAATCAAGATTTGATCGACAAAACCGTTTACCATTGTCATATCCTCGATTATGAAGATCGAGGTATAATGGGCATTTTAGGGATTGCTTAGAGCGCTTCAGGCTAGGGAATAGGAAATAGAGGAAATTAAGATACCATCTAAAGTAGCGCACCCCCGATCTATATCTGTCCCATGAAATCCTTGCCCTTGAAACCCCACTTTCCTCTGCAAGTGGTCTTAATCGTGCCCTTTCTCCTGCAAATTATGCTAGCCGTGGGTTTAGTCAGTTGGCTCTCCTTTCGCAATGCCCACGAAATGTTAGAAACGATGGTAGAACGATTAACCACTGAAATTAGTTCTGAAGTGGAACAGCATCTATCTTCCTATTTGGAACTCCCTCATCGGGTGAATCGTTCCCATCTGGGGGCGATCAAATCAGGATTGCTAGAGGTGGAAAACTTGGACGGATGGGATTATTATCTATGGGAAAAAATCCAACAAGTCCCAGAGTTAAGTTTTACGGCTATAGCCAATAACCAAGGGGAACAACGAACAGGAGAACGTCTAGCGGATGGTACTTTGGTGATTAATACCGTTACTCCTAGCGATCGCCACACTTTCCGCTCCTACAACACTGATGACCAAGGAAATCGTACCACTCTAGCTACTCAATTAAGCGATCGCGATCCGCGCAAACGACCTTGGTATTTAACTGCCGTCGAGACCGGAAAACCAACCTGGAGCAATCCAGATATTTCCTATCTTGAACCTGTCCTCTTAATCTCCGCCTTACAACCCCTTGATATTGATACCGATGGTAGAGTTGAAGCCGTTATTAACACCACCCTCAAACTCAATCAGCTCGGCCAATTTCTGAGCAAAATCAACCTAGGAGAAACCGGAAAAATCCTCATTCTCGATCGCCAAGACAACCTGATTGCCAGTTCTACCCAGGAAACCCCCTTTAATCCAGATACAAAAACTCTCCTACCCATTACCCAAAGTCAAGATCTCCTCACCCGTCAACTGATCGACCTTCTACACACTCACCAAACCGCCCTAAACCCCCCCACCTTAACCACACTTTCTTTAGATGGTGAGCATTACTTTGCCCATATTATCCCCTATGCCGACCCCTACGGCTTAGAGTGGAAAATTGTGCTTTTTATCCCTGAATCTAACTTTAACGCCACTCTTGAGAGCCATAAACAGCACATCCTTGTCGTCTGCATTAGCGCATTGATTGTCGCTGTTGGATTGGGACTCTTGACTTCTCGGTGGATTGCCGATCCCATATTACAACTGCGGGATGCCAGTGCTGCCTTTGCCTCTGGGAAACGCCGAAATTCCCTACAAGTTCAAGGCATACAAGAATTAGACACTCTTGCCCAAACCTTTAATGAGATGGCAGCTCAAATTGGCAATCAGCTTGAGATACTCGAACAACAAGTTGCCGAACGTACTCATCTGCTCACTCAACACAACCAGGTTTTATCTGAACTCGCTGGCGATTCCCAATTACACAAAGGGGACTTAAACCAGAGTTTACCAAAACTAACTGAGGCGATCGCCCAAATCCTCAAAGTTGACCGCACCAGTATTTGGCTCATTGAACCCGAAAGTACCCTATGGTACTGTGCTGACTTATTCATCCCGGCTCTAGGAAGTCACACCCAAGGCGATCTTCTCCCCATCCAAGATTATCCCCGCTATGCCCAAGCCCTAAAAACCCAAAATGTAATTTCTGTCAACGATGCTTGCAATGATGAGCGTACCTCGGAACTCAAAGAGACCTATCTTGCTCCTCTAGGAATCCATTCCATGCTGGAAATTCCCATTCGCCGACAGCAAACGCTCCTGGGCGTAATGTGCATGGAAACCACCCAACCTCGCCATTGGACTCAAGAAGAACAAAATGTCGCCCGTTCTATCGGCGATCTCGTGAACCTTGCCATTGAATCATACCATCGCCAGCAAGCCGAAATTGCCCTAAAAGCTGCAAAAGAAGCGGCTGATAAAGCCAACCAAGCCAAAAGTGAATTTTTGGCCAATATGAGCCATGAATTACGCACCCCCCTGAACGGTATCCTGGGTTATACCCAAATCCTGAAACGGATGAGTGACCTCAAACCCAAACAACGTGAAGGAATTATGGTTATTGAAGACGCCGGTTCCCATCTCCTAACCCTGATTAACGATGTCCTAGATTTGGCCAAAATTGAAGCCAGAAAAATGGAACTGCTCCCTAGAGAAATTCATTTTCCCTCCTTCATTAGTGGTGTAGCTGAAGTCATCCGTATCCAAGCTGAAGAAAAAGGACTGGCATTTGGTTGTGTCATCGATCCTAATTTACCCCAGGGAATTGATATTGATGATAAACGCTTACGCCAAGTCCTGCTCAATTTATTAGGGAATGCCACCAAATTTACCAATCAAGGAGAAATCGTATTTTCTGTTATTCATCTGAGTCAAATTTCTCCTGCATCTACCGCCACCTTACGCTTTGAAATTGGGGATACCGGTGTGGGTATGAACCCTGAGCAAATTCAGAAAATTTTCTTACCCTTTGAACAAGTAGGAGCCAATTCCCATAAACATGACGGCACGGGTTTAGGATTGGCCATTACTCGTCAAATTGTACAAATGATGGGAGGAAAAATTGAAGTTCAAAGTCAGCTCGATGTAGGCAGTCAATTTAGTTTTGAAATCAATGTCCCAGTTGCCAAAAATTGGTCGATCTCTTCCACTCAAAACGAACCAGGAAAAATTATTGGTTATGTTGGTCAACGCCAAAAGATTCTCGTGGTTGATGATAAAATTGTCAATCGTAAAGTGATTCTCGAAGTTTTATCCCCACTGGGATTTGAAGTGGCACAAGCAAAGAATGGCCAATTGGGTTTAGAACACTATCATCAATTCCAACCTGATTTTATCATTACTGATTTAGTCATGCCAGAGTTAGATGGATTTGAAATGGTGCGTCAACTTCGTCAGAGTGGTGACAATCGAGTCATTATTCTGGCTTCTTCAGCGAGTGTATTAAAGCAAGATCAGGAGAATAGTTTAGTGGCGGGTTGCAATGATTTTCTCCCCAAACCTGTCGATATAGAGTTATTATTACGTAAATTGAAAAAGTATTTAAATCTGACCTGGATTTATGAAGAAGTTCCAGAGGCAAATTCGCCTCCCTCCTTGGGGTCTTCAGTGGAGTTGGTTTACCCTCCCCAGGAAGAATTGCAAGGGTTAGTAAAAACGGCGGCTGTGGGATATATTGATGGTATTGAAGCAGAAGTGGCTAGACTGCGAGCATTAGATACCATCTACTACCCGTTTTGCGATCGCATTATGGAATTTATCTCTGAATTTGATGACCAAGGCATTATCGCTTTTATTACCCAAGAATATCCTCTATCCATTTAACCTACAGATCATGCCTAAAAAACAAAAATTCCCTTTCCTAGTTGGCTCGAAATGGACCGCCCAACAAACGACTTGGGGATGGCGACATTTTCAAGTGATCAACCGTAAAAATCAAGGAAAGTTTATTTTTGCGGAAATAGTGGCTTCTTGTGACCCGAATGTTCGCTTTTGGTTAAATGCCGCCCAACTTAAAGACCGTTCCCTATGGCAACCGGGATGGAAAACGCTTCAGGAAATGGAGTAGGGAAGAGAGGAAAATGGAGACGAATAGACACAGAGAGGGACGATTCCTCAATGATTTTTAAGGATTAATTTTTAATTGACACTGTAAGTCTTCTGGGCGGTCAATATCGGGGAGAACCGGTAAGAGAACATAGGATAATTCTAAAGCATGGGCAATATTGAGGGTTTGGGAAAAAACTTCTGAGGTTCCCCAATGAATATTTTGAAATAATTCAGAGATGGGGCGTGATAGACCGATTAAATAATAACCCCCATCAGCGGCTGGGCCGAGGACTAAATCGTGGGAACCTAAAGTATGAAAGGCTTGGGCAAAAAGTTCTGGGGTGAGACTGGGGCAGTCTGTTCCGATAACAACGATATGCTCCATTCCTTCAGCAAAACTCTGCTCAATTGCCCTGTAGAGTTTTTCCCCTAGATCCCCTTGTCCCTGACTGCGATAAACTAGATCAGCACCTAACCAGGTCTGCATGGCCTGAACAGTTGAGCCTGTAAAATAAACCACGAGCTGTATTGCCCCTTTATGGCGATCTTGTAGCTGCCGTGCTTGGGCGATCGCCCATTCGGCCAGTTGACGATGTAATTCCGTCGCTCCCTGCACTCCTAATGCAGGAATTAAGCGGGTTTTGGCCTTACCCAATTCTGGATATCGAGTAAAGACTAGGAGTTGGCATAGGCTAGATAATGGGGAAGATAAATCGGGAAAATCGCTCACGCTTACCTCTTTTATTGTTGGGAACATGACTAAAATCATAGAAGTTTTACCGGATAAAGGCGCTCTCGTCAGCCGCGCCCTTGCCTTAGTGAAAGAAAAAATAGAAACGGCGATCGCCTCCCATGGCTACAGTACCATTGCCCTCGCTGGAGGCAGTACCCCTAAGCCACTCTATGAAGCTCTGAGTAAAGAAACTCTTCCCTGGGACAAAATTCATGTTTTTTGGGGAGATGAGCGCTATGTCCCCTGCACTCATCCGGATAGTAATGAAAATATGGCTCGCCAAGCCTGGCTTAATCAGGTTCCTATTCCCCCACAGAATATCCATGCCATGCCCACGAGAGCGCAAAACCCCCAACAGGATGCCGAAACCCATGATACTCACTTACAGCAGTTTTTTGGTAAGTCGTCTGGTGAGTTTCCGGCCTTCGATATTATTTTGTTAGGGATGGGGGATGATGGGCATACGGCTTCCCTATTTCCCCATACTGAAGCTTTAGCAGTCGGCGATCGCCGGGTCACCGTCGGTAATAAAGATGACCAACCCCGTCTTACTTTTACGGTTCCTCTGATTAATGAGGCTCGCTGTGTCATTTTTCTAGTCGCTGGAGCTAATAAAATCAACGCTTTAACCCAAGTCTTTGCTCCAGAAGGAGACAGCAAAGCCTATCCCTCTCGTTTAATTGCTCCTAAAGGAGAGCTTTGGTGGCTCTTAGATGAAGCAGCAGCAGGAGAATCAATTAACAATTAAATTATTAGATCGAATTCAATCTTTTTCCTATTGCCTCTTGCCTTTCCATTGATCCTATGATTGTTTGTCCAAATTGTACTCACCAAAACCCTGATGGCGCTCAAGTATGCGAAGCTTGTTATACTGAGCTTCCTGCTCTAACGACTTGTCCTAACTGTGGAGCAGCCGTTCAGCAAGATGCCACGTTTTGTGGTCAATGTGGAACCGCCTTAAAAGTTACGTCTGTTTCCACCGCCAATCTTGATGCAGAGGAAGAAGTCTTAGAAATTCCTCCCTTAGTCGAACCCGATCCTCTGGTGACTCCGGAACCCATTGCCAGCTCTAGCTCCGAATTATCCATAATAACAGAAGTGGAAGCCGAACCCTCCACTCCAGTCAAAATAAACCGGTTAACTGAACTGCAATCAGCCAGTGCCTCCCTGGTTCATCTCTCTACCAAGGATCGACTTGAGTTATCCAATCATCTTTCGGTTTTACATATCGGGAAACCCAATGACCGTATTCCCCCAGATATAGATGTTTCTGGTTTTGCCCACGCAGATGTAGTCTCGCGGGTTCATGCTGCTATTCGCATTGAAAACGGCGAGTATTACATCGAAGATCTCGCAAGTTCCAATGGAACCTATATTAATCACTTACCCCTAAGTCCAGGCAATCGCTATCGCTTAAAAACCGGCGATCGCATTACATTAGGTAAAAATGATCTGGTAAGCTTTGTATTTGAACTGTGATCATCTCCAGATTATTCCTTAACTCAACGAAAACAAACAGCAGACCCCTACTCCTCGTTATTTACCTGTTACTGATGTGATTACCCTAACCTTGTTACATCCTCTCAAAGATACCCCCATTCAGCATTGGCAATTTACACAAGAATCCCTTGTGCGAATTGGACGCTCTACAGATAATCATGTCGTTCTCTATAGTGCGGTGGTTTCCCGTCACCATGTGGAACTCCGCCTTGGCGAGGAATCTTGGGATGTGGTGAACCTGGGAACTAATGGTACATATCTCGACGATCGGCGGATTGAACAAATGCCGATTACTGGTGAAGTGGTGATTCGACTGGCTCGTTCTGGGCCGAAGATTCAGATTAAAACCGATTTTGACCAGGAGCAATCGTCGTCTTCTCCTCTGGATCGAAAATCTATCGATCCATCTATACCGGCAATTAAGGAGAAAATTAATAAAATGACGACGGCGATCGATCCATAGGGATTAGTCTCACTGGTTTATATCAGATGGATTAACAGTAATGAATCAGGAAAAATTTAAGGGGAAATATCGAGTTTCCTCAGCGCGGTTACAATCCTGGGATTATGGTTCAAATGGATGGTATTTTATCGATTATTGGAAGTTATAAATCTGCGGTAACCAAACCTGCACGCCGCTTAGGGTTTGAATGGTTTTGGCAATCTCGTTTTCACGATCGTATTATTCGGGATAAACAATCTTATTTACGGATTGGAGAATAGGTGGTCAATAATCCCCATATAGCGCTTTGCGCTAGGGAATAGGGAATAGGGAATAGGGAATAGGCTTTTGGTACATAGCTTTGAGGATTCAACACTGTCCCTCATAACAGCGCAAAGCGCTGTAATTGGCAAGATGATTGTTTCTATGGATGATTGTAGGTAATATAAAATCCAGATTATTGATGCGACACATTACTATCATAGTAGAGACAAGACAGACTTTGTCTCTACTTAAAATTTTCCTTCCTTTGAAGAAATTCTCTTAACAAAATTATTGCGTATCGAGATTAGAAATTCTGAGATCTCTCTATGTTTGTGAGGGTAGAAACCAATCGCCTGAGTCAGTCGAGTCGAGTTATAATGATTATCTATAATGAGTCCCTGTATTTTTCCTAATTGTTGACTATAGTTTTGCTTAATTTAAACTCTATCAGGATAATTTTATGTCAGCGCTTACAATATCTTTGATGCATCCGACTCAACCTGTAGCGATGCATAGTTGGACGTTTGAACCGGATCGAGACGAACCTATTCGTATTGGTCGTTCTCACGATAATGACATTGTAGTGTATAGTTCTGTGGTCTCCCGCCATCACGCAGAGCTATGGCCAAGTGAAGAGGGTTGGAATCTCAAGGGATTTGGTTCAAATGGTACGTTTGTTAACCAACAGTTGGTCACACAGGATGTCTTAGAGGATGGCTCGATCGTCCGTTTAGGCAATTCTGGGCCGAGATTGCGAATTCGTCTAGGAGTGAGCGATCCGAAGGCGAAGCTGGTGAGAAAATGCGATCGCAAACTGAATGCGGAACTGAGTGAAGCTGATAAACATAGTACGTTTATCAATACCCCTCAAATGCAATCGGATGATTAAGGAATGACTGAGAGCAACTTGCCTCTCAAGACTCCCTTGAAGGGAAGAGTCATTTTTAATATTTAATTTTTCATTGAAGTCAGGATACCTGACCACTGAACTGATTTGAGTCGATCGCGCCGATAAGAAAAGAACCGATGCTGATTTTGATAGGTACAATAGGGAGCGATCGCCACTTGTTCTCCATGGACTCCCAACTGTTGCAGTTGCCTGAGATTGACCTGGCGTACATCTAAGCGGATGCGATCGGGTTCAGAATCGGGCCATAAGACCGAATGTTTCCCTCCTGATAACTGCTCGATCCAATCTGGAGTACTCTCGCCTTGAATCAGAGTTTTTCCTACCTGTTGAGCCACATCTAATCCTACCTGATACTCTCCTCCAGAAATCGCCGGCCCTAGGGCAATCCGCAGATCTTCGAGCCGCGTCCCTAATGCTTGAAAACGGGCGATCGCCTCCGGGACAATTTCCGCCGCCGTCCCCCGCCAGCCTGCATGAAGAGCTGCCACCTGTCCTGTACCTAAATCTCCGATTAACACCGGCACACAATCAGCCGAACACACCCAAACCGAATCATGGGCATTTTCCGATAACAAACCATCGGCTTCTGGACGCTCAACCCCCAAACTTTCCACCTCTGAAGGGGTCAAAACCCGTGGCCCGTGGACTTGTTTTACCCGATATACTCGGGCCTGCTCATCCAGAAGAGGTGCTAAAGATTCAGGTGTTTGCGGCGCAAACTGGCGGGTAAAAAAACCATGCTTCCAAGGGTCGAGTAAGCTACAGGTCAGATAGGTCAACCCTTGAGCCATCTGCCAATGCCAAAGTGAGCTCATCAAAAATTTGGAGTCTGAAACCCCATCCTTTTAGGAGGGCCTTACTCTCGTATTTTACCACGATCACAAATTCTATGCTATTCTGAAAGGATTTATAGCTTCTCAGTACAGGACAAAAAACTTGAAAAGGATGCAAGGAGAGGGTTTGATAGAAGTTACCACAAAATCAATCAGACCCTCATGCAATACAGTAACTCGATTCGAGAGCAATTATGACCCCATCTCGGTTGGCATGGAGCCAGACTATCTTTCATCGCCTTGTTCATCATCGCTGTGTTCAGAGCCAAAACGGTGAACCTAGCTGAACTGGCAACAGTCTGGGCAGCAAGAGCGGCTGAAGCGTCAAATTATAAACAAATGCAGCGATTTTTCCGCTCTTTTGAAATGGAGATTGATAAGTTCGCACTGATGGTGATGAGCATTGCTCAAATTCCCCAACCCTGGGTGTTGAGCATCGATAGGACCAACTGGTCATTCGGCAAGACCCACTTCAATATCCTCATGCTGTCTGTGGTGCATGAGGGTATCGGCTATCCCTTGATGTGGACAATGCTGAAGAAAAACAAAGGCAACAGTAATAGTGAAGAGCGTATGGACTTGTTGGAGCGCTTGGAAGCCCTCTTTCCCGGAGTAAAGATTGCCTATTTAACCGGTGACCGGGAGTTTGTTGGTAAGCCTTGGCTCTCATTTGTGATGATAGACCAGCCAATTCCCTTCCGTCTGCGCATTCGTCAAACCGACAAGATTAGTCGAGGTCGGGGTCAACCGGCCATTGCTTGTGTTCATCTGTTTCGCTCTCTCTCCATCGGTGAGCAGCGAGTTCTACCGGGACGACGCTGGGTTTGGGGTCGCCCGGTTTATATCATAGGAGTGCGCCTTGAGCCCAAACAGAAGAAACAAAAAAGTGATGATGATTTTCTCATTCTCATCACCGAATACTCTCCCCGCACTGCTTTGGCCGACTATGGTCGTGGCTGGGGAATTGAAACCCTCTTTGGAGCACTCAAGAGGCAGGGATTTTGCCTAGAATCGACTCATTTTACCGAGCGCGAGCGTCTATCGAAGTTGCTGGCTCCTTTAGCCCTGGCCTTTGTCTGGGCGATGAAAGCCAGAATCTGGCGACATGCTCAAAAGCCAATTCGTCTCATTGAAGCTCAGGGTCGCCGTGCCCGTAGCCTGTTCCGCTATGGTTGTGACCTCCTGCGCCGCTTTTTCATTGACCCTCTCTCTTTTTCTGACTCTCTCTTTCAACCCATAAAACTTTTGTCCTGTACTTAGAGACCCCTTATGCTGGAGCGCTAATCATGACTGTACTAACTCTGAAAAAGCTCGGTATGCTGATGACAACGGGTTTAGTCCTCTTGGGGTTATGGGGATGTTTTCGCCCGACTACTCCAGGAGCGATCGCCTCATCTCCCATTGTATCTGCAACCAATACTGGTGTGAATCCCCAATTGACCGATGCTCATACCCGCTTTAGCTTTAAGCTATGGCAGCAATTATTAGCACAAGAAGAAACTAAAAATATCTTTATTTCGCCTTCGAGTGTGGCGATCGCCCTTACCATGACTTACAATGGGGCATCTGGAGACACTCAAACGGCTATGGCAAATGCCTTAGAGCTACAAGGCATGAGTTTAAATGACATTAATCAAGCCTATGCTACGCTCAAGCAGCGTTTAGAAAATACGGATGAGTCCATTGAACTGAGCATCGCTAATTCTCTGTGGGGTAGAAATGATGTGAACTTTAAGGCAGATTTTCTACAACAAACGAAAACCTATTACGATGCTAAGGTGCGATCGCTAGATTTTACCGATCCCGCTACTCCTAAGCACATCAATAATTGGGTGCAACGGCAAACTAAAGGCAAAATCCCCCAAATTGTCGATCAGATCAATCCTGACGATCTCCTATTCCTCATCAATGCCACCTATTTTCATGGACAATGGCAAAACGAATTTAACCCAACTCTCACCCAAGAGCGTCCTTTTTATCTCCTCAACGGGCAAGAAAAACAACATCCCATGATGTTCCAAACCGGGAGTTATGATTATCTAGAAAATGAGCAGTTTCAAGCCATTCGCTTACCCTATGGTGATGGGCGATTTAGTCTCTATGTATTTTTGCCTCAACCTGAGCAAAACTTATCCCAATTTTATGCCCAACTCAACAGTAGCATCTGGCAAACTTGGCTCGGTCAATTTCAAGAGAATGAAGGTTCGATTGCCCTACCTAAATTTCAACTCGAATATGGTGTAGAACTCAAACCCGTTTTGTCTGCATTAGGCATGGATCTGGCGTTTAGTCAACAAGCTGATTTTTCTGAAATTAGCGATATTTCTGCCAAGATCGATGGAGTCAAACATAAAACCTTTGTAGAAGTGAACGAAAAAGGAACAGAAGCGGCTGCGGTTACCTCCGTCGGCATTGTTGCTACTTCTATTCGTCCACCCTCTAATCCATTTGAAATGGTCGTCGATCGCCCCTTTTTCTGCGCTATTTACGACCACGAAACCCAAACGCCTTTGTTCTTTGGATCAATTGTTAACCCTGAATAATAAATCGATAATATAGTAATTCTCTCTTCTATGAAGTATAGCTTGAAGCCTTAGCCCCTAAGGAATACGAGCTATTCCCTATTCCCTAGCACGAAGCGCTATATCAAGAGTTGACAAGGAGACTCGATAGTAGAGAATAGGGGAGGAATAGGGAGAGGAAACTTGGTCATCCAATTCAAGGGACCTTTTTAGCTCCCGTCCATTCCTGCCCAGTCTCGACAAGAAGCATCTTCCGGTCCGTAGGGATGCATCCCACAAACCAACAGGTTACCCCCATACACTTGTCCGTGGTAATGACAACATCCCACGCAAGCTTGATGTTCAGGGTTTATCGGGAATTGCTCTAAATCCCCAAAAGGATTGTAATATGGCTCCTCTTCCCTAGACTCTAATGGGGAGTCTTCAATGGGTTCTAACCATTCATTTAAAGAAGCTTCTAGATCTCGAAAGAGCAGATTGTCGAGAGTTTCAGCAATCTCGATGGTGATTTCCGCCATCTCACTAACCCACTCTCCTAATTCTTCTTCGACTTCCTGAAAAAACTCTTCAACTCCAGTAGTAAAGCTTTCACAGAGATTCTGCCACTCTTTTTGCCAATCTTCCATAACTTTACTTAATCTTTCTGAAGGCGCTTCAGCTCCTCTTTGAGTTGATCGACTCGATCGCGCAACTCGTTAACTTGCTCCTCATCTGTAGAAGGTTCTGGCTCCTCATCATCCAAAATTTCGATCCGACGAGGTTCTTTGAGCGTTTCTCCTGAATAGGTTTCGGTTTCTTGCTGATTGACTTGTTGTTGAGCGCGATTGACAATTTCTTCGACCATGCGCTTGGCTTCTTCAGCCGTAATTTCTCCGCGCTCTACCATTTCATTGGCTAACTTTTGGGCTTGAGGGCGCAGATCGGCGATCGCGCTTCCAGCCTTTTCCCCTGCATAGGATGCCACCCCAACTCCCATATAGAATGCTTTCTTGACGAAATCTCCTAAACCTGGCATCTCTGAATCCTCGTTCTGACACAGGGCGACCCGGAGTTTACGCCTATTACAAGCATCTCGTATTGCTGCTACCTTCCGGTTCTGACAAGGTTTGAGCGTTGTAATCGCATAAGTCCGGGTCTGGAATCTAGCATAACACTTTAATCGACAGTTGAGGAGATTTCTTTTAGAAAAAAGGGGGATATTTAAGAGAAAAGGGTTGATCCATTACTCAGTCTCTAGCGCCATAACTTGGTCACTCTGCCCATTTTCTGAGCAAATTAGCCACACTTTTGGCAATCAGATCGAATTCGCTCGTTTTACCCTCCCGAGCATATAACGAGCGTTTTACTGTTTCTAAGTCAAACAAAATTTCTCGCCGATCGCGATCGCGGATCAGGCTTTGAACCCACCCAACCGCCACGAGACGCTCCCCCGTGAGAACGGACTCGACTCGATGCAGTGTTGTGGAGGGATAGACAATCGCACTACCCGCCTCTAACTTGTAGCTCTTCTCATCATCTGCTTGCTCAATCACCAATTCCCCTCCCGTATAACTATTGGAATCGCTCAGGAAAACCGTAAACGAGAGATCCGATCTCAGAAAATTTGAGCCACCCATCAATGCATTATCAATGTGCCGTCCATAAGACATGCCTTCCCTATAGCGACTCAATAAAATGGAATGAATTACTTTAGGTCGAGCTATAGCTTGAAAGAGTTGATTTCTTTCGAGGGATTGGGAAATGAGAGAAGATAACGTTTTAGTCTTTCGATTATGCGGTAATTGTTGGTTGTGCTTAACCTGCTGAGTATGCCATCCAGCCGTGAGTTTTCCCTCTACAAATTCGGCTTCCGCGAGGGATTGGGTAAGAGATTGAAGTTCTTCCTCTGTCAACACATTAGGAATACGAACAATCATAGATGGTTAGACCTCTTGCATAAGTGTGAATAAAATGAATAGTCATACAGTTGTTAGTCTAACCAATCCAATAATAGGTATTAACTACGATCTCCAATCAGAAAAACTAAGCTGAATACTTTACTCGGTTCTGCTAAAGGTGTATTCGGAGGATTAACAGAAGGCCAAATGGACTGAAGTTCTTGTAAGCTCTCTAGAATAACTTGGTGGTCATCAGGACGCGATCGCTTCATTGTATCGGCAATGGTTGCATAAAGCTCATTGGCATAAACAACAAACCCTCTAGAATCTTGATATTCTATAATTTCTACAAATCGGTTATCGGCGATCGCCGCTTCATATTCGGCTGCTGCTGTTTCCAACACTCTACCGATGACTTCCAATACAAACTCTGGAGACTCCCTTAAATCTTTAGGGACTGCCATCATTGCGCCATCAATTGCCCTGACAGAGGTTTGGAACCGAGTTCTGAGTCGGGCACTCTGAGGATCGAATTTAACTAAATCATGAAGTTCATTTAGGGTCGTATCAAATTGGGGTACATTGCGATCGGTCAATTGTTCCTCTACATCACCATAGAGTTCTTCTACTGGATGTCCAATATGTGGCTCTGCCTGAGTGTATTCCCCTGCTTCGATTAATTCTTCCGCTACAATCAAATGGCCTTGCATCAGAGCTAGAGCAGTCATATAATCCACATCCAGATCGCCTGAACTTCCCCCTCCTTCGCCCGCTTCACCCCCTTGCTTACTATGTCCATGGCCCTGTTCGCTTACCATATTCAGGGTTTCCAGGGTTGAAACCGATTCTTGGTTTTGACTTTGGCGATACACAGTTGCCCCACTACTCGCACCCATAGTTGTCACTAAACCGATCGCCAAGAACAGTTCTACGGATTTTAGTTGCTTTGTCATTACAATTAAGAATTACTTTCAAGAAAAGCTCATCTGGAGAGGATAGATCTATTTGCTGATTAATGTCAATAGCTAGACTATCTCCTCCATCAAGTCGACAACCCACCCCCTAAACAGGCAAAACATCAAAAAAACCCATACAGCCACGCTCTGCAATATCATCTTGATGGGGATGAAACATATACTGACCGGGGTACTTGTACGAAAATTCTAAGATATGTCGTTCTGCGGTTCCCATCGTAACCACGTCTGATTCTGCTGAAGATTTTAAGGTGCGTCCGGTGGGAAAAATCTGAAACATATTGGCATGAATATGGAACGTGACAGCCGGATCGAACTCAATCATATTCAGCAAGTACAAACGAATTAACTGATTTTGGTAAACGGGAATCGGATGGTCTCGATAGTAATTAGGGATACCATTAAAAGCATAGAGTTCATTTTGATTATCGTTATTGATATCAAAGCCTCCCATCACCATCACCATCTCATCGGCTGGAACTCGTCCCTCTGGTGGATCAACAATTAATAAACCATAGAGTCCTTTGCTAATATGGCGGGTTACGGGGGCAATATGGCAATGATAAGGATGAACACCAAACGGCTCGGCATCAAATTCGTATACCATCGTTTTTCCGTGGCGGATGGGTTCGATCCCATCCATGTCTACGGGGTGTGTACCGTGAAAATGCATACTGTGGGAATGGCCGCCTTCATTATGGAAAACGATCCGAATCCGTTCGCCTTCTTTAGCTCGGAAGGTTGGCCCGGGAACTCTGTCATTTAAGTTCCAACTGATAAAAGTGACTACACTGTTGAGCTGTAATGGAGAGCTTTTAGCGGTGACTTCAAACTCCCGGACTTTTTTACCCTGTTCGTGTTTGACCGTACCATAGTCAAATTCCCGTAATAAGACCATGGGATCGAAGGGATGCTCTGATGGTGGAGTATAGCCTGCTGGCAGAGAAGGAATACGGATGGCTTGAAATGCTTTGGAAATGCTGGGTTTGAGCAGAGCTGAAGCGACCAGTAAACCACCACTGGCAGCTCCAAAGCCCAATAGTTTTCGTCTAGAGACTTGTTGATAAAGATTTTTAGAATGTTGAGGATTCATGGAAGAACTAAGGGAAACACTTTATTAAGAATAATTTCTAAGAGTCAAAATGCAAAGTCGGATAAAGGGTTGGGGAAAGAGCGATCGCCAACCGAGCAATAAAATTCTATACTCATTGAATAGAGACGGTGAAGATTGTTACTAAAATTACCTCTTTTAGTGAACAATTGCCATCATCTCGCTGTAGAATAGAGGAAATAGAGTTTAATTCTCTCTCACGATGTACCACCAGGCTATTCCCTAGAACTTTTCCTGTCTACGATAGCCCAAAGCAGTATATCTCATGACCACTAGCTGGGAGTAAATACGATGACATCTATTAAAGATTGGATCTGGAACGAGCGCCAACAAATTGGTAAAGATTACGAATCTATTGAAGAAGTGGCTTTATATGATGAAAGCCACTCAAAGTTTCGTGACCTCAAGCTAGAAAGCCATGAAATACTCAAGTTAATTGGGGCAAAGCCCGGAATGAAACTTCTTGATATTGGCTGTGGCACTGGCATCTTTGCCATAGAAGCCTCCAAGAAAGGATTGGATGTAACGGCTATTGATGTTTCTAACACCATGCTTGAATACGCTAAGGCAAAGGCTAATGAAGCAGAAGTCTCAATCACCTTTGAGGAAGGTGGATTTCTGACTCATACCAGTCCCCCAAGTCATTACGATCTAATCACATCTTCTTTTTCCTTTCACCATCTCCCAGACTTCTTCAAATTCATTGCTCTCGATAGATTGCGAAGATTGATTAAAAGTGATGGTAAATTATTTATTCAGGACGTAATCGTTGAACAGAATAACTATGAACCTAATGTGAACCAGTTTATAGATCGCCAGGAGTCAGTTGGTGGCGACTTTTTAAGAGAGGATGCAATTGTCCATTTCCAGGAAGAATATTCTACTTTTGACTGGATTCTTGAGGAACTCTTTAGGAAGGCTGGCTTTCAGATTGTAGACAGCTCCATTCAAGGTGGATTGCTGGGTCGATATCTATGTAGCCTTGCCTAGCCCTTTATAAGCGCTACGCGCTAGGGAATAGCTTGTATTGCTTAGAGTTTAAAGATTTAAGCTGTATTCTTCCAGAAGAGAGAAGCGCTCTACGGTTTTTGAATTAGGGTCTCTAGAATGCGCTGTTTGCGTTGGCGATCGATCGCAATTAACCGGATATATTCATGGGGATGCTCTTCTAAAATACCGCTCAATTGGAAGAGTGCCTCTTGCACACTTTGAGCCGATATGGGGCCAGCATTTTGCCACGATCCCGTCCGAAATCTGCGAGAATCAGCGATTTCTACACCTAAACTGTAGCCTCCCTCTAGAATCTGTTGCACTGGTTGAGTAACCTCTGAGGGGAGATTAATAGAGGGAGAATTTGGGGATAATTCCTCTGTCACTCTGGGAGAGGGTGCTGTTGTAGATTCGGGTTTGGGTTGATAAGTGTGGGATAATTTCAGCCGGTTAATGTGCTGCTGCTGTTCTTGCAATTGTTCTGCCATTTGCAGCAGTTGCTCTAAACTCCAGGTTTGGCTGGGAAATTCGGGCGGTTTTTCTTTACTATTAACCAATCGTTTGCCAATTTGGTCATAGCCGACGGTTTCGAGCAGGTGTAAAATTTGGTCATCATACAGGCGCGATCGCAGAACGGCGAAGAAATCAATCGGTTGTTCGGGGAAGCGATCGATTAACTGTTCAATAGTTGCACTGGAAAGACGATCTGGAGCAAAGATACCACTAACAATGCCTACTTTATCTTGGCGATCGGGTTCCCAATAGAATTTTTCCATCCGTCCATCCCGAATGAGGGGAGCGTAGAGCGTGGAAAAGTCGTTTCCCGTGACAATAATGGGGACGCGGTGCAAGGGAGTGGGATCGTAGCTTCCGGGAAGTTGCACATCCGTGGGGCGATCGGCAATATTCATTAATGTCCCATGTACCAATTGCGTATTTACCGTATACTGGGTACGCTCATCTAAACGACCTGCCCCCGCATCCAAATCATTAATCATTAATACCGTCATCTTCCCCCGCACCTTAATTAATTCAGCCGCTTCCCGATAGCGCAACCGAATTAACCGAGACGGATCTCCTGCATCCGGACTTTCCAATTCTCCCGCAGACATATGGATAACTTCCACCCCCATCTTCTCAAAGATTAATTCACATTGAAACGTTTTCCCTTCTCCCTTGCGTCCATGAATCCCTAAAATCAGAGGAACCGGCACTTGAGGTAAATCTAAGAAATTCTTGGTGATATGGATAGCAACTTTATTGAGAAATTGAGGCGCAATATAATAAGTCATATAGATTCTGATGCCATCTATCCGATACAGGGACTGAACTTCAGTATTGTATCAGGAAACATGCTGGCTGTATTACTTGCAGGAAGTTGATGATTAAATTGTTGACTTCAGTTAGCAGAAGCTAGTGATATTTTTGCCCAAACAGTCTCATGATTTTCATCCATCATCACAGTTGTGATCTCTTCAACCTTCAGCCTAGAATTAGGAGGAATAATACCCTTAATACTTGCCAACCTTGTACCTCGCTCCCTTAAATTTATCGAAGTCATTGTTTCAATAGTGTTCTGCGTTTCAGGAATTGTATCTTGCTTAATCGTTTTAGTATTATCATCCTCCAACGTTTGACTACCAGACCGGATTTTACCCAAATAAATCCATCCCTCTACATTCGATTGCTCTTCCGTGAGCTTTTGCAAAAGTTCTTTATCCGGACGATTGGCTATTTCTGCGTTACTATAGAACTCCATCTCAGGATTTTGGGCAGTTTGCACACTGCTCAATTTATCGCGAATATAACCCTTAAATTCGTCGGTCACAGAGTCATCATCAAGGATTAATCCCGATATAGTTTGAGTAAGTGCTTGATTCTGACTGGATATGGGAATCGTGAACAAAATTCGTTTTTCATCATCATCTTCAGCTAAATTATAAAGACTAATCAGGGCAATTTTAGCTTTAGTGTTGTCTTCCCCAGCTAAATTTTCCAACTGTGCCTGAATTAGCTCAACAAACTTTTGCACTCTTTGATTTTCTTGTGCCTGTTCTTTAAGCTCTGTCTGTATTTCTGCTGAATTTCTTGCCGCTATAGTCGCTTGCCACGATGTGTAAATCCCAAAAATAGCGACTATCACACTCACCCCAATCTGTAATTGTTCTAACAATACTTTACGGTTTCTGTTCGTTGGCTGTTCCTCACTCATAACATGACTTTTTATAACTAATGGGTGAAAATAACTTTACTGTTCAAGAGATATCCTAATCTATTTAAATAAACCATGGCGTTTTTTCTAATACAGGATGCAATCGAAAATCATTTTTTTGTCTCAAAAAAGCAGATGTCAAATAAGCAATATCACCAGCATACTTAGTGGTGATAGGCTCCCCACACAAAGAATCAGTAGATCCCCAGTTGAGTTTAGTTAAACTTAGAATTTGTCTGGCTATTGCTCTCAAGTCTGGAGGGGGTTTAGGTATTTTTTCTGGATATTCTACTTGTACATTTATCCCTAACATAATAGGTGTTCCCAAGGCTTTGCGATAAGGATTATGCCCAGTTGTAGAAATATACATCTGATTGGGAGATGTAATGACATAGCTCCCTCGACTTAAGCTTCCATCAGTTTCAGGACGATTATCATAGAGCCTTACACCATGATGTGAGTTAATCCAAATAAATGAATATTTACCCTGCGGTCTAATTTGTCTCGCAGCTTCAAGAATTGCAGTTTTATCCTCGCGTGAGAACCGAGCTGAATAATGAAAATATATACTTGGCGTTTCAGATAATGAAAGTCGATTTAAGGTCTCCTTAATCAGCAACCTAAATTGCTTGATTTTTTCACTGTAAGAAAAAGCATTAATATTGCCAGAGTAAAATTGCCATTTCCCATACCGATCGAACACATTAGCATATCCCATTAAACGATCGGAATCACCACGATTACTTTGTGTATAGGAAAGACCAACGAAAAAGTCTGCATCAGGGATTGCCCCTGGTAATACCCATGGAATAATTCCACATTTTGCAACTATATTTAATGCTAGATTGAGATCTTTCCAATCCGGGTTTATAAGTGTCCTAGTATCAATCATTTGACAAGGGATACCATTCTCTAGCAAAAATCTCTTGGCCGAGTAGTATGGAGACGATTCATCATCAATTGGATAATCTTTTTCCGGAATATGAACAAGAAATATCCGATTAAGATTTTCATTTCCAATCCAATCAGGATGTTCAGAAAGTAGCCTCTTACATTCTGATAACGTCTCTTGGATAGAACAAGGTGTGACAATTGAAGAATAAGTGAATTTAGTTTTAAACGTTCGTTCAGAACCGCGATACTTATATTTTCCTGTTTTAATTCGTTGAATAAGATTAGCCATATTGCTGTGAAATTTTGATGTACAAATAGGAATAATTTCAATATTTTTTTCAGACTTGCTATAAGCTCCAAACTGCGTAATACCATCCCGAATATCTTTAGATTCATTATAAGAACTAAATTCAACATCTGGCTCTGGTACACTGCGAACTTGAAAACGATCTGACACATTTTCTTGTCTGTATAACGCAACAGGTTCTGGTGTCATATCACACCATAATTCATCTACTTTGATTGGAAAATTTTTTTTCGCTAACTCTTGCGCTGTGTTTTTCGTTTTTTCAGCACGAATTCTAGATGAGTTGGGCTGGAGAGATAAGCTATGTTCTTTGATTACTTTTGATAAATCGAACCGAATGTTGTGATACTTGAGCATCAGTTCAATTTCCGATCTGGAAAGATTGGGAATAACTTGATTACTCGCAACTTGAACTTCTTGCTTGAAGTCAAACAAATATATGCTAGTTAATTCAGAGTTAATAGAAATTATTTTTCCTAGCTGCCATCCATTCCATTTGACAACTGATGTTCTACCAATTAAGCGATTTAAGCGATCTGGAGAAAAACAGGACAACAGGAATTGAAGTTTACTAACATTTTTTACCTGCAATATATAATCAATACATAAATAGTATTTTTTTGAATACTGACGAACTTGAAATGTATAAGCAGGATATAATCTGACAAATTTATTAATTGAATCTGAAAAAGGAATAGATAGTCCTTTACGGTGAGCTATTATTTTACCAAATTTCAAGCCATCAATATACCAATTCGTATTGGATAATGAATTTCTAATACCATTAACAATACTCTTATAAAAAATATTAGTATGAGTGCTCCCAAGAATATGATCTTCGTTTGATGCAAATGTTAGAGGGAAAAGATTGCAAAATTCAGTTGATTCTGATATTGAATTCAATCTAAAAGCCGCTTCTCTTTCTTGAGCATTACTAAATAAAGTAACTGTTGTTTGGCTTGGGCTTATCCTATATTCAGGTGCTGGTAAATTTAGCTTTTTCATTTCATCATGCATACGTTTAGTTCCTTCACTAAGTGCCCTTACAAACTCAGAACCATGCTCATCACGCATCATTTTTAACCATTCTATAATCTTAGGATTTCTTGGCGAAGAGTTGAGTCGTGTATTCTCAAGAGAGAATTTTTCAGGAACATCCATATCTCTCTGCTGTAGTTTTCCTGGATTGCGTACAACAAAAGCATTTTTGTATAATTCACATTCAATTGGTAGTGTAATTGCATATTCACGGTGAGCAACTGCATTTACAATTGCCTCATCAACTGCAATCCAAGGATACTCTGGTTCTTCTATAAAACCACCATTAGCTTTCCGCTTCTGATAAATTTTAAAAAACCCTGAATCTCGAAAAAAAGTCCTCAAGTCGCGTATTTGTTTAGTAATTGAACCTGTAAACTTCTTATCTAATGTTGGCAAGCCTCGATTGTCAATATCTTCCACGTTAGTTTCAAATCTTAGCAATCGAATGTAAGATGCAGGAAGGATTCTTTGTGGATTTGATGAAAAAAAGAGAAAACTAGAGTTTGTAAACATTGTCTCTTCTCTATTTCTATTTACTCCACCAACTTGATATAATAAATCTTCCTCAGAATAGTCATAAGATGAATCGAGTAAACAGACTCTACGAAATTCCTGCCAAACAGCACTATCTATATCGTTAGCATCATAAGGACAGCAATCTAGTTGCTCATAATCTATCACTCTTTTATCTCGCCGCAATTGGTCAAGTTGTTGATGATTCAAGTCAATATTTTGCGATCCTTGTCTTATCCATGCACGAGGATGATTACCTAGCGTTTGACAAATACGCCGTGATGTGTAAGGAACATAAATTAGACAAATAAAATCTTCTTGGTCAGAATTATTTTTACAAGTAAAAAACTTTGCTTGGGCTGCTTGATTGGCTAATAATTTGTTAAACCCTGTTAATCGACTTCTTTGATCGTCTGAGAGATGATTAATTCCTTTGACTTCCCCTTTTTTTGAAATCCCGACAACTAGGAGGCTTCCTAATTTATTGGTATTAGCAAATGCAGAGATGCACTCAGCTATTTGGTCTAAAACACCATCTAGTGTCTTTTTGTTAACACAACCATTCTCTCCAACTCGTCCAGCTTCCTTCCGATCAAAATACTGACCTTCAAACTTTGTGTCCTCTGGGGCGGTTAAAAATTGCCAGTGTTTTTCAGGATGCTCAAAAACTTCTCTAGGGTCTAGCATAACTTAGGGAATAAAATTGAACACACTTTTCTATACTAGCAAGTCTGGTGGGTTTTGTGGGAAATACAGTAGCTAGAATTGTATCAATATACAAATGCCTAAAATCCATAGACAAAGGAGGGGCAAGTGACTTACCCCTCCTCAAATCCGACTAATTTACTAATTTATCGCGTCTTTATAACTTAGTAACGACGGAGATTAGCATTAGGTTTGTGAACAATGAAGCTCAGAACTTGACATTGTTTGATGTTGTCAAATCCCATAACGCGAACGTAGCTTTCGCGATATTCTGCACGACAAGCATCAATTTCAGCCATTACTTCGTTAACAGTTTTAGCGTGGAACAGGGGAAGTTTCCACAGCGTCCAGTAGCGCATTTCGGGGCTGGAATCTTCACTAAATTCCACACCAGCAATATAGCCTTGATCCAAAATGTACTGAATTTGCATTTTGATCTGGGCATCAGTCAGGGGAGGCAGATAAGAAAGCGTTTCGTAACGGCGCTCTTTAGGTAAAGTTTGCATGGTTTTTAAGCAGTTGTGTCTAGAATTTGGACTCGAAGTGATCCAGCAATCATCAATCTGAATCGGTTGGTGATTGGGTATCAGAAGAAGAATCAGGGATATTAAGTTGCGTTACTCGTTCGAGATATTGACGGCGATGTTCTATATTGCCTTGTTGAATATTACTGCGAACCATTTCGGGTAAGAAATCAGTAACTTCTTCAGCTAGATGTTCTCGTACCGTCATTACCCGGAATGCCATCTCTGGTTTGGCTTGGAAAAGCTCATCAAGATAAGCTTCTCCATCCTGAATTTTTCCGGTTGAGGAAAATCCACTGAGCCAAATCGCTTCACCGGGATTGGTTTCTCTTAACTGATTCGTCACTACTTTGACCGCTTGATAGGTGAGATAACTCGCCATTACACGGCTAGTAGCTTTGGCAACGTTTTTAATATCCATGTCCTGATCTCGGCCGCTAGGATGAAAGAATCCCCGATTTTAGAGGGAGATTTGGGGCAAGATTGTGATCGACAACACTCTTGCCTTTTCTTCCTCTTAACGGATGCTCTAACTCTGGGCAGAGATTAGAGGGTATCCATGGCCTCGAACTCGAACTTGATTTCTTTCCACAGTTCGCAAGCAACGGCCAATTCGGGAGACCATTTACAAGCTTCGCGGATTACGTCGCCACCTTCACGGAAGAGGTTGCGACCTTCGTTACGAGCTTGGATACAAGCTTCGAGAGCAACGCGGTTAGCGGTTGCACCAGGAGCGTTACCCCAGGGGTGACCCAAGGTTCCACCACCGAATTGTAAGCAGGAGTCGTCACCGAAGATTTCTACGAGAGCTGGCATGTGCCATACGTGAATACCACCGGAAGCAACGGGCATTACACCAGGCATGGAAGCCCAATCTTGGGTGAAGTAGATTCCGCGTTGACGGTCTTGTTCGATGTGGTCTTCGCGCATGAGGTCAACGAAGCCCATGGTGATGCCTTTTTCACCTTCGAGTTTACCCACAACGGTTCCAGAGTGGAGGTGATCGCCGCCGGACATGCGTAAGCATTTGGCGAGAACGCGGAAGTGAATTCCGTGGGCTTTCTGACGGTCGATAACGGCGTGCATGGCACGGTGGATGTGCAGTAGTACGCCGTTGTCGCGACACCATCTAGCGAGGGTGGTGTTGGCGGTGAATCCTCCAGTGAGGTAGTCATGCATGATGATGGGGGTACCGATTTCTTTGGCGAATTCGGCCCGTTGCATCATTTGTTCAACGGTAGGAGCGGTTACGTTAAGGTAGTGACCTTTGATTTCACCGGTTTCTGCTTGAGCTTTTTCGATCGCTTCTTGAACGAATAGGAAGCGGTCTCTCCAGCGCATGAAGGGCTGAGAGTTGATGTTTTCGTCGTCTTTGGTGAAGTCTAGACCACCACGGAGACACTCGTATACTGCACGACCGTAGTTTTTAGCCGATAAACCGAGTTTGGGTTTGATGGTACAACCGAGTAGGGGACGACCGTATTTGTTGAGTTTGTCCCGTTCTACGGTGATACCGTGGGGAGGCCCTTGGAAGGTTTTCAGATAAGCGATGGGAATCCGCATATCTTCTAAACGTAGGGCGCGTAGGGCTTTGAAACCGAATACGTTACCTACGATGGAGGTTAACATATTGGTTACAGAACCTTCTTCAAACAGATCCAGGGGATAAGCTACATAACAAATGTATTGGTTATCTTCTCCAGGAACTGATTCAATATCGTAGCAACGACCTTTGTAGCGATCGAGATCGGTTAATAGGTCAGTCCATACAGTCGTCCAGGTTCCGGTGGACGATTCCGCAGCTACCGCAGCGCCTGCTTCTTCGGGAGGAACGCCCGGTTGGGGGGTCATCCGGAATGCGGCCAGAACGTCGGTATCTTTCGGTGTGTAATCTGGTGTGTAGTAGGTTAATTTGTAATCCTTTACACCAGCTTGATATCCAGCTTTAGACTGGGTTTGAGTTTGAGCGTAAGACATGAAATCCCTTCCTAAAAACTAGCACTTAATACGTTTTGTGCCGATTGGCTAGATGTTTAAGAATATATCAAGATTCGGGCCACTTTACGTTCACTTCTACTTGTTTTGCAAATAATCCTTACTTATATTTACAGCTATCATTAAGCTTTATGACGAAAATCTTGACAAAAGTCTACATTTGTTAAGAAAATATTAAACTTGATTTTTTTGAGCTGGGTTGGCGATCGCCAGTAAAGAGAACTCCTCTGGGGATCGGTGGGTAAAAAGCCCTATGCTTGAGTCATACGTAATGCAATATAACTTTATCTGGTTGGGGAGGAAGACTAGAGTATATTGTTACGATATGGACATTATTTGTGACAAAAGGATATAGGGATTTCTCCTTTAGGAAATAGGAAAGGTGCTAGTCCCTCATCAAGTAGGGGCGAAAAATTTTTTGCCCTCATGCTTTTCTAGGAGGAGGGCATCTTTTGGTATAGTGCCTGTAGGATCATTGAGACGGTAATCATGGCTTTACTTCATACTCCACTGTTTGACTCGTGCGTAAAACTCAAGGCAAAGATGACTGAATTTTCCGGTTGGGAAATGCCAGTACAATTTTCAGGAATCAAACAAGAACATGAAGCAGTCAGAACCCATGTCGGAATGTTTGACATCTCCCATATGGGCAAATTCTTCCTCAGTGGCGCTTCAGTAATCGCCAGTTTACAAACTCTCGTTCCCTCAGATCTAGCTCGTCTTAAACCGGGCCAAGCTCAATATACGGTACTTCTGAATTCAGAAGGAGGCATTATTGACGATATTATTGTCTATCTGCAAAGTCAAGAAGACAACGGAGAGGAAAAAGTCGCTATTATCGTCAATGCTGCTACTTGTGAGGGAGATCGCCAATGGATACAGCAACATCTCGATCCAGATAAAATCCAATTCGACGACCAAACCCTCAACCAAGCACTGATTGCTCTGCAAGGCCCCAAAGCTCTCGAAACCCTACAAACCCTCGTCACCACTAATCTCTCTTCTATCCCTCGCTTTGGTCACATCCCCATTCCCCTGCTCGGTAGTTGGTCTTTCCTCGCTCGCACCGGCTACACAGGCGAAGACGGAGTAGAAATTATGCTCGATCCAGACACGGCTCTTCAACTCTGGGATACCTTACTGCAAACCGGTGTTATCCCTTGTGGTTTAGGAGCTAGGGATACCCTACGCTTAGAAGCCGCCTTAGCGCTCTACGGTCAAGATATCGATCTCACCACCACCCCCCTAGAAGCGGGTTTGAAATGGTTAGTCCATTTGAAAACTAAAGGCGATTTTATCGGTCGATCGGTGTTAGAAGAGCAGCAAGCAAACGGAGTTTCTAAGCGCTTAGTGGGACTACAAGGAGAAGGTCGTCATATTGCTCGTCATGGCTATCCCCTGTTGGCTAGCGGGGAAGTCGTCTCTGAAGTCGCCAGTGGAACGCTTTCCCCTACCCTCGGTTATCCCATTGCCATGGCATACCTACCGAAAAAATGGGCAAAAATTGGGCAAGAACTTGAAGTGGAAATTCGTGGAAAACGGTATCCGATGAAAGTGGTTAAAAAACCGTTTTATCGTGCTGGGTAATGGATCAACTCAGCAGTTCTGATATAGCATATAGTGCTTAATCTTCCCAAAGTCTGCGGCTTTGTTTTCCCTTTAGTAACTCATGGGTTTCATTCAAGAGTTGGGGAATATTGAGCTGGGTGGGACATCGGGGTAAACATTCTCCACATTCAGTACATCGGGAGGCTTTGTTTCCGGGAAACCAATGACCCGCATTTTCAAACATGCCATAGCGATATTTTCCATATTCCACCAAGTCATAGGCAAGAGCTAAATTTCGTAGGCGTAAGACTTCCGGGATATTAATTTCTTCGGGACAGGGTAAGCATTGATAGCATTGATGACATTGGGTTTTTCCCAAGGTGTCGCTCATTTGGCGTTCTAGATGGGATAAAACCTGCTGTTCTGCTTCTGTGAGGGGACGATCGCCCATTTCTAGGAATGAGCCTAACTCTTCTACCGTAGCTGGCCCTATACTTAGGGTCGTAATCCGACGATCGCCCAATAAAAACCGATAACTCAATTCCAAAGGCGAAAACGGTTGGCACAAGGCTTGCAGTTGAGCCGGTGGAGAATACAAGCGCCCTCCCTTATCGGCGGGAGAGATAATAAAAACGCCCATATCTAATTCATTGGCGATCGCCAACAGGGGAGCATGACGTTGAAACGACCAATAATAATGTAAATTTACAAACTCAAATAAACCGGTTTCTAAGGTAGATTGGATTAACTCTAGGGAACCATGGGTAGAAAAACCCACATGATTTACCTTATCATTGGCGATCGCCTCCTGCACCGCCTGCATACACCCGCGATCGCCCTGTATCCATTCCAGATGCTCCCCAGTATTAATCCCATGGATCGCCAAACAATCGATTCGTTTTACCCCCAAACGGGACAAAGACTCATCTATCCACCCTGCCATTATTTTTGGATCGGGAGTTGGTGGCAGTTTCGTAGTTAAATAAACAGACTCGCGGTCTAATTGACGCAATATCCTGCCCAAATAGACCTCACTTGCACCATATCCCCTAGCCGTTTCAATATGATTGATACCTCTTGAGAGTGCCTGTAAAACAATCTGGCCAAACCCTTCCTCCGATCCCAATGGTCGCATTGTCCCCAGGGAAAACACTGATAAATCCAGATTTGTTTTACCAAAGCGTCGATATTTCACGCTACTAACTGTTTCAACTCAACTTGGTGGACGATAATGGGAATCGAATTTTTGCCATTCTCCCCATTCTCCTCATCCTCCCCATCTCCACCTCCCCGCGTCTCCGCGTCCCCGCGTCTCCGCGTCCCCGTGTCTCCGTGTCTCCGCCAGCTACTCTCCATTCACCGATCGCCCTTTACCCCGTTGGGCAAAATCTTCAGGTCGCAAACCCGATAGAAAATCGCGGAATGCCTCTTGTTCAGCTTCATCTGCCTCTTGATCGACTGGAATTGAGGCATTCGCGATCACCTCTTCCATCACCCAAATAGAAGTTCCCGTTCGTAGAGCTAAGGCAATAGCATCAGAGGGCCGAGCATCAATTTCATGGACAACATCCCCTTGACGCATCGTCAGCAGGGCATAAAAGGTATTATCATGGAGCGCGTGAACTACCACTCTCTCTAGGGACATCTCCCAAGTTTCTAAGACATTCACCATCAAATCGTGGGTCAGGGGTCGAGGAGGTTTTTGCCTCTCCAAAGCATTAATGATCGCCCTGGCTTGGTCTTGACCAATGTAAATGGGCAAGGCACGGCGCTCCGTCGTATCCTTTAATAGAACAATGGGACTGCGCGTGCCCGCATCTAATGCAATTCCAGCAACTCTCATTTCAATCATCGGGTAAAGCCTCTAGATCACTCTCTGGCAAGGGATGCTTATCCTTGGGCTGCGTTGCTCGTAGATAAGATCGGGTGTTGTCTGGGGTTTCCTAAAGGATAAACTGATTCAGGAAACCCATACAGTATTCTCTACCTTAAAATCGATTATCCTAATTAGACCATAAGTTTATATAAAATCTGTAATCTGTCTTCTTCTCATCTTAAGCTCACTTTTCTTGAACGTTACCCGTGTTTACCGGATTAATCCAAACCTTAGGGACACTCACTCCTCTGAATGATTACCAAGTCCAAATTATCTGTTCTCCTGAAGGGAGAGGGCTAATTTTGGCGGATTTAGCCATAGGCGATAGTGTCGCAGTCGATGGCGTATGCCTGACAGTAGAAACCCTGCTTTCCCAGGGGTTTATTGCTGCTGTCTCACCAGAAACTCTCAGTCGCACTACCCTGAACCATCGAGCCATGAGCCAAGTCCCTGTGAATCTCGAAACCTCTTTGAAGGTGGGGAGTAAATTAGGGGGTCACTTTGTGACGGGTCATGTGGATGGTACGGGGGAAGTTCTGTCGGTGATACAGACGGCGATCGCCTGGGAAATGGTTTTTCACCTGAACACCCCCAATCTAGCCCGCTATATTGTCCCCAAAGGCAGTATTGCCGTGAATGGGATTAGCTTAACTCTCGCTCAAGACCAAGGCGCAACCCATACGTTTAAGGTCGCGGTGATTCCCCATACTTTCGACCATACTAATTTACAGTATCTACATCCCGGAGATGTAGTCAATTTGGAGGGAGACATTTTAGGTAAATATGTGGAAGGATTATTGCGATCGCCACATAAAAAACCCGAAAACCCCATTACTGCGGACTTCTTAAGCGAACATGGGTACGGGTAGATAGGGGGATAGGGAGGTGGGGGATCTTACAAGTAGAAGTATCTTATTCCCCGCATCCCCGCGTCCCCGCGTCCCCGCGTCCCGAGCGTCTCCTACATCGGGCGAATGTTCACATAGGGCAACTCTTCAACCGCCAGTTCCGGAGCTGGTAATTGTTGCAGTTCCTTGGCATTGCCACCGGTATAAGGAGTTGCTGAGGCCGTTTCCCAGGATTGGATAAACCGAGCTAAGGCATATTCCAACTGTGCCCCAGCGTCCAAAGCTACCCAACCGTCTTCTGTTTGTTCTCGCAATTCAAAATGCAGGTGGGGTCCTGTAGAATTTCCTGTGCTGCCCACACTTCCAATGACCGTACCTTGTTCTACTTCTTCACCTGGTTCAACAAATACTTCAGACAAGTGGGCATAGAGGGTTTCTTGGGTTCCATTACTATGTTCGAGAACCACAGTTAAGCCGTATCCACCCAAGAAATTGGCGATCGCCACCCGTCCAGCCAACGCGGCTAACACATGGGTTCCCGTAGCTGCCGCAATATCTGTACCGCTATGGAATCTCCAATCTCCATAAATCGGATGCAATCTCCAGCCAAAATGGGAGCTAACTTGAGCAGGAATCGCCAGAGGATACAATAAACTCACATTGCCATTACCCGGCAAACCCATGGGTTTTTGAGTATTAAAATAAGACCGACCGCTCGCTGTCGTTCCCCCAACCACTGGAGCAGGTGCTGGCGCTGGTGCATACTCTTCATTGCTCGTTCCATAGGAGGGCGCTGGCTGATAATTTTCTGGAGACCAAGCAGGAATAGGTTCAGAAGGGGCACTAGGAGTTGGAGCCGGAGCAGCAGCCGTATAATCCCGAGATTCCGGTGCCGAAACAGTAGGAGCAGAGTTCTCATAAACCACCACTTCCGTCGGTTCTTCATAAGCAGCCGTTGCACCTGTATCAAAATCGTTAGAAGTATCAATATAGGCACTTTCTTGAGCCGTATTCTCTTGAGCCGTTGTTGTATTTTCTGGCATCAAGTCCGAAGCAGAATAGGAAATAGGAGCCTCTTGATGGGTTTCAATCACCACTGGTACAGAAGCATCATCAAAGGTTTCTGGTTCATAGGCGGCTGGTTCGGGAGTCCATTCTGGCTCATAAGCCGCCGGTTCAGGTTCAGGAGTCCATTCTGGCTCATAGGCGGCTGGTTCAG
>DDLS01000204.1 GCA_002340255.1 Cyanobacteria bacterium UBA2566
GGGGATAGGGGGATAGGGGGATGGGGGGATCTATTACCCATTACCTATGACCAGCGCGAAGCGAAAAGCGCTATAAACGTTCTACTTGTAAGGCTTCGGCTTCTTGTTTGCGTACAGTTAAATGAAAGCCTCGTATTTGAATTTCAACGGGATCGCCTAGGGGCGCTACGCGAATAACGGTAAATTCTGTACTTGGAGTGAGGCCCATGGAGAGGAGTTTACTTTTGTAGGCGCGATGGGTCTTTTCATAGCCGAGAATGCGCCCTTTTGTGCCTACAGCTAGGTCTCCTAAATGGAGTGTGGAGGTTGAGTTTTCCATATCTGAGTGTGGATGTAAGGATAGATTTGTGTCTGTGACTAAGACTCGTGAGGCTAGACCTGCACCTAAGCCTAAGCGGTTATCGGCGATCGCCACGACCACCGAGCCACTCCCTTGGTGACTCAAAATTTGCAACTGAGATCCTGGGGTAATTCCCATGGCTAACAGGCGAGAGATGCCCCCTTTGCCTTGAAACCCCTTGACCCATACCTGCTGTCCAGGTTGTGCTTCACTGAGCAAAAAGGCATTAACGTCTAGGCGTTCTGATGCTGCTTCCTCTTGACTATCTAGGCTCGAACTGTCTCCTATGTAGTCGTAGGAGTTGTCGTCATCATGCTGTCCTGACCCTGAAGGGTGATGGTTCATTTTTTTTCCTCTGCGTCTTTTCCTCCAACCAACAACTTGAGGGCGATTCATTGGAATTGCTAATTATTTTCATTTAGATGCCATCGACAGTCTACTCTAATCCCCAATAAATAGTGAAAGGATTAAAAAAGATTTAACCTTTAGTTCAAAAAAGTTCTTAATCTATTTTTAATCTTCACTTCTGTAATATTTCGCAAAATTCAGATAAATATTAATTTTTAATTTAGAGATCTATTTATTTCTTGACTGTGAAGTATGATGAAAGATGGATCATTTAAAGTCTCGCGACAATAAACCCAAAAATAGTTAAAAATCATGACCGACGCTGCATCTCCTTCGGACATTTCTCCTGCAACAGTGGCACAGAGTATCCAACCCTCTTCTGAGTTCAGTTCTCAATTAGGACAATGGCTAGACAATACCGGTGAAATCGCTGCAATTTTACCGGTTGTCACTGGATTGTTAGTTACCAGTCGCTTACAGTTACGAGGGGCACAAGCCTTATTAGTAAACCTGACGATCGCCGCCCTAGTCCGTCAAGCGATCCAACAACTCAAGAAACAAGCCAAGCCCAACTCAGAAAACGATCAACAAGTCTTACCTGCCAGTGAAGAACAATCGAATCAAGAGGAAGAAGATTATAAAATTGTCCATTCTGTCCCTGGGAGAATTCGTTTACGCATCCCTCGTTTAATGAATGACATGCTCTATGCCAAACGCCTAGAAAAACTTCTGAGTGCCGAGTCGAAAGTCAAGCATGTGCGGACTAACCCAGCAGCAGCTTCCCTCATTATTCAATACGATGGAGAGGGCATGTCAGAATTAGAATTGGGCATGTATTTACTCAATATCCTCGATCAAGCCAATTCTACAAACCTGGATGGTCAAAGCGATCGAGATTCAGAATCTGAACGCAACAAGTAATAGGCAACAGGCAATAGATGCCCCCCCCATCCCCCACTCCTCCATCCCATACTCCATGCTAAAGACCGTTCATTCAATTCCTGGGCGAATTCGCTTGCGAGTTCCCGAACTGAAAGAAAATTCGACTTATGCTTCTCAACTGCAAGCAACCCTGTCTACTTGGCCGGGGGTGAGGCATGTTCGGATTAATCAGCTATCAGCTTCTCTAGTGGTTGGTTATACTCCTGAAGTTTTGCAGGAAGGGCAGATCAGACAGACTGTAGAGGATCGGATCGAAAAGATTAGTCAGAATCTTACTCCAGAACCACATCCTGCTCTGCCGAGTCAAGACAGTTCAGAAGGGTGGTCAAGTTTACGTCTCCCGTTGGTGGCGACTTCCCTGGCTCTGCTGAGTCGGACTCTCCCTCGATGGGTTGGCTTGCGTCCAGTGACAACGATCGCCTTTCTATTGATTGCTTTTCCAGTTGCCAAACGAGCATGGCAGAGTATTGTCAATGAACAGCGCTTAAATATTGATTGTTTGGATTTTCTGGCTCTCAGTTTAAATGCGTGGCAAGGAAAACAGGTGACTCCCATGATGGTGATCTTGCTCCATGAATTGGGGGATATCATCCGCGAACAAACGGCTAGAGCAACGGAAGTGCGGACGGCGGACTTACAAGAGGCGATCGGGCGGTTTGCTTGGGTGAAACTGGAAGAAGACCAACCCCCACAGCAAATTCCTAGCGATCGCGTGGAAGTCGGCCAGACAGTTATCGTTTATCCTGGGGAGCAAATTCCTGTCGATGGCACGGTATTGCGAGGTGAAGGCGTGATCGACCAACAGCAGCTCACTGGGGAAGCCATGCCGGTGGTTAGACAGGAAGGAGAATTGGTATTAGCTTCGACATTGCTGCGATCGGGTCAACTGTATTTGCGTGCCGATCGCGTAGGTAACCAAACCCGCGCTGCTTTGAGTCTCGCCCTATTGCAAAAAGCTCCTGTCCATGATACTCGCATGGCTAACTATGCCGAAAAAATCGCCGATCGCCTGATTTTACCCTCTCTATTTCTCGCTGCTCTCGTTTGGCTCACCACAGGCGATCCCTCTAGGGCAGCCGCTATCCTGACTCTAGACTTTGTAACCGGCATTCGTGTCTCCATTCCCACCGCCTTTTTAGGCGCTTTGAACCATACGACTCGCCATGGCATTTTGGTTCGCAGCGGTCGGACGTTAGAACAATTGGCGGAAGTGGATACAGTAGTATTTGATAAAACGGGAACTCTCACCCAAGGGATTGTCACAGTATCGGGAATTACTCCTTTCAATGGGTCATCTGAGGAGCGAGTGCTACAACTAGCCGCCGCCGCTGAACAACGGCTGAATCATCCTGTGGCTGAAGCCATTGTTGACTATGCCCATCAGAAGGGGGTAACCATTCCTTCACGGGGAGAATGGTTCTATGAACTGGGTTTAGGGGTTCGCGCTCAAATTGAAGGTCAGGAGGTTTTAGTTGGCAGTCAGCGCTTTTTACACCAGGCTGGCATTGAGTGGGAAAGTGTAGATGGCAGACAGGTAGAGACACAGATAGATACCCCCTCTGAGATTTATGTGGCTTGTGAGCAGCAGTTTCAAGGTGTTATCCACTATCGCGATCCCCTGCGTCCAGAGAGCGATCGCCTAATTCAAACTCTACAAAAGAGTTATGGCATTGATGTCCATTTGCTAACGGGCGATCGCCCCCAACGAGCGGCTCAAGTGGCCCAGGAACTGGGTATTCCGACCTCCCAAGTGTATGCCGAAGCGTTCCCCGATGATAAGGCTCGGATTTTGCGCGATTTACACCGTTCTGGGCGGACTGTCGCCTTTGTAGGAGATGGTTTAAATGATTCAGTTGCCCTCGCTTATGCCGATGTAGCGGTGTCTTTTGAACAGGGTTCAGAGATTGCTCGGGAAACGGCGGATGTGGTGTTGATGAATAATAATTTACTTGATTTACTCGAGGCGATTTCCATTGCTCGTCAAACCCGCAATCTGATCGATCAAAATATTGCCTTGGTGGTTGCCCCTAATTTAGCGGCGTTGGGGTTAGCGTCGAGT
Organism: Cyanobacteria bacterium UBA2566; assembly: GCA_002340255.1. GTDB lineage: Bacteria > Cyanobacteriota > Cyanobacteriia > Cyanobacteriales > Desertifilaceae > Roseofilum. The sequence goes on from DDLS01000204.1 coordinate 3,690, forward strand.
GTGGGACTGCATCCTTTGCTAGCAACTGCTATTCACAATGGATCGGCGATCGCTGCTGGAGTTAATAGTCTGCGTCCCCTTGTCGAGCATCAGTTGACAGTTAAAAGTTAGGCAATAGGCAATGGTAGCAGCTTGGGAGAATACAGCGCAAAGCGCTGTAACGGAGTACAGT
>DDLS01000007.1 GCA_002340255.1 Cyanobacteria bacterium UBA2566
ACAATGTACCTCATAGCAGCGCGAAGCGCTGTATCCCTCTTCTGTCACTCTTGGAAATTCTAACGAATTTCCGTCATTACAGCCTGCGATCGCCAACGAAAGAATGAGGGTTTGAGGCCTCTTTTTGGGAAAGTGACAGAAGAGGGGTATGTTCCTTGTACCATCGCTTGTTACCTGAATTTCTAAACCCCCCGCTACATCACCCTGCATTGCTAAGGCTTGAAAGGGTGTCCGATCGTGAAACTCAGCAATAGTGGACTGTCTCAGCTAAAATAGGGCATGAGGTGTGGAAAGGGTATGAGTAAGTCCTGTCCCTCTCCCCCCTCTTTTTCTAATGCATCAAATTAGCGGAGAAAGTCCAGTAGGTTGCCCTGCGCTGTTGTAGCAGAGAAAGAGTCGGTTAGGACTCCGATTCAATACTGAAACCTAGTTACCATAACCTATTCCCTAGCGCGCAGCGCTATACTAACGCATCCACAGAAAAGAAAAGTGGGCTGTATTACCAAAGCAAGACCTTAGCCAAAGTATTGAATAATCGCGTTAGCAAACTCCGAACATTTCAGGGGTGGGTCAACACGAGGCTCCATTAAACGAGCTAAATCATAGGTCACTTCCCGATTAGAAATTGATTTTTCTATGCCCATTTTAATTAAGTCTGCGGCTTCTTGCCAGCCCATGTATTCTAACATCATGACTCCAGAAAGAATCAACGATCCAGGATTGACCCGATCCAAACCGGCGTGTTTGGGGGCAGTGCCATGGGTGGCTTCAAAAACAGCACAAGTATCGCCAATGTTTGCTCCTGGCCCCATACCTAAACCTCCGACAATGGCGGCAGCAGCATCCGAGAGATAATCCCCATTTAAATTCATGGTGGCGAGGATCGAATATTCTCCAGGACGGGTTTGTAGTTGTTGGAAAATACTATCGGCAATCCGGTCATTGACCATGATTTTCTCTTTCCATTTGCCATTGCCGTGACTTTCCCAAATCGCATCCAGAACGGCTTTTACTTCAGCGCAAGCTTCTTCTTTTTTCTCGGCAGTTAAGGCATCATAACCGGGTTCGAGTTTGTGAGCATTGTCTTCTAAACTAATGTCTGGATTTTCTTCTTTATTGCTCAAAATCCAGGATTCGCGCTCAGTTACACACTCCTGGCGAAACTCAGTGGTGGCTAATTCATAACCCCAGTCGCGGAAGGCTCCCTCGGTATATTTCATAATATTGCCTTTATGAACCAAGGTGACCGTTTGTTTCTCTTTGGGTAAGCGAAGGGCGTTTTGAATAGCCCGCTTCACCAGTCGTTGAGTTCCGGTTTTACTGATGGGTTTAATGCCAATACCAGAGTCGAGACGGATTTGTTTTTTCCCATGCTCAGGAGTAGAAGGAATGAGGTCGGTATTGAGGTATTCAATCAGTTTCTTGACGATTTCTGTGCCTTCGCGCCATTCAATACCGAGGTAAATATCTTCGGTATTTTCCCGATAGATAATTACGTCCATTTTCTCTGGCGTTTTGTGGGGGGAGGGGGTTCCAGCATAGTAACGACAGGGACGCACGCAAGCATAGAGATCAAAAATTTGCCGCAGAGCAACATTGAGGGAGCGAATACCGCCACCAATGGGGGTGGTTAAGGGGCCTTTGATGGCGACTCCATATTCCTCGATCGCCTTTAGGGTATCTTCAGGTAAATACTGGTACGTTCCATATTGTTCGCAAGCTTCATCACCAGCGTACACCTTGAACCAGGAAATTTTCCGTTTTCCACCATAGGCTGCTTGAACGGCAGCATCAAAGACCTTCTGAGAGGCGGGCCAAAGGTCTACCCCCGTACCGTCTCCACGAATGAAGGGAATGATAGGATGGTCGGGAACAATGGGTTTACCTTCAGCAAAGGTAATTTTTTCGCCGGTTTCAGGAGGGCTGATTTTTTCGTACATAGGGTAATCCTTGCTGAAATTAAGGGTTTATGCTTACCGATGTTCAGTTAAGCACGTACCAGGCTACCAGATCCTGATTGTTGATTTTTAATTTTTAATTTTTAATTTTTAATTGATTTTGTACGGATGGGAATCGCTACGGGTTGGTCGATCGCCTTGCTCTGATAACTGGATGAGGGATATTGTTCAACGTGGCGAAAAATGGCGATCGGGGCACTGGTGCGACAAGTGAAAAATTCTACGGCAATTTTGCCATCATCCAGCTTACGGATTTTGGGGGATAAGTCTTTGATTTGGCCTTTCCATTGCCATTTGACTTGCTTGGGAGGGGAGTCAATCAAGCGGTGGTGGCTCCAATCTCGGTTCGCTTCTGCACAGACAAATTCTTGAATTTCTCGGCGCAGGAGGGCAGCAACCATAAAAGAAGGAGCGCTGCGATCGCCTTCAATGGCAGCCATAAAATTATCTAATGCCCCTTGGGGCCGGGGGGGATGCTCTGGATCGCAGCCATCGGCTAGGGCTTCTTCGAGGGTAGCCGTCGCACAATAGTCTTCTGGTACAGCCCAAGTTATTCCCGTGCCACTGTTGGGTTCATTGGGGTCACGATAAATATAGCTAACCCAGCGTAGACCCAGTTTTAAGCGTAGCCCAGGTAATTTGCGTAAAGCAGTGGCAGGATTAACGGCACTAATTAACCAAGGCCCAGAAGGTGATGTGGCGATCGCCTCCTCATCCTCTTCTGCTGGCCCCAAATCAAATAATCCCCCTAGCTCATCGAGAGATTCCGGTTCTGGGAGATCGTCAGATTCATTAAAAGATAGCGATCGCCCGCAGTTTTCAGACTCTGGAAGCACCAGCAGACTCGTGAGATAGGTACGGATTTTTTGGATAGATGCCAGGGGAATTTTTTGGATACTCATCAGAAAAAGGAGGGTCTAACAAGAGGCCAAAGCCCCTTGCCTTGAGAGCCTTCAAAAAGGGATTTAAGGCTAGAGGATTCTTTCGTTCACAACTCACACAAACCGTTATCCTTCATACTCTGGTTTTTTCCGAGTTTCTGGAATATTAACTTTTGGCAAATCTAAGGGTTCATCCTGGTCTTTATCAGCCCAAGCATCCTCTTCTATCTCCCGATAGGAGGGTTCATAAGGAGTCTCTGGAATCTCTTCGTTCTCTACTTCCGGAGGATCGACTCGATAGCTTGGTTCTCGATAGCTACGATCTTCGTCCCCATCACCTCCCCAGTTATCTTCCTCATAGCTTTGCTCATACCGAGGTTCGGGTTGCTGGAACTGCCGCATGGGAGCCGGTTGCGGTTTTTGCCATTCATCCGCATTCCAGGTTTCTTCCATGACTGGCTCCATCTCTCGGATGGGTTCTTCTGTGCGTATGGGAGTACCTGTACCTAACCGCTTTTCGCTGTCAATGATTGGCATAGCATAGGGTTCAGCTCCTTCTCTTTCCCAAGGTGCTTGGGAAATCCCCAGTTTCTCTAGTACCCCCACACTTAACTGCACCATCTGCTCTTCTGCACCTTCAAACACAATCAGGCGGTTTGGTCCGCTGCTCACAATTTGATCGATAGTGAGTTCATAGGTACTAACCACCTGTTCAGGAATCAGGGGTAAGCCAATCGAGGCAATAATTAAGGAAGTGACTCGATAATCTTCTGTATCAAAGCGATACCCTCTGACTTTGCCGAGCATTTCCCCAGCTTCGGTAATCACCTCACTACCAATGAGGCTGCTGTAAACTTCTACGTTGACATCTTCAATTACGTCGTCATCATCAACAAGAATCACATCACCGACTTGGCGAATATTGCTCAAGTACATATAGCGGGGAATTCCAGCGAGAACACCTGAGAGCAGATTATCTCGCAAACTTAAGGCAACCACTTCCCGCCGGTCTATATCGACCCACAGTTGGCTGACGACTCCCAAGCGTTTGCCATTATTCCGGGTGATGACTTGGGTTCCAAGAAAGTCAGAGCGTTGGCTGATTTTTTCCGATATCATTATTAGGGGACGAGTCCTCTTCTCTGGCGAAATATTTATTCTTTATTGTAATTGAGCTGACATCTTCCTTACCGGTCGGATTTCCGTCAGCCTGGATTAGATCTGAACTAAGAACAGCCCATACTCTAATTTTACTCTCTCTGGGGAGTGGGGGCAAGGGTGAGGATGGGGGATGGAGGGACACGGGGAGATGGGGTAGAACTGTAGTTGTTAATTGTTAATTGTTCATTGCATGGATTTATCAATTCGTCAGGCTTATGAAACCTGGGGAGTAGAAGACTTTTACCAACAGCAGGGAGCAACCTATCGTAATCCCCATGAGGAGAGGATTGGGCAAGTTTTGGCTCAGGGGCTAGTCGATGTACCGAGAGGGAGTTTACCCGTTTTGGATTTGGCTTGTGGGAGTGGCGAGGTGACGTTGGCCTTGCGTCAGTTGGGATGGCAGGATATACACGGCATCGATCCGTATACTCAGGAGGCTTATCTAGGGCGCACGGGACAGATGGCTGAGGGTTATCGATTTGAAGACATTGAGCAGGGAGTGTTGTGGGGGCGTGAATATGGGTTGATTGTGTGTAGTTTTGCGCTGCATTTGGTGGAGCGATCGCGCTTACCAGCCTTAGTGTATCAGTTAAGCTGGATTGGCGATCGCCTGATGGTTATCACCCCCCATAAACGCCCGGAAATTGCCCCGAAATGGGGCTGGATATTAGTTCATGAGTTTTGCTTAGAACGGGTGCGATCGCGCCTCTATCTTTCTGGGAATAGGCCCCTATAAATCAGTAGGTTAAATAAATTTAAAATAGGTTAAATAAAGTTTAAGGCGATCGTAAAAATTGACTTACCTAAACCATCATTATAGTCTATTATAGTTTTTATTCCTATAATAGGGAAAGAATTTTTGAATAATAAAAAATATGGTGGTAAAAGTGTCAGAGATACCAACAGAAGTAGTGGCTCGATCCGGTCTGAGAGCCACTGAAGTAAACCTTGATTCAACCTTAAAAGACCTCTCGTTATGGGAATGTTCTGTGGACGTTAGTCAACCGGGGCGTGTAGTCGCACAAATCTTCAAAGCATATTCCCTTTTACCTGGAGTGATTTTAACAGATAAAGGGGAATTTGCTGGGATGATTTCCCGAAGAAGATTTCTAGAACAACTGAGTCGTCCCTATGGTTTAGAAGTTTTTATTCGGCGAGAAATTAGAGTTTTAAATCGATTAGCCAATCAAAAAGTCGGTCAACATCTTTTGCCCGATCACCTAGTTTTACCCGGTACAGAACCGATTGTGGAAGCCGCAGTTCGCTCTTTAGAACGTCCTCCAGAAAAACTCTATGAACCCTTAGTTATCAAGTGTTCTAGCCACTGCTATTGTTTGCTCGATGTTCATCAATTACTCCTAGCTCAATCTAGAATTCATGAACTAACTACGCAACTATTACGCGAAAACACCCAAGCTCATCTGATTCAAACGGAAAAATTAGCTAGTTTAGGGCAAATGGTAGCTGGATTAGCCCATGAAATCAGAAATCCAGTTAATACTCTATGGGGAAATGTGAAGTTCTTAAAAACTTATAGTCAGGATTTACTAGATTTAGTAGAAGCTTATGAGGAAGAATCTGGAGAAGATCCAGAACCTATTGAAGAGATAAAAGAAGATATTGATTTTGAGTATTTACAGAACGATTTACCCGAACTAATTGATAGTATGCAGGAGAGTGCAGAGCGCTTAAATGCTTTAGTCGGTGGAATGCGGAATTTTTCCCATATGGGTGAAAACCATCCCCAACTGGCAAATCTTCATGAATGTTTAGATAGTACCTTATTGATTTTACGGAATAAACTCAAATATGGAATTCACTTGGTGAAAAGCTATGGAGAGTTGCCCTTAGTTGAGTGTTATTCAGGGCAATTGAGCCAAGTCTTTATGAACTTGCTCACCAATGCTATTGATGCTTTAAATGAACGGGAAAAATCTGAGCAATGGAAACCAGAAATTGCGATTACCACCCAATGGTTAATAGAATCCGATGAGTCAGAATGGGTTAAAGTTGAGGTTGAAGATAATGGAACCGGCATACCTCCAGAGATTCAAGAACGCATTTTTGAAACATTTTTTACAACCAAACCCGTAGGAAAAGGAACGGGGTTAGGATTAGCCATTTCCCACCAGATTGTAACTGAAAAACATCAAGGATATCTGAAACTGCGATCGCAAATTGGAAGCGGTACAACCTTTGAAATTTGGTTACCTGTCTCCCTTTCCTCCTCCTCAGATTAAGTCCTGTCGAGGGAAGATAGGATAATGCCTCGCATGGAATAGTCGAGTAGTTCAATGGGATGGAAAATCGAAACCGTCTTACCCTGTTGCTGTAAATGTTTTTTGATCTGTAAACTACAGCCTGGATTCGCAGAAGCAATTAAATTAGCTCCCGTATTGAGCAAATTATTTACTTTTTGATCGCCTAAATTTTCTGCTACCTCTGGCTGCAACATATTATAAACTCCTGCACTTCCACAACATAAGGCAGCATCTACAGGTTCTTTTAATTGAATGCCAGGAATTTGTTTGAGTAATTGGCGCGGTTGCACACTAATTTTTTGTCCATGTAATAGATGACAAGCATCCTGATAAACAATCTTCAACTCTTCTTCAGCTAGGGGAGATAAGGGTGCAGTTAAGCCCACCATGGCTAAAAATTCTTGAATATCTTTGACTTTACTGACGAAATGCTTTGCCTTATCTCTATAATTGGGATCGTCAGCTAAAATATGACCATATTCTTTTAGGGTATGTCCGCATCCGGCGGCATTGATAATCACATAATCCAGATCGTAATTGGCAAAAGAATCAATCATTTGGCGTGCTAAATCTTGGGCGGATTGGGTTTGTCCCTGATGTTCCGGGAGTGCCCCACAACAGCCTTGGGTTTTGGGAATCACAACTTCACACCCATTCCCAGTTAGAACGCGAATCGTTGCCGCATTTACTGGATTAAAAAACAGCCGTTGCACGCAGCCAAGAATGACTCCCACCCGATAGCGTTTTTTCCCTTGGGCAGGAATGACATCGGTAAAGGAATGGTGTAGGGAAGAGAGAGAAATTTGGGGTAAAATGGATTCCATTGCCGCCAATCTAGGCGATATTTTTTTGAGCACATTGGTGCGTCGAATGAGGGATTGTAAGCCAGATTTTTGGTAGAGATAGAGGGGATAAAGAAAGGGAACTAAGCGATTGGGATAGGGAAAAAGATTGAAGATTAAAGAGCGAATAATGCGATCGGGAATATTGCGATCGATATTGCGTTCGACTTGGTGGCGGGTAGCTGAAATGAGTTTATCATATTGCACTCCTGAAGGACAAGTGCTAACACAGGCTAAACATCCTAAACAGGTGTCAAAATGTTGGGAGGTAGCAGGGGCTAAGGGAGCTTCACCTTGGTTAATCGCATCCATCAAATAAATGCGTCCTCTGGGAGAGTCCATTTCTTGTCCTAAAACGCGATAACTGGGGCAAGTGGAGAGACAAAATCCGCAATGAACGCAGGTATTAATTAGATCGGGATTGGGTGGATTTTGAGGATCAAATCCAGAGGACAAATGGGGGTTTTGAGATAAGAAATTACTATTTTTGGCGGGAGTCATGAAAAGAGGGAATAGGGAATAGGGAATAGGGAATAGGGCACTACCTACCCTACGAATTGACTGGATCTGGTTTTAATTATGCAAAAAAGGGTTAGCCTGGTGCAAGGTAAAAAACATGAGTTATGCTAATCGATACTATAGAAATGTAGTTTATTGAATGAAGCGATCGCCACTGAGTAAGTTATCTGGATCGAATTGATGCTTGATATTTTGCATGATTTTAAGTGCATTTCCTGTATACCCCCATACATCTAGGGATTTTTTCAGGGATGGAGGTGCTTCTAAGATACTGAGAAAACCGCCATGGGAAGTAAGATAGGATCGCAACTCCAACAGTTGTGTCGATCGAATTTGATTGCATCGTAGTATACCTAAGCCAGTGCGAGTGTGAAGCACACATTGACTTTGCACTTGGGCAAGTTGTTCAATTTTTAGCAATAGGTTAACGACTTCGGTGGGACGAATACCGAGTTTACAGATAACCTTTTGGGGGTGGGTTTCCCAAAGTTGATGTTGCCAGGTTGCCCATAGTTGGCTTTCGTTCTGCTGCTCGTATATTTGGGCGCTCAATCCTAATGCTTGGCTAAGATCTGATACCCGTTTGGCTTGTTCTTGCACACTTAAGGGTGTACTTTGGAAGCGAGCAATGAGCAGAATTTGGTCATTTTGGGGTCTTAAATCGAGGGCAGTGGGGGTTAAACTGGAATTCAGTAGGGTTTGGGTGGCTTGGGCAATCGCCTCTGGATTTCCTGAAAGTACTACTGTAGCTGAACTTTCGGGAATAGGATACAGGCGAAACGTGGCTTGAGAAAGTATCCCCAAACTGCCATAACTGCCGATGAACAGTTTCATCAAGTCATAACCGGCAACATTTTTGACAACTCTGCCCCCTGCTTTGGCAATCTCGCCATCACTGCGGATAAAGGAAAGTCCAATTAGGCGATCGCGCACGCCACCATACCGATGTCGCCAACTTCCGGTATCCGCTGTCGCAATGATACCGCCAATGGTGGCTTGGTTGGGGTAGGCTGGATCGAAGGCTAAAAACTGGTTGTGGGGCGCTAGAAATTCATTCACCTGTGCCAAAGTAATCCCAGCTTCTACGGTAATTGTGAGGTCTCCAGCTGCATGTTCAATCACCTGATTGATGCGTTGAGTACTGATGATAAGATCCACCGCTTTACCGATGCCACCCCAATGAATTTTACTGCCTGCTCCCCAGGGTACAACCTGCCATTGGTTAGCTTTGGCGAGTTTCATCACCTCGCTCAATTGTTCTTGAGTTTCGGGATATATCACGGAAGGAAGGGGCGATCCCAGTTGCCAAGCCTGTTGGAAACGCTGTTGTAGGGAAGGTTCGAGCTGTTCAAAGGGCAGCAGTTGGGAGGGTTCGAGGAGGGAGGTGGGGGCGATCGCAGTCACAGGACGGATGGATATGGATAAGGTTAGAGTCTATTGTCTATGATACTGCGAGATCGGCGATCGATCGTCGATTATGGGTCTAGGCGATCGGGATCGATGCCTAATTCCCTCAGTTTTTGGGCGAGTTTTTCCGTTTTCTGTTGAGCCGATAATGCCTGTTGTTGAGCTGATAATGCTCGTTGTTCCGTTAATAATAGCTGTTGTTGAGCTGAGATAATTCGCTCTTCCGGTGTTAAATAGCGCTCTCCCTGCTCATCATACCAATAGAGCCATTCTCGGGTGATTCCTTGATACGTTCCCTCCGCTTTACCAATGCCTAAATTCAACTGGGATAACCACACCACCTGCCCAGATAATAATTCATATTCGCCGCCGTTGAGTTCATACACTTCTAACTTTTGTTTCCTTTTCCGCAAAGGATTATAGATCGCATAATATAAAATTCCCAGTTGGGCATATTCTTCTTTTTTCTGAGTATATTCTTTCCGCCGTTTATGAGAAACCACTTCTAACACGAGGGTGGGCAATTTTTGCTCTTCCCACAATACATAAGATAGACGTAAATCAGAGTCAATAATTCTGGGAACGCCTACACTCAAAAAGCCATCGGGGACAATAGCCGGTTGGTTCGGATCGTAATAGATTCCCATGTCTACCCCAAAAAACCAATCCATCCGCTCTGCCCAAATTAAAGCCAGCATCGCTTTGAGCAAACTGGGAATTAAATCTTGTAGCTCGTTATCCACAGGAGTATCGTCAGAATCGGGTAAATCTTCAGCAGAGGGTAAGCAAGCTCTGGGATTATAGTTGAGTAACATAGGCTCCTCAAGAGTTTTACTTTCATTTTAGGGTAACAGCTTAAGCAACACCATACTTGGTGTAAGGGCGTTTGTATGGGGGATGTAAACCGAGAATAATATCTGAAGGAGGAATGCCTTTATCGACTAACTCTTGCCCTAAGTCGGCTTCTGTCATATTGTTCTGAATCCAAATTTTCTCGTCTTTAATATCGATGTGAATATAGCAGGCATAAATCCGATTGAAGCCTTGCCAACCGAGATCCACCAGTTGATAATGATCCTGTTCGCGATCGCAAATCGCTTGGGATTCAATATCCGGCTCTTCGGGACTGACATGACTTTTGATTACTTCTTCGACAATTTGGCGATACTTTTCTAGTTTTTCCATTCTATTACCTCTTCTAAATCAGGGTCATATGTGATAATGCTTAGACGATGTTGAAGTATAGCAACTTGGACAAAACGCTCTTGAAAAAAATCGTTAAAAATATCTACGGGTACAGCTAGATAAAGATTCCGTAAGGGGTCTGTCATTTGCAAACCTAGGCGATAATTCAAGAACTGTCCTAAAGCTGCGTGAAAGTCATAAATCGCAGAAGGATTCATGAATCCTTTTACTTCTACAGCAATCTTTCGCCCGTCTTTTTCTGCGGCAAATACTTTTTCGGCTGCTAGATCAATTTCTAGTCTAACCCGATCTATACGAATGATGAGAGGATCGCTTGTAATTGTCCAGCCTTCCTTAATTAAGGCTGTTTTTACAGATTCATGGAATCGGTCTTTAGCCATTTTGCTTAAGTCATTTGCTAAAATATTTTAGCTAATTTCTTCATCTTCTCACTGACTCTTGACTTTGTCAAGAATCAAGTTATATCATCAAGAATAATTTGAGATATTCTTGAAAAATAGAATTGAGGATAAATGAATGTCGATCGCCCTGAAGTGAATTTAATAGATAACGCCTAGTCAACGATTGTAAGCTATTGACAACTTCTAGAGAAGACAATGTTAACATATTTCTTAAATCATCTCTATACATAGGTACTTTTGCTCGACTCATTTCTAAAATGATATCTTTTTCTACCTGAGATAGCCTCATCCACAAGGTATTCCACACTGATTTCATCTCTTCTGTAAATATCAAACTATCCTCAGCCATAAATTCATTCACCTCACCTGAGAAAACCTCTTTAATCAAACTAGAGATAGATTGCAAATAGAAAGGATTTCCCTGATATAGCTTGCTTAAGTCTAACAAATTTTCTTCAGAGGATAATCCCTGATATTGCACAAACTCTCCACCTTCAGCATCGAATCCTCCTAGTTCTAAAGACTGAATTGGGTATAACTCTGCATCCAAAGAAATCATTTCTGGCGATTTTTCTTGACTGATCAGGATTAAACAGCTTTGATGTGAAACTTCTGCCATCATTTTGAAAAATGTTCTATAGTCTGTATATTCTGGTTGATACTGTCCCGCAAATTGTCCAGGGATAAACAGATTTTGGACATCATCAAAAATCAGCAAACATCGCCGCGTCGATAACAGTTCAAAGACTTGGGTGATTTGTTCATCAAGCTCAAGACTCTTTTCAGTTTCTGGCTTGAAAGTTGTCAAAATATCATGCAGCAGATGACTTAGAGATTTGGGGAATTTCAAACTTTTCCAGATTACAGCCTCCCAGGAATCCAAATGTAAGTCAATAAATCGCCTAACCAGCGTTGTTTTGTCAATACCACTTAATCCCAACACTGCCATGAGACGAGTGGGTTGATTGAAAATACACTCAGAAAGTTTTTCTAGTTCCTCGCTGCGTCCTTCAAAGTAAGTAATCTCAGGTGCGAGTTCTAAATCTATAGAAGCGCGTTTCGAGTCAGAATCAACTGGATGATTTTGAGGATTTTGTAGAGAGCCAGATTGATGAGTTGAACAGAAATTAATATTATGATGTGTAACTACACAAATATTTTGTGATGAACTGATATGCAATCTTTCAATTGTCGCCAGAAAATTCGATTTATTCACATCTTCTTCTAACCGTTCTGACAAAATTCGCCATAGCTTATACCCTACATCTCTCACCCGACTCTCACTGCGATGACATTCTTGGGCAATTTCTTCATAACTTTCCCCTTGCCAAACCCCTTTCACTACAGCTTTCTGAATGTCATCTAAGTGTTTTCCCGTTTCGTCAAAGACAAGGCGATCGACAAATTGTAACACTTCTGTAACAACCATAGAGTGAAGATAGAGTAAGGGTTTCCACCATTATAACTCAGTCTAATACAGCATCCCACGATATTTCACGATTGTCATTGAAATATTTATTGATAAAACTCAGGCTTGAATAGGATATTTGAGTATTTAGTTATTTTTAAATTAAGGGGTATTATTTTTAATAATCTCTATGAAATAGGGTATGCACCATGACTGAAAAAAAACAGGTCAAAATCCGGGTTAAACCTGAACAAATCAAAACGACTAAGCCGGATTCTTTATTTAAGAGCCGTGCCACTTGCCAACGTCGTAGCTAGATAGCTATATTTTTTGCCTATCATGGCTTCTGGATTCAAACAAGTTATGGTGGGCAAATATTTTTTTTTAATCTAGATTAAGGATAAATAATATGGAAACTAAAGCTTACCAGCAGTCTCGCTACTTTCATTCTGTCGATGGTGGGAATGGAATTTTTTTGATTTATCATGCTCTCTTTAATCAGCCACGAGAAGTAGAAGAATCTGTTGTTGATTTTATCCATCTTTTTCAAGAACCTAAAACACTTGATGAAATGGCTGATTATTGTGAAGGTGATATAGAAGAAGTCGTTAAGACCTTAACCGACTTGCATTTATTAGAATATGAGGGCAACGACGAGCTTGAGCTACTAGAAGCGTTGCATGAAGATTTTTTAACTGAATTAAAACAAGGAAATAGACTTCAACGACTTGAATTAGCTATTAGTAATGCTTGCAATTTTGGTTGTAAACATTGTATGCACTTTTTGAATAATGATTTTGAAACTAGAAATTCTCCAGAATTAAACATGAGTGCTGAAACGGCGAAAGAAAGCATTGACAAATTTATTGAAAAAGTGCGATCGAGTGAAAACTCGTTGGTCAGAATTCATTTTGGCAATGGTGAACCTCTGCTCAACTGGAAAACTTTGCTGTTTGTTTTGGAATATTGTGAATCCATACCAGATATGCAATTTTTTTATGCAATTAATACTAATTTAAGCTTATTAAACCGCCAAAAAGCAGAAACACTCAAAAAATATAAAGTTAAGATCTCTACCTCTCTTGATGGACTCCGTGAAGCCAACGATTTAATCAGGGTTGATTCCAAGGGACAGGGGACTTTTGATAAGATTTTAAGCAAAATTCGTTTACTGGAATCCATTGAATATCCGATTGATGGGTTTTCCGTAACGGTGACAGATACAAATTTTGCCTTGATTGATGAACAGGTCATAGACTTGGGAACGTCTTTGGGTGTAAAAGATGTTTCAATGGATTTTGATCTGGTTCGTTCAACAGCAATTCCGATTGAAGATTGTGTCAACAAGATTATAGACTTACGGCGTTATGCTCATCAACAAGGATTGAATTTTTATGGCACTTGGGAAACTCCGTACAGAATCTTAATGTCCCACTCTTGGCTGTCTAAACCTCATGCATTTTGCCCATCAATGGAAGGTAAAACAATTGAATTTAATGTAGATGGAACTCTAAAAACTTGTGGGCATACCAATACAGTTGTAGGAAATTCACTAGAGTTTGAGAAATGTTTTGAACAAGGCAGTTTGTATATGCAACTTATTCAACGTCGTTTACCCGGCAATAATCAATTCTGCAAGGGTTGTGAAATTGAAGGTTGCTGTGCGGGTCAATGTCATGTCACATTAGAATCTGCAAAAAAAGATTCTGATTTGGTTCAGCGTACTTGTGAACTAATGAAAAGGACAACTAAAGGACTTATTGTTGAGTATTTACAAGGAAGAGAAGAATTGAATTATGGTTGAGCTTTGTTGAAATGTTAGGTTTTTTTATTCGGTCAGAAATAATGAATTTATGTCAGAACTATCAAGACATAAATCTAGGTTTAGTTTGTCCCATAAAGGACAGACTCTTGAAGAGCAAATCGATAAAAATTAAGCGGCTCTTGCACTCTTAAAACAGTGGATAGAAGAAGAAATCACCCCAGAAGAAGCGCGTGAACGAGAACAATATTGGCAAACGGTAAAGGAAATTATCGATCGCGAGCGTCCATCAGGCTTTAAGTTATATGATCGGGAACGATCGTCACTAAGGTACCCGATCGCCCCCCCAATGCCCCCAATCGAGTTAAGCTAGAGATCTGGTTGGGTTTAGTGGAGAAATCGATGGCAACACTCATACGTCGTCCTCTGTTAGTTGGTGGCTTAGGATTAGGGGCACTCCTCTGGTTGTGGGCAAATATCCAAAGTTCTGTGAGTGAATGGGGAGAATGGGTTACTCTAGGGGCGATCGCCTGGGGTGGGATTTGGTGGTGGCGACAAAACTCTGTCTCTGTCCCCGTGGAAACACTTCCTTCACCGGTAAACCAGGAAACTCTAGAGCGGACGTTTACTCAAGTTGAAGGGGCGATACTCCTTTGGAGTCGCTTCGCGAACGCCGAGTTAGCAACAGAAGAGGTTGATATTTCCAGTTGGCAAAATCGCCTCAATGAACTCAGAGCCGAAATCAACCGCAAAACTCTCAAAATCGCCATTACCGGCGGTAAAAATGTGGGTAAAAGTAGTTTGTTTAATCTCCTATCCCAGGATTGGCAAATTATTGAAACACCTGCTCTATTTACGCCCAATCCGAGTGACGCAATTCAAAGCCAGATTGAAGAACAATTCCGCAACAGTGATGTGATTCTGTTGGCGATCGCCGGAGACTTAACTGAGTCTGAATATCAAACCCTACAAGAGCTCAAGAATAACTATCATCACGTTATTTTAGTCTTGAATAAACAAGACCAATACTTACCCCAAGAGCTGCCCAGTCTTCTCCAACAAATCAATAGTAGAATGACCGGTAAACTAGAGAAAGAGGATTTAGTCGTAACTGCCGCTATTCCTCAACCGATCAAAGTCCGCAAACACCAACCCGATGGCACTGTAGAGGAATGGATGGAACAGCCAGCGCCCCAAATTGAATCCCTGAAAAGCCGTCTCGTGCAAGTGGCGGATGCTCCCCATATGCCCATTTTAGGGACTATCCAGCGCCAAGCAGAAGCTTTACAGAGCGAGATCCAAGCCGTCTGGAACCAAAAACGCCGCGATCGCGCTTTGCCGGCGATCGAGCAATATCAATGGATCGCCGCCACCACTGCCTTTGCGAACCCCATTCCCAGCCTCGATCTGTTGACCACGGGCGCAATTACCGGTCAACTGATATTAGACTTAGCCAAAATTTATCAACCGAACCAGTCCTTTACCCTCCAACACGGTCAAAAAATTGCCGGTATTGTCGGCGAACTGATCGTCAAACTGGGATTAGTCGAACTCTCCACCCAAACGATTACCAGCGTTCTCAAAACCAATGCCATTACCTATACAGCAGGCGGACTCGTACAAGGCATCAGTGCTGCCTATTTAACTCGCATTGCCGGATTAAGTTTAATTGAATATTTCCAAACCCAAGACTTTAATCCAGAACAGGGCTTAAATTTGGATAAATTGACCTCGATTATCAAAACTATCTTTGAACAAAATCAGCGCACAGCCTTTATTCAATCCTTTGTTACTTCAGCCGTCAATAAATTGAAACTCTCGGCGAATATCCAGAGCAAGGTGAGTGAATGGGGAGATGCGTGTTAAAATATCAGTAAATTTGGATTCAATCAGCAAAAATTAGTTTATGCCAGAACAATTAAAACTTCAATCCAGGTTCGTTTTGCCTCATAAAGGAGAGACTCTTGAAGAGCAGATAGATAAAAATCAAGCGGCTCTTGCACTATTAAAACAGTGGATAGAAGAAGAACCTTCCCCAGAAGAAGTGCGCGATCGAGAACAATATTGGCAAACGGTAAAGGAAATCATCGATCGAGAGAGTAAATCAGGCTTTAAGTTATATCATCAAGAATGATTGTCTTTTTAGATTCAGGCATTGTCGGATTATTGATTGTGATATGATTATATGCGCTCAATGGAAACTCATTCAAGAAGAATATCCTGGTCAGTATGTTGTGATTGCGACAACGAATCGCAAACATTTAGAGCGCTTTGCTGACGCTGAAATTTGGCAGGATATTCGTTTTTAAAATAGCCAATTATAGTAGTAAAAGAGGTAAAAACACGGTATGCTAACTCCATCCCAGTGAAACGAAACGGAGTCAAGCAACAAGAGTGTCTATTGAGGAGAAGCAAATTAACGTCGGTTCCCTAGAATGGTTTTATCGCGAAGCGCAACCGATGCAAGCAACCGACAAACCCCCAGTTCTATTGCTCCATGGGTTACTCTCCCAAAGCTATAGTTGGCGAGAAGTTCTGCCGTCTCTAGCCGAACAAGGATTTTGGGCGATCGCCCCAGACTGGATCGGTTCCGGACAATCAGCATTTCCAGAAAAACGGGACTTTGCCTATACTCCAGAAGCGTTTGTCAAAGCTTTGGGAGACCTCATCGATAGCCTAGAATTAGAGCAAGTTTCCCTCGTGCTGCAAGGCTACACCAGCGTTCCCGGACTCCTCTATGCTCTGCAAAATAGCGATCGCATCCATCGCCTCAGCTTAATTAATATCCCCCTGAGTCCCCAAGCTAAATTACCCTGGAAAATCCAGCAGTTTACCCTACCTCTAGCGGGAGAAATGATGACCCAAGATCCCCTCATTGTCGATCGCACCCTGGAAGGCGGATCGCCCTATCAAGTCGATGAAAAAGACCTCAATGTTTATCGTCGCCCCTTTTTAGAAACTTCGGCTGCTGGACGCGCTCTGCTGGCAACGTTGCGAAATCTGAACCTGAAATCGAGTTTAACCAATATTAGTCGCACTCTTCCCCAATGGTCGAAACCCCTGCAAGTGATCTGGGGAGAAAACGATCCCTGGTTGTTGTCATCCAGTGCAAAAGAGGCGATTTCTAGCGTATCCCAAGCCGAATTTATTGCCTTAGAAGAAGTTGGGCATTATGCTCAAGAAGACTGGCCAGAAAAAGTGTGCGAGGCTCTGATTCCGTTTCTACGACGACAAAGTGAGTAGAGTTGAACGTTGATGATTCTGGGATTCGATCCGGGTAAAGATAAGTGTGGCATTGCGGTAATGGCTGAAGATCGCCAGGTATTCGAGCATGAGGTGGTTGCTTCGGAGCAGGCGATCGCTACTTTAAAAGCTTGGTCTCAACAGTATGGGGTTTCCGTGTTGGTAATGGGAAATCAAACCACCTCGAAAGCTTGGGAAGCGAAACTGAAACCGGAGTTTGCCGAAACCCTGGAAATTATCAAGGTAGATGAGAGATATTCTACCTTAGAAGCTCGCGATCGCTACTGGCAAATGTATCCCCCCAAAGGCCTAACTCGTCTCGTTCCCCAAGGAATGCGCCAACCTCCCCGTCCCATCGATGATATTGTGGCAATTATCCTGATTGAACGCTATTTTGCTTCATTATAATTTTTTTAGTGGTTATGGCGACTCAGAAATTAGTTGAACCGGTTAATTCAGCTTTAAGTAAAGTCCCTTGATTTATGATGCCATAACTACCCAAGGAGCTAGAAGAGAAATTTCTTAGCGATTACTTTCTTGTGTGCTTCTAATTGCGATCGTCTATAACTAACCATGATAAAAAAGAGAAAAATAGGATAGGATATATGACGCAAATTCTGATGATTGGCTGTGGTGTAATTGGAGCAACGATCGCCTATGAACTCTCCTCAATCGCAGGAGTTCAAGTGACCGTCATCGATCGCACTTCTGGGGTTCAAGGCTGTACGAGCGCCGCATTGGGAGTGATGATGGGATGCATTAGCCAGAAAACGAAGGGTAGAGCCTGGCAAATGCGAGAAACCAGTATTCGCCGCTACGATACCTTAATTCCCGAACTCGAAACCCTTTGCCAGCAAACGATTCCCTATAACCGCCAAGGGATTTTGATGCTATGCAGAGATGAACAAAAGTGGCAGCAAAAACAGAAATTAGCCAAGACTCGCCAATCTCAAGGATGGGAGCTGCAACTTTGGAGTCGAGCAACTCTGCAAGAGCGTTGTCCCCATTTGGCAGTTGAGCAGTGTCTGGGAGCGGTATATTCTCCCCAAGATCGCCAGGTTCACCCCAAAATTTTAACCGAATGTTTGATTAAAGTTGCTCAAATGCGAGGAGTACGGTTTGAGTTTGGCGAGGATGTAGTTAATTTAGTAGCAGGTTATTCTGGTTATCGCGTGCAAACTCAATCCCAGGAATGGCAAGCCGATCGGGTGATTATTGCGGCGGGTTTAGGCAGTCCATTCCTGGCTCAATATTTACAGACTCCTCTAGATATTCGCCCAGTTTTGGGCCAGGCGATCGCCTATGAGGGGGAAATTTTAGGCGATCCGGACTTTCAACCTGCTATTACCTCTGGTGATGTACATGTCGTGCCGTCAGGAGTCGGTGGCTATTGGGTGGGCGCTACGGTAGAATTTCCCGATGAACAGGGTGAGGTGATGGCAGATGAGCAGTTGCTCAATGAAGTGAAGGAAGCGGCGATCGCCTTTTGTCCGGGTCTGCAACATTTAAATATGACTGAGCAATGGTCAGGTTTACGCCCCCGTCCCCACAATCAACCGGCTCCCGTTATTAGTCAACTTCCCGGTCACGAACAGGTATGGCTTGCCACCGGCCATTACCGTAATGGGGTATTACTCGCTCCAGCAACTGCCCAGATTCTTATTCCATGGCTGCAATCTTAAGGAGTAAAGCTATAATCAACCTCATCGTGCTTGCAGGTCGCTACACCTCAATTACCTTTTTCGTCTTGACCCCTAAAAAAATCAGTCTGCCATCGACTAAAGTAATCATAAAAGAGAGAAAACATAATTCCTAATTATATCTAGAGGTGTCTTGTCCGTTCTTTTGGGAATTTTGTCGAGTTTGGCCCGATTGGTTCCGAGGAAAAAGGGGTAAAAAGTAACCCATGCGAATTTCATATCAATACCGCAAACAAGCAGCTCCTAGGGAGTTATGTTCAGAAGCAGTGCGCCCCAGACCCGTCAAACGGACTCACCAATTCTTAGCTCTTTTAACACGTTACTTTTACCATCTTGACCCTCCTCCCCAAATCTAGCCAAAATTAATCAAATTCCAGAAAGACAGAAGACTTATGATGTATGCCAAAGCAAGTGAAATTGGCTCGGATAACCCTGTACAACTGAGACGAAAAAAGCGCGATTTACTGACGGAAAATTTGCATCAAGATCGCAGTGCGGTGAAGGGCTTCGATGAGATTGTCTCCCAGTTTTGGCAACTCTGGCAGGAAATGCACGACCCATTGTATCGCTGCTGTCTGAAGTTGATGAATTATAATTCTACGGATGCGGAAGATGCTTTGAGCCAGGCGATGCTGAAGGCTAGGGAAAAGGTGCTGAAGTATGTGGGGAAAATCCACAATTTGAAAGCTTGGCTGATGCAGGTAACTCGCAATTTATGTATCGATATTATTCGCAAACGCTCTGGGGAAGCGGCGGGTGTAGATAGTCTTGAATGGGTGGGAGAAACGGAGAATGGGGGCCCGACAAGTGCGGTGGATACCCCGGAAAAGGTTTTGGAGAACGAAGAGAAGGCGATGGTGATTCGGGAGGCGATCGCTTCTTTACCGAAAAGGTTGCGCCATACGTTTATCTTGCATTTTTATCAACAGCTCTCCCATACAGAAATTGCTGAAGTCCAAGGTATCACCTACGAGAATGTTTGCAAGCGGATATCTTTGGCACGGAAAATCCTCCAAGAGAAGTTGAGTAGCTACTTTCTGGGGACGGATGGGGAGGTAAGTCAGAAGAAAAGTAGGGCGATTAAAACCACTGCTACACAGACATAATCTACCTGCGTGGGTTTCAAAACTACTGATTTGGCTTTAGTGCGATCGCACCTTGATTCCCCTCTTGCCGGCTTTTCTCGGAAGTTCCCTGCGGTTGTTGGCAAAACCTAAAAGTGTTGTCTCAAAAAATGGCTAATTATTTAGAACTTATTAATATCAAACCGCTATTGGCGGCTACATCTGGGCGACCTGAAATCGTAGTAGGAATCATTGATGGCCCTGTAGAAGAATCTCATCAAGATTTGCAAGCGGCTTCCCTACGCACGCTCCCTGCCGCATCAGAGGTGATTGGCCAAACTAAAGAGAGTATCGGCTGCGTGCATGGAACTTTTGTCGCAGGAATTATCTGTGCCCAACGAGGTTCCCAAGCTCCAGGGCTGTGCCCGGATTGTACGGTATTGGTGAAGCCTATCTTATGCGATACGGCGGATTTTGAGCAATGCCTCAAAGTTACTCCCGAGACTCTTGCCTGTGCCCTGAGGGAAATGATCGACGCTGGAGCTAAGATTATCAATCTTAGTTTGGGCCTACCCACCACGTCGCTCCAAGAGCAACCTTTTCTCCAGGAGGCTTTCGATTATGCCCTTCAAAAAGGAGTCTTAATCGTTGGAGCGGCTGGCAATCAAGGTCGAATTGGGCAAATGGCTCTGTTTGACCATCCTTGGACGATTCCAGTCGCTGCCTGCAATATGCAAGGAGACTGGCATTTTAAATCGAATAGCGGCATATCGGTAGGGAAATCGGGACTGAGGGCACCAGGGGTGAATACGATTAGTACCTCTTCGAGTGGCGGATATATGCCAATGACTGGCACTAGCGCAGCCGCACCTTTTGTCAGTGGAACGGCTGCCTTGCTATGGTCCCTTTTTCCCCAGGCTACAGCAGAGGAAATCCGTCGAGCTATCCTCCGTCCGGATATCCGCCGAACCAGTATGATCCCGCCTTTATTGAATGCTGAGGCTAGCTGGAAAGTGCTATCAAGCAGGGCAAATAACTAAAAAGCTTTACAGTCCCTAGAGGTAGACGGTTCTCGGTTGTCAGAAAACCCTTGTCCTGAGTCAATTCTAGAATTCTTGTCAGAAACCGATCAATAGAATCGTCTTGAACATGTACGACCAGATTATGTCATCAGACATTCAACTTTGTCATTCAACAAGGCTAGAAAAAAAATAATTTGGAAAAGGTCTTGCAATTTTCAGGGGTTTGTGTTGAGATAGATAAATGACATCACTTGACCGCAAATTTACAGCTAGCAACTGAGATTCAAATGGCTGGTAACACTGGCTGAAAATCAAACCCTAGTGTGATTTTTTAAGCGTTCGAGTGACAAGGTTGAGGAGACACTGTTAAAACTAAAATCCGATCGCGCTTCAATTCGCTTTCGGTTCTATCGCTGGTTCTCTGGCGATCGCCTCCCAGGCAAAATGATATGGAAATAATGATTAGGTAGGTCGAGTTTGAAATCGGGTTATTTAACGATTGTTGGGACGGGAATCCAATTTGTCGGTCAAGTAACCTTGGCGGCAAAGGCTTGGATCGAACAGGCTGATAAAGTCTTGTATGCTGTAGCCGATCCGGCAACGGCTGAATGGCTGCGATCGCTCAACGAAACCGCCGAAAGTCTTCCGTACAATACCAACAATCAATGGCGCAAACAAACCTATGGTGAAATGGTGGAGGTGATGCTCAATGCTGTTCGCCAAGGATTGGATGTGTGTGCAGTTTTCTACGGTCATCCTGGAGTTTTTGCTAATCCAACTCGTGAGGCGATTCGGCAGGCACGAGAGGAGGGATTCCGGGCACAAATGCTACCGGGAATATCGGCATCCGATTGTCTATTTGCCGATGTGGGAGTCGATCCGGGACAGTATGGATGTCAGAGTTTTGAAGCGACGGATTTTCTGCTTCGCGATCGCCAATTTGACCGCAGGAGCGCGTTAATCTTGTGGCAGATTGGGTTGATTGGGAATTTTAGCTTTTTTGAAGCCGAACGGGGTTCCCAGGGTCTAAAAGTTTTGACGGAGGTGTTAGAAAAGCATTACGATCGCGACCATGAAGTCATTGTCTATGAAGCCGCTGTTTATTATCCGGTTTGTCAGCCGATTATTGAGCCGATGCCCTTATCTAAGTTACCAGAAGCCCTGGTGAGTGAGGTGTCCACCCTTTATGTTCCTCCGCAAGGACAAATTCCTTTCAATCGGGAAATGATGGCACGTTTGGGGATGGTGAATTAAGATGAAAAGCCAGCAGATTGGACTCTTGTGGAGTGGGTTTGGGCAGAAGCCTTTGAGTGACAAGGTTGGGGACATAGGGCTAGAGGGCGATCGCCTCCCAAGTAAAATTATACGGAAAAATAACTAAGTAGGTTGAGTGTGAAATCGGGGTGTTTAACGATTGTCGGGACGGGAATCCAATTTGTCGGTCAAGTAACCTTGGCGGCAAAAGCTTGGATCGAACAGGCTGATAAAGTGTTATATGCTGTAGCCGATCCGGCAACAGCACAATGGCTAGTCTCCGTCAACTCTACAGCAGAACCATTACCTTACAATCGAAACAATCGGCAGCGTAAAGAGACTTATGTCCAGATGGTAGAGTGCATTTTGGCAGAAGTGCATCGCGGTCTAAATGTTTGTGTGGTTTTCTACGGTCATCCCGGTGTCTTTGCCGATTCAGCTCATCAGGCTCTCAGACGAGCCAGACAAGAAGGATTTAGAGCACAGATGCTGCCGGGTATTTCAGCAGAAGATTGCTTGTTTGCTGATTTAAGTCTAGATCCGGGCAAGCGCGGCTGTCAGAGTTTTGAGGCAACAGATTTCCTGATTAGGCGGCGCAAGTTTGACCCAACTAGCGCTCTGATTTTGTGGCAGATTGCTTTGGTAGGAAATCGTGGTTTTTATGAGCAAGGAGGGCATGTACGCGGGTTACACGTATTGACAGAAGTTTTGCAAAATTATTACGCTTCCGATAGCGAGGCAATAGTCTATGAAGCAGCAGTTTATCACCCAGTTTGCGAGCCATCGATCCAGAGAATACCTTTGGAGAAGTTACCGGAAGCGAAGGTGACGGAAAGCTCCACTCTATACATGCCGCCCAACCCACCATTGGCCATAGATATGGAGATGGTAGAGCGTTTGGGAATGGATCTTTAGGCACAAAATAGACCTAGAAAGAAATGATGGGAAACAATGGACAAACTTTAGAGAAGTTAGATAGGGATATCACTAACGATCCCCAAAATGCTAAAGCATGGGCGGGGCGAGGCGAAACCTATCGGCTCATGAAGCGCTATCAGGAAGCTCTGGAAGATTTTAACCGAGCAATAGAGTTAAAGCCAGACTATGCTTGGGCGTTGGCTCACCGGGGAGAAACTTCTTTTTTGATGGACGCTTTTGAGGGAGCTATAGAGGATTTTAATCGAGCAATAGAGCTACAGCCCAACTACATTTGGGCGCTAGCCCATCGTGGCGTAACTTATGAGCGCATCGAACATTATGAGGAAGCTTTGGTAGACCTCGATCGCGCGATCGAATTGCAACCCGATTATGCTTGGGCGATCGCCTATAGATGCCGAACTTATGGGATGCTGAGGCGCTACGAGGAAGCTCTGGTGGAATTCGACCGGGCCATTGCCCTAGACAAGACCATTATTAAAGAAGATTGGCGTGCGGAAAGAGGTTTGTTTTTGAGTTTCATGGGACGATATGCTGAGGCAATAGAGCATTACTACCGAGCTTTAGAGGACGACCCGAAAGATAGTTTAACACTTTATTGGATGGCCATTACCAAAGCGCGGTGGAAAGGATTAGCCGAAGCGCGACGGGAAATAGAGCAAGCCCAGTTAGTTTTGCAAGCTAAGTTGGCTAGGATGGGTTCACAAAACAGTGCTGTTATTTACGAGCTTGGAGGTTTGGCAGCCATTGAAGGAAGAAACAACGAAGCTCTTGCCTATCTAGAAGAAGCTATGTCCCTAGATTACTATCCCAAGCGCAGAGCCTTTCTAGACCTAGCTTGGCTTGATTTGCATCTCGAACCCCGGTTTCAACAACTAACAGGTTATAAATTTAGTCAAAGATAATGCTAAAGTATAGGCTTATATTAGTACAAACACTAGATCGAGGAGGTAATTAGTTCAAATGTCAAAACAAAAAGCTGTAGGTTTCGCTCGAGAGGGAGAAACCTTCCGTCTGACGAAACTTTATGGGCAGGCGATCAATAACTTTGATGATGCTATTAAAGCGGATCGCAATTATGCTTGGGCCTACGCTCACCGAGGAGCAGCTAGACGGGATATGATTCGAGAAGATGGACCTCTGAGTGTGGAGGAGGTAAAGTACACAGAAAGCAAAGCAAATTTTGAGAAAGCCATCGCACTCAGGGGAGATACTTATGCTTGGGCAAAGGCTAATTTGGGTTACCTTTATTTCAAATGGGGTATAGTAGAGGAAAATAATAGAGGAGATGGTACAGAGTCATTTAATAATGCTTGTGCTAAATTTCGGGAGGCTGTTCAAGAAAACCAAAATTACGCTTGGGCTTTAGCCCACTTCGGCCAAGTATTGATTCACCAAGAAAAGTATGATGAGGCTCTAGAACCTCTTACTAAGGCTATCGAACTAGCCGTTAATTATGCCTATGCCTATGCTTTGCGGGCTGTGGCTTATGCTGAAATAGGAAAAGCAGCAACAGAGCTAGGGGCTTGCAAAGACGCATACCAAAACTCATTAAATGACATTACAGCAGCGCTTTACTACAATCCCAAAATCTACGAAAGTCCACAAGCTCAGGTTCGAGTCACCCAAGTCTTTACAGCTTTTTCACAAAAGGAGGTACAACCTTGAATAACGTATTTGATTTCTTACTCGATCTAGCAACATCCCCCAAGAAACAATTGGCTTTTGCTAGCGCTCCAACACAATTGATGGAAGCATCGGGATTAACAGAATTAGATCGGCGACTAATCGAGACGGGCTTGACTAGCGAACTATCTGTGTTGGCTATAGCCTTTGCAGATCCAGTAGACGATCCATTCCCAGATCCAGATCCACCGAGTCCAGAGGAGGATGAATTAGACGAAGACTAGGGCGTGTCATCAATCAATTTTTTTGACAAAAGTAGATTGATAGGATGAAGGGTTTCGAGATGCTTTGCTTGAGAACGGGCATCTCGAATATAGAATCTCCTAGAAAAAAGTATTTTTGCAAGAGGTCTCAGGAAATCGCTACAATATTAGCGATCTCCAACCTAGAGCTCAACACCATGGAACTGGTATCAAGAGATTACCAACTCAGCAGAGAATTATATGAAAGTCCGAGCTCAATTATTTACTCAGCCGTCAACCCAAAGAACCCCATCAATAACCAAACTGTTATCTTGAAACGGCTCAAACAAGCCTATCCTCCACCGGAAATCATTGCCGGGTTCAAGCGAGAATATGAAATTATTCAAAAACTGAACTCCCAAGGAGTAGAAGGAGTAATAAGAGTTTATGGGTTAGAAACTCACAATCGCTTAACAATGGTCTTAGAAGACTTTGGCGGGCAATCCTTAGCACAACTGAAACTAGCAGGTAACATAGAAGTGGGCGGATTTCTGACCTTAGCCGCCAAACTTGCTGAAATTGTAGGGCGAATTCACCAAAAATATGTGATTCACAAAGATATCAATCCCTCAAATATTGTCCTCAATTCCACTACAGGCGAAATCAAAGCAATCGACTTCGGCATCTCCACAGCGCTGTCACGAGAAACCACAACTTTCTGCAACCCCAATGTGCTCGAAGGTACTCTAGCCTATATCTCTCCCGAACAAACCGGCAGGATGAACCGAGAGATCGACTATCGAACGGATTTTTACTCCCTGGGAGTGACATTCTACGAGTTACTGACAGGGAAGTTACCTTTTCCCCTTAACAATCCCTTAGAACTGGTTCATTCGCACATCGCCAAACAACCAATACCCCCCCACCAAATCAAACCAGAAATTCCGCAAACTGTTTCGGCGATCATCCTGAAACTGATGGCAAAAAATGCTGAAGATCGCTACCAATCAGCCTCCGGTCTTAAGGCAGACTTGGAGAAATGCCAAAGACAGTGGAAAGAAAAAGGCAAGATCGATAATTTTCCTCTGGGTTGCAACGATTTTTCCGATAGATTTCAAATTCCCCAAAAACTTTACGGACGGGAAAGAGAAGTTAACAGTTTGTTAGGTGCATTCACTCGCGTTGGTCGGGGGACTTGCGAAATGATGCTGGTTTCCGGCTATTCTGGCATTGGCAAATCTGCCTTAGTCCGGGAAGTCTACAAGCCCATTACCGAAACCAATGGATACTTTATCGCGGGTAAATTCGACCAGTTTCAACGCAACATTCCCTATAGTTCTATTATTCAAGCATTTCGATCTCTGATGCGACAACTCCTCACCGAACGCGAGGCAGAATTAGCTCAGTGGAAGCAGAACCTTATGGAGGCTTTAGGAGCCAATGCTGGGGTGATAATCGAAGTTATTCCCGAAGCAGAAGCAATATTAGGGGTGCAACCACCTGTAGTAGAACTTCCGCCAGCGGAAGCCCAAAACCGCTTTAACTTCGTTTTCCAAAACTTCATTACAGTTTTTACCCAACCTGAACATCCCCTAGTCATTTTCTTAGATGATTTGCAATGGGCGGATAGAGCATCCCTGCAACTGCTAGAACTGCTGATAACTGCCCCAGATAGCCGATATCTCTTCTTCATAGGAGCGTATCGAGACAACGAAGTAAGCGAAACACACTTGTTAATTCAGACTATAGAAAAGATAAAAAATTCAGGAGCGACAGTAAGCAATATTTATCTACAACCTTTGGAGTTGCAAGAAGTAACTCAGTTAATCGGAGATACCCTCAATTTAGCAGCAGAGCGAGTAAAAATCCTAGCAGAATTGGGACGGGCAAAAACTCAAGGAAATCCCTTTTTCGCCACTGAGTTTTTAAAGAGTTTGTATGGAGAATCCTTGCTGAGTTTCAATCGCGATCGCTGCGAGTGGCAATGGGATTTAGAGCAAATTCAAGGTCGGCAGATAACAGATAACGTCGTCGAATTGATGGCTCTTAAGGTACAAAAGCTGCCACCAGAAACCCTCGCCGTTTTAAAGTTGGCAGCTTGCACGGGCAACCAGTTCGACTTGGAAACCCTGGCAATCGTTTTTGAAAAATCCCCCAGAGAAACAGCAATCGTTTTGAGAGCTGCCCTCAGAGAGGGTTTTATTGTCCCCATCGGTGATGCTTACAAGCTAATGGAAATTGAGGTTGAGGGTCTCTCAGATCGCCTAGTTGCAGAGTATAAGTTCGTTCACGATCGCATCCAGCAAGCAATTTACTCCTTAATTCTTGAAGCCGAGCAACAAGCAGTGCATCTGCGTTTAGGACAGTTGCTATTGAGCAATATAAGCCATGAGCAGCGAGAGCAGAAAATATTTGATATTGTTAACCAATTGAACAAGAGTCGCACCTTAATCAGCGAGCGATTGGAACTAGATAAATTAGCGACATTAAATCTACAGGCGGGAAAAAAAGCGAAAGCTTCAGCAGCCTATCAACCTGCGTTTAACTATCTACAAATTGGTCTTACACTGCTAGAATATGATAGCTGGAAAAATAATTATGATTTGACTTTAGAGCTATATGTAGAAGCGGCTGAAGCCGCTTACCTATCTGGAAACTTTGAGGATCTGGAGTCGTTAGCCGAAACAGTCAAGCAAGAGGCAAAAACGCTTCTAGATAAAGTTAAAGTATATGAAGTTAAAATAGAAGCATACTATGCTCAAAATCAACCGAAGGAAGCTCTTAAAACATCTTTGTATCTGTTGGAGTTATTAGATATTTTCTTGCCCGAAAACCCGAGTCAATCGGATATTATGAAAGCCGTGCATGAAACACAATCCGTATTAGCAAACCGTGATGTCTCGAATTTGCTCGAAATGCCGATAATGACCGACAAAGTAAAGCTAGTAGCCATGAGAATATTAAGCTTGTTACTCACCACAAGCTCTATCATTAACTTCAATTTGTGCATGTTGATTGTCCTAGAACAGATAAATATCTCCCTTAAGCACGGAAATACTATAGACTCCGGTTTTGGTTATAGTTTCTATGGAATGATACTTTGCTGTCATCTAGAGGATATTGAGCGTGGCTATGAGTACGGAAAATTAGCTTTAGAGTTTATGCCGCATTTTGATACAAAAAAAACAGCAGCAAAAATATTAGTGATAGTACACGATCATATAACAATTTGGAAAGAACATATCAAAGTAACTTTGTCTCCTTTACTTTTGGGCTATCAAATGGGAGTGGAAACAGGAGATTTTCAATATGGAGCAGCTTCAGCTTATACTTATTGCTTACACGCAACAACAATTGGTGCAGAATTGAATTGGCTCGAAAAAGAGTTTGAAAAATACGCGAATGCTATTGCTAAGCTAGAGCAAAGATTGATTTTAGATTGGCATAAAATATACTGGCAAAGTATCGTGAATTTGAGGGGTAGAAATGAAAAGCCAATTATTATAAAAGGAGAGATATACAATGAAGAAAAAATGATGCCTGTTGATATGGGAGTTAACGATAACGGTTCGGGCTTTCATCTATATTTTAACAAACTTTGGCTTAACTATCTATTTCAGGAAGAAGAAAAAGCTTTTGAATATGCTGTTAAGCTAGAAAAATATATAGATGTTGCGCGAGGGTTGTTGGCACTTTTTCATAATTTTTATACTTCTTTAGCTCGGCTAGCAGTGTATCCTAGGACTAGCGAAGATGATCGCCAACAAATACTCGCAACAGTTGCAGCAAATCAAACCAAAATGGAAAACTGGGCGCACCACGCCCCGATGAATTTCCAGCACAAATACTATCTCGTGGAAGCCGAACGCGCTCGAGTACTTGACAACAACGGAGATGCCCGAGAATACTACGATCGCGCCATAGCCCTAGCCAAAGAAAACGAATACCTGAACGAAGAAGCCCTCGCCAACGAACTCGCAGGCAGATACTATCTGAGTAGAAACCAAAATCCTATTGCCCAACTCTACCTCAAAGAAGCCCATTACGCCTACCAGCGCTGGGGTGCAGTAGCCAAAGTACGAGATATAGAAACCCGCTACCCAGAATTTTTTCTTTCTACCAAATCCTCAACCTTAACCATCTCCAATACTTCGGGCAGAGATACTAGTTCCGGTAGCACGGAGTTACTGGACATAGCTACAGTAATCAAATCTACCAATGCTCTTTCCAGTGAAATTGCTTTAGAAAAGTTACTCGCAACTTTAATGAATATTCTCATTGAAAATGCTGGGGCAGGACGAGGGATTCTCATTTTACCTAGTAACGAAGATTTATTAATCGAAGCAATCAAAGAAACTGATTCTGAGCAAGTTCTGGTTTTGCAGTCCATTCCCATAGAGGCGTTTCCAAAGCTATCCTCAAAAATAGTGCGTTATGTCGCCCGCACTGGCGAAACAGTGGTTTTAAACAATGCGATGAATAAAGGAGACTTTACGAACGATCCCTATATTCAACAGTATCAATGCCAATCTATTCTTTGTGCTCCCCTGATCAACCAAAGTAACATTAGCGGAATTCTCTACCTGGAAAATAGTCTGGCGACTAATACTTTTACAAAGGATCGACTGGAACTGTTAAAAATCCTCTCCTCCCAAGCTGCGATTTCCATTGAAAATGCTCGCCTCTACGCTCAATTAGAAGACTACAGCGAAAGTCTCGAACAAAAAGTAGAAGAACGAACTCAAGAACTGTCTCAAACTGTAGAAGTTCTGAAATTAACTCAGGCGGAACTAAAAATCGAAAACGAGTTACTCAGAAGTGGAGAAGAACCCTCAACCTTTGACTATCAAGTCGGTGGAAGCCTGCCAATGGATGCGCCGACTTACGTCGTCCGTTCTGCCGACAGACAACTCTACAAAGCCTTAATCAAAGGAGAATTCTGCACGATTCTCAATTCTCGGCAAATGGGAAAATCTAGCTTGCGCGTGCAGATGGTGAAACAGTTGAAAAAGGCAGGCATTAACTGCGTAGCGATCGATCTGACTGGAATTAGCGATCGCCAAGTCCGTCCGGAACAGTGGTATGCGGGTTTAGCCTATTTATTGGTCAAAGCGTTTCGTCTCTCAGATACTGTTAATCTTCGCAGTTGGTGGCGCGATCGCGATCTCTTATCCTCGAGCCAACGTTTTTCAGAATTCATCGAAACCGTCTTACTCCCCAACATTCCGGGAAAAATTGCCATCTTCATCGACGAAATAGACACCGTCCTCAACCTAGATTTCGATACCGATCCCTTATTCAAAATCCTCCGTTACTGCTATAATCAAAGAGCCGAAATTCCCGATTATAACCGCCTCACTTTCATCTTACTCGGTGCCGCCTCTCCTTATCAACTCATTCAATCCAAAAGCAGCACCCCATTTAACATCGGTCAAAAAATTGAACTCGCCTATTTTAGAAAGCACGAAGTCCAACCCTTACTCTATGGGTTAAGCGAACGGGTGACCAACCCCCAAACCCTACTGACAGAAATCTTAGCTTGGACGGGAGGTCAACCCTTTCTCACCCAAAAACTCTGTCAGCTAATCCGCAACGATTCCTCCACTGTTCCAAGCAACCGCGAAGGAGAATGGGTAGAAGAATTAGTGCGATCGCACATTCTCACCGACTGGGAAACTCAAGACGAACCCCAACATTTAAGAACCATTCGCGATTACCTCCTCCAAGATAAACAAAAAGCGGTTAGACTGCTCGAAATTTATGGGAAAATCTTAGAGAAAACAGAGGTTATCACTATTGATAAGGTCGAACAAGCAGACTTGCTCATGTCTGGGTTAGTCATCAACCAAGGGGGTGTTCTCCAAGTTGGCAACCGCATTTATGAATCAATTTTTGATCGAGCTTGGATAGAAAAAACCTTGCATCGACTCAAACCTTAAGTCTCGAAAATAGTCAGTATATAACTGACAACTAGAACACACAACAGAACCTTGCAAATTCACCAATCCCAAACAGTGCAACCTAAACGCTAATTGCTGCTCTAACTCTATAGGTTGGTTTGCCTTCAATACCTCTTTATAAGCCACGGCTAAATCGGGATCTACTTTCAGGCTAGCCAGATGTTGGTGCAGGTGATTGTGATAGATACCAGTATCAGTTGCTGCCGTTTGCATCAATTCTTCCCAAGTGACAGTCTGTTGAGCAAGATGATAAAATCCCAGTCGCACTAGATAGGGATGACCTGCAACTAATTCCATGAATTGCTCTATCTGTTCCACTGAGAGGTCGAGTTGGTGGCGCTCCGCTAATTCTTCAACCTGAAACGACGTAAACAACGGCAACTTATGCACAAAACCAACATTGAACGGCGAGTGATTCGTCTTCAAAGCGAGGTACTCTTCGGTAGAGTAAACCAGGATTAAACGTAAGTTTTTCCAGAGTTCACTTTCGCCATCTCCAAAACTCGCTTTTTCGTGCCAATAACGCAGCATGGCAAAAAATTCAGCGGCAATTATTGGATATAAAAATAGCTCCTCAACCCGATCTAAAGCAATGACTAAAGGCGAATTGTGGTGAGCTTGTAAATAATCTTCAAGATAGATGGTACAATTACTTTTACTCCCCAAAAAATCGTCCCAGTAATCGTCGAGTTTGGATTCCCACTTCAGTGGGCGCGAGAGCATCAGGCAAAACGAGCGTAAGAAAGAATCTAGATCTGTTAAACACGCCCGATCGACTTGCTGCAAGTTTAGAGAGACAGTGCGGTAGCCTAACTGCCGAGCATGAGCTAATACCCTCACCATCAGGGAGGTTTTTCCCATGCGTTTAGGTGATTTGAGTCGGATCAGGCTTCCCGGTGTCGAAATTGCCGTGCAGGTCAATTCTTCAATCGGGGTACGCTGGATGTAAAACCGAGACTCTAGGGGAACGGGACCATCGGGGGATTCTAGGGGGTATTCCCGCATTAGAGGGGTTGCTTGTGCGATTAGTTCTCGTTCGAGGACGCTCAGGGAGCGCGGTTCCAGAATGGCACGGAAGGTCTTTTTAGTCAGAGTCTCGTTAAACAGGTCTGAAAGCAGCGACCACAACTTGGATGCGATATTCTTGAGGTGATCCTGTGTAAATCCAGATTGTTTGGCTATTTGAGCAAAGGAATATCCCTCCCAGGATTGATAAAGCACTATTTTTTGTACTGGTCTTAATTGTTTGTGGTATTTAGCGCCTATTAATACCCATAGCTCATCAATAGTCATAAAAGGCGAGAGTTATCTGTTTTTTAGGAGTTTGCGACTATCTTATACCAATTTTGCAGACAAGATGCAAGACCTGGTGGCTGGAAGTTTTCAAGGATTCAGTGATTTAGAACGAAAGTAGGGATTCGAGACTATTGGATTGTGAATGTGCAAGAGGGGAAAATGTTTGGCTTTACGATCGCCCCCGATCGCAGTTCTCGCCCCCCTTTAAACATCGTAAACATTACTTATATTATCATTGAAAATACTTAGGCAAGTTTTAGAGCGATCCCGCCAACAAAACCAGTCAGTAACTCCTGCTTGGTTAATGGAACCATTCCCAACTTAAAATTACTGTCCTAAGTCAGTGGTTTCCGGTGCAGTTGTCTCTGGGTTCATCACTTGCGCTAACAGTGCTTCATCAACTTGTGCTTTCAATTCTGCATTCGTCGGTAAATTACGGGTAATATCATTAAAGCGTGTAGGAGTAAAGCCATATTTGGCATTAATCTCTTTAGCTCGAGTACAGAAATTAACCACCACTTCCGTCACCTCAGAAGATAAACCGGCAAGACTCTGGGGATCGGTGCAAATAATAATCGGCGCTACACCACTATCAACTAAAGTTTGTACTTGGCCGAGAGCAACTTGGCGAATGGGTTCAAGTTCTAGGATAACTCTGGCATAATTTTGCACTTCTTCTGGGGTGAGAGTTACGGGATTAACCGGAGAAGGAGAGGAGCCAATCTCCTCTGGAGAAGAACCACAAGCAGTGATGGAGATCGCTAAAGCGGCGATCGCTCCCCAATTCCAGATTTTTTGTCTTAAGTTCACCATAGGACTGTATTTCAATGAGAGGAACCTAGCTACTATAACCGTTGAGGGGATAGGGAGATAAAGGAATCTTACAAGGGTAAGATTCATAATTTAGGCTTGACGATCCTCAGCCTCAATTCCCCATTCCCCATTCCCTAATACCTAGCGCTCTATGCCAACACATCCACCAAAATTTGGCGCACCCGCTCCAACTCTTCTGGAATAATTTGATGAGCCATGTCGAACTCTTCATAGGTTACTGCAATTCCTTGTTTTTGTAACGTATCTCTGGCCTGTTTTCCTTTCTCCAGGGGAACCATCGGATCGAAACGACCATGAAAGAGAAACACTGGAAGCTCATAGGAATATTCTACTTCTGAATGCAAATAACCACTCAAGCCAATTAACCCTGCTAACGGCAGGGTTAATCCCACGTGGAGCGTCATTGCTCCCCCTTGAGAAAATCCAGCTAAAACGGTTTTTTCTAAAGGGACTCCAGTTTGTTGAGATAACCCTTCTAAAAAGGCTTTAAGTTGTTTATAGGAGGCTTGTATTCTTTGAGAATCGCTAAATATTTTTTCAGGATTATTTAAGTCTAAACCATACCACATTAACCCTCCTGGAACTTCGGGATGGGCAAAAGGAGCATTGGGAAAGATAAACTGATATTCCGGTAAATTCAGAGTTTCAGCTAGGGGGTATAAATCCGGTGCATTTGCCCCCCAACCATGGAGAAAAATCACTAAACCCTGGGGAGGTTGGCTAGAAGAAGCAAATTCAAGATAATCGAGGGACATAGGGGATGGGTAATCGGTAATAGAGATCAGTTTAACTCGTTTGGGTTCAAGAGGATATCATCAGCGATCGCGTCTTGGATGCGATCGCTCTCCCCTCGCAATAATAAACAATCATCTGCTTCTAATTGCATAGCTGAATCCACCGGATTATAAAGTTTTCCATGGCGACGTACCGCTTGAATGACCACCTGATATTTTTGCCAAATGTCACGGGGAGTGAGCATAATCAAGGGAGATAGCTCAGAAAGAGTTAACCAATGACTGATCCCCTCGGCAAGGGCGCTACGTCCCTCAACTAAATCTCGAAAAGCTAAGATTTCTTCCGGTTTTCCGACGACTAATAATTGGTCACCGGAACGCAAGGTCATTTTATTTTTTGGATAATAGACCCGATCGTCACCTTGCTGAATAGCCATCACTGTCACTCCGGTTAAATGACGGATATCGGTTTCACTTAGGGTCATCCAATCTAAGGATGACGTTTCTGAAAGTTTTACCCATTCATGGTGCAAAGATTCAGTGGCATCATCCAGCCATTTCTGTTGCAGACCCATCAAATTTTCTGGACGGACACTGCGATAATGATCGCGATGAATCGCTTGAATAACCGATTGAATTGCCCACTGAGATTCACCTAATGTAGAAAGTAAATGGGCCCCCATTTCTAGGGCTGCTTCAAATTCCGGTTGCACGACTTCTTGGGCCCCGAGTTGGGTGAGGACATCAATTTCACTATTATTATGGGATCGGGCAACCACATCCAATTCCGGTGCAAATTCTAGGGCATGTTTGAGCAAGAGTCTGGTCGTGCCGGGATCGGGGAGGGTGATGGCTAGGGCTTTAGCCGTTTCTAAATGAGCTTTGCCTAAGACCAATTCGGAGTCAGCATCACCAAAAATATAGGGAATATTGTGATGTCTTAATCGTTGAATCGCAGCTTCACTATTGTCAATAACTAAGAGGGGATGTCCTTGATTATGCAATATTCTAATTAGGGCTTGTCCGACTCGCCCATAGCCAGCGATGACAACATGATTTTTAATCGTTTCTGGTAAGGAGAGAGCTTTAATTTCTTGTTGACGTAGGAGTGGGTTGAGTCCAGGGATTCTATCCATAAATTGGGCTAACCGGGGGGCAAAGCGAATGCTAATGGGGGTGAGCATTAAGGTAATGGCAGTTGTGCCTAAGATCAGGAGATATTTTTCCTCTGTTAACAGTCCCAGATCGAATCCTTCTAAGGCGAGGACAAAGGAAAATTCACCGATTTGGTTTAAACCCAAGGCAGCGATCGCGGCAGTTTTTAAGGAGTAGCCAAATTTGAGGACAATGGGGAAGATAATCAGGGCTTTCCCGAACATCACCATCAGCACTAATCCTAAAATAATGCCGAAGTTATCGAGCAAAATTTGCGGATCGATTAACATGCCGATGGAGGCAAAAAAGAGGCTGGCAAAGGTATCGCGTAAGGGGAGAACTTTAGCGAGGGCTTGATCGGCATAATCAATTTCGGCCATCATTAAGCCAGCCACAAAGGCTCCCATTTCAATGGATAACCCCAGATGGGCAGTAACCAGGGCAACACTTAAGCACAGAGCAATGGTAGTTAAGAGGAAGAGTTCGCTGCTTTCGGTGCGGGCGATGCTTTTGATCAGGGGAGGAACAACCCATCGTCCCAAGGCGATCGCCAACCCCAAAAAGATGGATACTTTGAGTAAAGCTGCTCCTAATGTAGACCAGATATGTTCAGGGGCATCTAATGCAGGTAAAATGGCTAACATTAACCCCAGAGCTAAATCCTGGGCAATTAAAATCGCTAACATCACTTGCCCATGAAGGGTATTAACTTCTCCTCGCTCGGCGAGCGTTTTCAGTACAACCGCTGTTGAAGAAAGTGACAAGATTGACCCCAAGAAAATTCCTTGCGTCCAACCGCTGACCCAACCGAGGACCGTTGAGGCGATCGCCACTAAACTTAAGGTTAAGCCAATTTGCCACAAACTCCCTTGAATGGCAATTTCTTTCACCCGCTTTAATTCTGCAAGGGAAAATTCTACTCCCAACGCAAATAATAAAAATGCAACTCCGATCTCCGCTAAGGGTTTAATCTGTTCCGTTTCTGCCAGCAATTGCAAGCCAAAAGGCCCCACCACAAACCCACTCACCAGATATCCTAACAGTACCGGTTGTCGTAGGCGAGTAGCTACATATCCTCCAAGAGCAGAAGCACCTAAAACAAGAGTTAAGTCTAGGATAAAGTGATGATCGGCTGCCATTTTTTTTAATATTTGAGAGAGATGGGTAAGCGAATTTTATGAAATTAATAAATAAAAATCCCCCCCGTACTTTGAATATCAATCACCCGACCAATGCCATCGCCTACCCGATCCGGTTGGTTCGTGCGAAGAATTTCAAACCGAATAGATGAACTAGAGTTTATGGTAATTTTGTATTCAAAGCTAATCTCTTCATTCCTGGGATCTAGAGGAATATAACCAATGGAAATATTCGCCTCTGGATCGGCAAGAACTATACTCGTGGTTTCCCCTGAACGTAAGGACTCTGGTACTTGTATTGGCGAGTCAGTAGTCAAGCCATAATCTAGATTTAGACCGGTTTGGTTGACCAGCTCAACAGTCATCGGAAATTGGGGATTGTCAACCCGGGCGATCGGTTGCCAAAATCCTTCTTGATAGGTATTTGCAGGAGGGGTTTGACTGACCGCATTCATCCCCATAGATAAAAAGAAAGATAAACTTAAAGCTATTTTGATTCCTGTTTTGATCATATTTTAATTATGAGGTAACACTCCTCTACAGTTTATCACTCCTAGGGGACTCAGAGCCATTCTTCTGATTTTTCTCTTCAGAAGCCCTGGAATTACTATCAGTTGGATTGGGGCGAGATTTCGGGGGGGCGGGTCTAGGAACAGATCTTTTTTTATTCGCTTGAAATTGAACTAATAATTCTAAATCTTTGAGGGATTTTTCAGCACTCTCGACTTTATCCACTAAAGAAGTAGCCACTTGACTTCCCGTTTGGGCAAATTCGGTAAACTCTTGAATTCTTTGGCGAAATCGATTCGCGAACCGTTTCATTTGTTGCCCCGCTTCAAAAGTTTGGGTAACCAATTGACTAATTTCTGAACTGACGCTACTAAAGCCTCTCATTTCTGAACTCATTTGATTGGCGATAATGGCCAGTTGTACGGCTAGGTGTCGCACCTGTTGACTGACTCTTTCAATCAATTTTGAGGTTTCATCAATCGTTTTAAGTTCTTCTTCTAACAGGTCTCCAGTTTTCACAATTTTATCGGTTTGATTACAAATCACACCTACGCCAGAGGAGGTAGCTCGAAATGCTCGTTTACCGGATTGGGATAAAAGTTTTCCAATTTGAATAAATCGATGATTTAAATCAGCAACCTCTTCATTTTTTTGCACTAATTCTTGCTGCTGTAATTCCAGGAGCTGATTGCGTTCATGGATCGCAGCCAATTGATCTTCAAGTAGTCGAGCATAGGCTTCTACTTTTTGATGCTCTCGCTCTAGTTTTATCGTGTTTCGTTGACCTTCAAGTTGTTTATTTTCTATTTCCCGGTTTAAGTCAGACAAAATTTGAGATTGAGCTAAAATAAGAGTTTGAAATTCCAATAAAAAATAGGCAGCTATCCCGGGGACACTAGCTTCTTGGAAAACAACTACAATGGGTTCATAAATAACTTTGGGATCGCGGGATAGAACAATGTTAACGGCTGTACCAATTTTTTCAGTATAGGAAAGCTGCAAACATTTCCCTTGGGTTTTCATATTATTCAAAAAAAAATGAATGGGGGTTTGTAATATTTTTTGTGTGCTGTAGCTTTCACTTAAATGTTCATAAAATAAACGCCGGGAAATCATGCCCAATAGTCGCTCAGAACTGGAAATAATTACACCGGCAAGGTCTGGACGTTGATCGAACTGATTTAAGACAACTTGAGTTAAAGTTGTCGGACTGACTTGAAAATCTTGGAGATTTAAGTCTAGTAAACAGGAATTTAGGGTAAGTTGAGCAGAATGGCTCATGGGTAATGGGGAATCGTTAATGGGGAATCGGTAATAAGTAATGGATCATAGGGTTAGTGTTTTTAATATACTCTCCGATCATGGGGTTCTGGTAGGGTGATAAGCATTATAGCAACGGCCAAGGTGGTTAGGAGTTACTGAAATTCTGACTCCTTAGCAACTCTAAGCCCATTCCCTATTCCCCATTCCCTATTCCCCATTCCCTATTCCCTATTTCTACGTGCTATATGAGGCTACAGAGCAACCACAAGATGACCAATTAATGGCTTGTTGAAAATGGGGATGTTTGAGTAATTGGGTAGCGGATAGGGGGATCAGGGGGCGAGAAAAGAGATAACCTTGTGCATATTCACACCCAAGCTCTTGCAATTTACAGCATTGAGGTGGGGTTTCGATCCCTTCACAAACGAGTTGTGCCCCCAGGTTATGGGCGAGGGTGATGATGGTTTGGGCGATCGCCTCTTTGCTAATATCTGTTTCTATACCATCAACAAATTCCCGGTCAATTTTAATCATATCAATGGGCAGTTGGTGTAAGCGACTGAGGGAGGAGTACCCGGTGCCAAAGTCGTCAATAGACAGTTGCAAGCCCAATGCTTTGAGTTCATGCAAGATGGACGCATCAAATTGAGAAGTTTCCAGAAAGCTCGTTTCGGTAACCTCTAAATTTAAGCAATCACCGGGAATATGATGCGATCGCAATAATTTTTCAATTTGCTCAACTAAATTCGTCTGTTTCAGTTGCAATAAGGACAAGTTTACATTCAACACGATCTCTAACCCCTGGGAGATCTCGGCTCTCCATTGCTGCAATTGACGGCAACTTTGCTCTAAAACCCACCATCCTAAGGTGCTAATTAAACCAATTTCTTCGGCCACGGGAATAAATTCTCCCGGTGAAATCCATCCTTTCTTAGAATGTTTCCATCTCAACAAGACTTCAAATCCTTTTAATCCCCCTGTTCTTAAGCAGACTACCGGTTGATAGCATAAAGATAATTCTTCTAACTCTAGGGCACGAGTGAGATCGTGTTCTAACTGCAACCGAGCTAGGGCGCGAGGATGCATGACTGTTTCAAAACAGACAAACTGCCCTCCTCCTTGTCCTTTTGCCTGATACATGGCGAGATCGGCATCTCGTAAGAGTTCTTCTGGGGAGTGATAATCCTGATGCCCTAAGGTTATGCCAATACTTGCGCCCAAAGAAAACTCATAATCTCCCATCCGGAAGGGAGTTCGCATCAGGGAGACTAACCGTTCGGCAGCGGCGATCGCCTCTTGAGGATCGCTCAGGGACGTTAATAATACCGCAAATTCATCCCCCCCAAATCGAGCTAATGTATCTTTAGGAATCTCCCGATCCAGGTGACAAAAAGACTCTCCATGAATTCCACTCAGGGAAGTTTGTAATCTCTGAGCCACCTGTTTTAATAAATCATCACCGACCAAATGCCCCAGACTATCATTGATAATTTTAAACCGGTCTAAGTCAATAAATAGAATGGCATATAAGCCAGTCTCTTGCAATTGATAGGCATGGATCGTCTGACCTAGATGATCGATAAACCACGTCCGATTTTTTAAACCCGTTAGTTTATCATGGTAGGCATCATAGTGCAGTTGTTCCTCCGCTTGACGACGAGCACTAATATCTTCTACGGTTCCCTCATAATAGATAATATGTCCTTCCTCATCGAAAACCGCTCTTTGAGTCTCTGAAATCCAGATTATTTCACCGTCTCGTCGATAAACCTCAGACTCAAAATCATAAACAATTCCCTGCTTTTTAGTCAGGTCTTTGAGCTGTTGACGACGAGTCGGATCGACATAAAGTTGGCGATCGATATCGGTCAAGCACTCGATCAAGGATTCTGGGCTATCATATCCATAGAGATGAGCTAGAAACCGATTAGCACTTAAATAATTGCCATCGGGTGTACTTTGAAAAATTCCTTGACTAATATTTTCAAAAATACTGCGATATTTTAACTCACTCTCGCGCAGGGCTAATTCTGCTTCTTGGCGTTTCAGTTCTTGGTGATGATCTGTAATAAAGCGAGAAATATCCTTAGCCATTAACTCAATCATCTCGCGATC
Source organism: Cyanobacteria bacterium UBA2566 (assembly GCA_002340255.1). GTDB lineage: Bacteria > Cyanobacteriota > Cyanobacteriia > Cyanobacteriales > Desertifilaceae > Roseofilum. The sequence goes on from DDLS01000007.1 coordinate 39,900, forward strand.
GGCTTCGGTAAAGGGTTGGTCGCGGACTTCCGGAGAGAGAAAACTCAGTACTCCATAGATTTTATCTTCCACAATGATTGGAGTTCCTAAGTAAGATTCTAGCTTGAACGTTTTATAGGGAAAATATTCTTTCAGTTTTGGATAGTCTTCAATATTCCCAAAACTAATGGTGTCCTGATGATCAACCACTTCCGAACAGTATGTATCGGATACATTAAAACACATTCCCGGTTTTAGCGGTAAATCACTTTGCACAAATTCTAAGCAAATAATCTCTTGATTGAGATTAGCAATAAATCCCGTTGTCAATCGAAATAGTTGACATCCAGCTTGTAAGTAAGCCGCAAACAGTTCCTCAAAATCTTGATAATTACCGGTACTCAGGCGGTGGAGATATTTCAGCCGGGTACTCAATTCAGAAAGTTTTTCGGCTTGCTGGTAGCGTTCAGTTAAATCTAAATCAACACAGTATAATTCTGGTTGTCCTTGAGCATTGTACAGGAGGACATAGCTAGAGAAAATACGGATTGCTTCTTGGTTATGGTTTTTGACAATTAATTCTCCTGGAGCTATAGGAATTCCTTGGGTAATCCAGTTATGATACCCTTGGCGTAGATAATCGGCTGTTTCTGGGGTAAGAATTAGCTCTTCTAGATTTTTACCGATCGCCTCTTGAGGAGAATATCCATATAAATTTTCACTTGCCTTATTCCAGAAAAAGATATTGAGGTCTCGATCGTATCCCTGTACTGAAATTAAAGGCACTTCTTCAAATAAGCAACGAAATCGTTGCTCGTTTTCCCTTAATGCTGCTTCACTTTGACATCGTTCAATAGCAATTGCTGCTAACCGGGTGGCAGACTCCATCCGTTTGTGATGTTTCTCTTTGGGGAGACTGGGGAATTGAGCATAAAAACAAAATGTGCCCAGTACTTGATCTTGTAATGATAATACAGGAACCGACCAAGCTGCTTGTAAGCCATAGGATAGAGCTAAATCTTTATAGTTTTTCCAGAGGGGATCGGTGGCAATATTTTCTACGATCACAGGTTCCTTTCGATAGGCGGCTGTACCACAAGATCCGGAACCTTCACCAATAGCTACGCCATCAACGGCTTGGTTGTAATTGGGGTCTAACTGCGGAGCTACCCCTAACCTTAAGCAGTTGTTTTGTGGATCTCTCAATAGGATCGATCCGAACAGTTCTGGAGCTTGGCTTTCTAAGGTATTAATCAGTAAGCTGAGGGTTTCTTGGAGAGGCGCATTTTTGGCGATCGCCTCTAGAATCTGTTTTTGCCCATTTAACCACAGTTCATTATATTTGCGATCGCTAATATCTGCGATCGTTCCCATCATCCGATAAGGACGATTATCATTGTCTTTCAATACGGTTGCGCGATCGAGTACCCAAATATATTGACCATCACTACGACGGATACGAAACTCTAGTTCATAGCTATTGCCAGTTTCTAGAGCTGCATCAATCATTTCTTGATACTTCTTTAGATCCTCTGGATGAATCAGAGATTGAACCCTCTCCAAATTGGCTTCAATTCCTTGAGGGGGAAGACCAATCAGAGTATACATTTTTTCGTTCCATACCACCTGGTCAGCTTCCACCTCCCAGATCCAAACCCCATCCGTTGTAGTTTCCATCAAGAAACGGAATTGAGCTTCTTTGATTTTTGTATGGATTGGTTTCATTTCCCCCATCATCCTTGTTATTCCCCCATAGATCTCCGATTATTCAGCCAATATCAATACACCCTTAGCCAAAATGGCCCATTGAAACTCTAATCCAAGGCTAAGGCTAACCTTGGGCTTGATGCTCAATCCAGGGTAAGCTAAATAATCGATCAGATAAAGTCTATGATGTAATCACTTATGCGATCGCCTTCTCTACTTCGTTCTGTGCAACTCGCTCTAGTGGCGCTGCTTCTTATCCTTACCTCTTGGAGCATCGCCCCTGATGCCTTGGCACTCACTCAAATTAAACTCTCTGACCTCTCTTACGAAACTTGCCCTCCAGAAATGGGTGAAGGAGCTGTCACCAGCGGGGGTTTCTCTCAAAGAGCAAACTGCTTTCTCATCCATGGAAAAGCAACGAATCCAACCGGAAAAACGGTTTATGATGCCGATATTTTTGGTCGCGTCTACGATGCCAACCGCAACCCTGTCATGCAAAATCGGACTCGTTTGGGGTTAATTGAAGAAGTGCCACCGGGAGTCAGTGACTTTGAACTGAGAATCTCAGTGGCCGCCGATCAACCGACTCCCCTAATCCTAGAGCAATTCAAGGCTGCGGGGTTTGGGGGTCGAGTTCGGCGCTAGAAGCCCAATGACCCTCCTGATGCAAAGGATACCTCAAGGGTATTAAACACATTGGCTAAAAACTGGAGCAAGAAGATCGCCAAAATGGGGGAAAAGTCCAATCCCCCCAGGGGCGGAATGATCGACCGGAAAATATTCAAATAGGGATCGGTAAGCTGACTCAACAGAGAAAATGGGGGGTCAAACCAGTTGATACTGGGAAACCAACTCAATAAAACTCGAATAATCAGCAGGACAAAGTAAATGTTACAAAATGTCGCTAGGGTGCTGGCAAGCAAGTACATGGGGATGTTATTCCTCTAAAGATTTACAGGATCACTTGTTTTCTAATGTACCGGATCGCTTCCCAGAAGTGGCAGAGCAATTCCCGAACCGGTTGGGATGGGGAGATGAGAACAGTTCGACATGCAGACGCAGGGATGGGAGACGGGGAAGATGGGGGGACGTGGAGATGCCCTAATTACCCATTCCCCATTCCCGATTACCCATTAGTTTCTGGGTCAGAGGAGACCTTATTCATGGTTCCCAGTTGGTCACGCACATCATCAATGGTTTCATTGAGTTGGGCGATTTTGGTTTCTAGGCGGCGACGAGCTGCTTCAATCTCGGCATCAGCTCTAACATCAAGATTGGGGTTTTGGAATTGATTTGGGCTATTCCCATTTAAGATTTCTTCAGATTCTAGGTTTTCATTCCGACGATTGGCTAGGGTTGCCCCTAAGATACCGCCTAAAACACTCCCGACAATGGAGCCGAGTAGAAATCCGCTGGCAAAGTTGTTATTAGATTGAGTCATAGGATCGGGTGAGGTGAAGCTTTATTTCTAGGTTAACGGTTATGGGGGATGAATGAGCGATTTTATAGTAGTACGCCTTTAGGTTAGGTTCCAAAGGTGCGATCGCCAGCATCCCCTAATCCCGGTACAATAAATCCTTGCTGATTCAATTCAGGGTCAATACAGGCGGTATACACTTTAAGAGCCGGATACTCTTCATTGAGCTTTTGCAGGGCTGGAGAGGCAGCAACTACGGAGACAATACGGACAAATGCCGGATTAATACCTCGTTGGGTGAGTTCTTGTAAGGCCAAGGTAATGCTGCCTCCGGTTGCAAGCATCGGTTCTGGAATTAAGATCCGAGTTTCTGGGGCAAACTCTGGGGGCAGTTTATTCAGATAACAACTTGCTTCTAGGGTTTCTTCATTGCGAGCCAGACCCAGATGGTAAACTTTCGCTAAAGGCAGCAGGGCTTGGGAGCCTTCTAGCAGAGCCAAACCTGCTCGTAGGATAGGAACGACAGCCACGGGAATTTCTGGGTTAACTAGAGTTGCTGCACAGGGAGCTAGGGGGGTTTCGATGGTGGTTTGGAATGTGGGTAACCAGTCTCGCACTGCTTCGTAGGTAAGCCAGCGTCCCAGTTCCGTCATGGAAGTCCGGAATAGGGCGCTAGGGGTTTGGCGATCGCGAGCAACAGCCAACCAATGTTGAATTAGGGGATGGGGAGGGACATGAACGTGCAGTTGAAAAGTCATGGGTGTGTGAGGATAAACCAAAGAATAGTTTACAATTAAATGTTGGACTTCTAAATATTTATTTCCCTTCCTATAGTCATGTCTGTTGAGTCTTCTTCCCCCGATTGTGATGTGATCGTGATTGGTTCCGGTATTGGCGGACTGGTCACCGCGACCCAACTCGCTGCTAAAGGCGCTCGCGTTTTAGTATTGGAAAGTTATTTAATTCCAGGGGGAAGTGCGGGCTATTTTGAGCGCAATGGCTATCGGTTTGATGTCGGAGCCTCCATGATTTTTGGCTTCGGCAAACAGGGAACGACTAATTTACTCACCCGTGCCCTGGATGCAGTGGATATGAGTTTAGATACCTATCCCGATCCCGTACAAATCCATTATCATTTGCCAGGGGGTTTAGAGCTAAAAGTCCATCGGGAGTACGAGGCGTTTATACAAGAATTGGGCGATCGCTTCCCCCACGAACGCAAAGGCATCCGCCAATTTTATGACGAATGCTGGCGCGTGTTTAATTGCCTCAACGCCATGGAACTCCTCTCCTTAGAAGAACCCCGATATTTAATGCGAGTATTTTTCCAGCATCCCTTGGCTTGCCTGGGTTTGGTGAAATATCTCCCACAAAACGTGGGAGACATTGCCCGTCGCTATATCCGCGATCCGCAACTGCTCAAAGTCATCGATATTGAATGCTATTGTTGGTCCGTTGTCCCCGCCCAACTCACCCCCATGATCAATGCCGGGATGGTCTTTTCTGACCGCCATTATGGAGGCATTAACTATCCCAAAGGCGGAGTCGGACAAATTGCTGAAAAACTCGCTGAAGGACTGGAAAAAAAAGGCAGTCAAATCCTCTATAAATCCAGAGTTAAACAAATTCTCCTCAAGAACAACAAAGCCATCGGGGTAGAATTAGTCAATGGCAAACGCTACACCGCTCGCCGTGTGGTTTCCAATGCCACCCGGTGGAACACCTTTGAATCCTTACTGCCTTCCGAAACCCTACCCCCAGCCGAACAAAGCTGGCAAGAACGCTACCAAAAATCCCCCAGTTTCGTCAGCTTACATTTAGGAGTAAACGCTTCTGTCTTGCCAGAAGGCACAGAATGCCATCATATTTTACTTGAAGATTGGGATAAAATGGAAACCTCCCACGGGACAATTTTTGTCTCCATTCCCACCTTGCTCGATCCTGATTTAGCCCCTCCCGGTCATCATATTATCCACACCTTTACCCCCAGTTGGATTGACCAATGGCAAGGACTAACTCCGAAAAAATATGAAGCCCAAAAAGAAGAAATTGCCGATCGCATCATTGAACGATTAGAAGCTATTTTTCCTGGATTAGAAGCGGCATTAGACTATGAAGAAGTCGGGACCCCGCGCACCCATCGCCGTTTCTTAAACCGCCAAGATGGAACCTATGGTCCCATTCCCAAACGTAAGTTATTAGGATTATTAGGAATGCCTTTTAATCGGACAAGTATTCCGGGATTATATTGTGTCGGAGATAGCACTTTTCCCGGACAAGGCTTGAATGCAGTTGCCTTTTCTGGATTTGCTTGCGCTCATCGCATAGCGGTAGATTTGGGGTTGTAGGGCTTTGCTAGGGAATGGAGAATGGGGAATAGGGAATAGGG
>DDLS01000011.1 GCA_002340255.1 Cyanobacteria bacterium UBA2566
GCAGCGCGAAGCGCTGTAACCCATAAATGAACTTTGGTTCAGGGGTTATTTGAGTCATTAACTTCAAAATGCAAAATCGTTCTGAGATTGTGAATTAGAAGTTGTGCTAAATCCTCGTTGAGAATTCCATTGAATGGCTCCATCTCTTCCGGTTAAAAACACTTGGGTGTTTGTGGCTCTCAATGCGGATAAAATGGCTGGATCGAGATCCTCAGAAAGGGAGATCGCCACCTTTGGCTGTATTTTTTCTATTACCTCCACCGCTAAACCCTTACCCGACCAAATTAACACCGTCGGCTTACCCTGAGAACTACACCAGGACTGCACCGCACAAAAATTCTCTGTGAAACCACGACCTTTTAACATCAGCCAACGTTGGTGTTCTAACTGAACTTCCAAAACTTGTGGCTCTAAACTTAAGCCTTTAATGCTCAAGGTTTTCCACTTTAAACCCTGATTTACCTGTAAAGTTTGATAAGTTTTCACTTGCGCCTCAATCTTCCGCTCTACCTGGGTTGTGGGGTTACCAATCTGGTAAAATCGGCGTATGGGTAAGGTGTCCAAAATCCCTAACCATCCTTGTATCGCACGCTCTTCTCTTGTAAGCATTATTCCAGCATCCAATTGATTCACCCCTTGGGATTGGAAAAATGGAATTAGGGTATACTGAGCAACTCCAAAATCCGGAGTATTTACCAACACCACTTTACCCCGATCCTGAATCGCTACTGTTGGGGTACGAGTCGCAAACACCGTTACCTGAGACAGATACTGTTGACTGTACCATAGGGGAATCACCACTACGGCGATCGCCAAACTAATCGCCATTCCCAGTAGCATCTTCTTAGCCTTAATCCCGATCCTGTCCTTGAGCCAAAACAAGGCAAATACACCATACAGCACCAGCAACTGAACTACCGAAATTTTACCCACTGCCACCGAATTACCCGGTAGCTCAGTAAACCCATCAATAATTGCCAGAAACGCGACCGTGGGATAATAGAGAACACTAGAGACCAAGCTCCCTAAAAATGGCCAAATCAAAGCCACATAAGCTGAAACCATTCCCCCTAGTGTCAGAACTACGACTAAGAGTAGAGTGACCAAGTTGACTGAAGTTCCATAGGGAGGCAGTACGCCAAAATGATACAACTGTAGGGGAAACGTCCAGAGAAATGCACTGATAGGAACGGCCAACCCAGAGGCGATCGCGGGTGGCACATAATCCCACAGTTCCATCAACACGGGAACAGTAACCACTAACCCCAACGTCGCCAAAAAACTTAACTGAAAGCCTAAATCTTGAATCCACAATGGGTTAACCAAAAGTAATAGTGTTGCCGTCAATAATAACGACCCTAAAATATTTACTCGACGGTCTAACAACTTCCCTAAAACCACCCCAAACCCCATTAACGAAGCCCGTAAGACGGAAGGTGTAAACCCCGTTAAAGCACTATAGAGAATTAGGATCGTCACGCCTGCGCGAAACTGGATTCGCTTGGATAATTCTTGCGTTAAAGTTAACACTAACCCCAATAGCAGAGACACATGAAACCCAGAGGCAGCCAAAACATGAGCAAGTCCCACCTGAATAAATTTATCGCGGATATCAAAGGGTAAGTCCACTGCTCGACGACCCAGCACCATGGAACCGATGACTATACCTTGAGGTACATCTAACCCCTGCACTAGGGAACGTACAATTCGCTGACGCACCCACCACAATCCCCAGGAAGCCTGATTAGATTCAAATTTGAGAGTTTCGGCACTCAGGCCAATAAACATCCCCTGACGGGCTAAATAGTGCCGGAAATTAAACCCTCCAGGGATGGTTGCAAGTTGCGGTTCATACAGTCTTCCCCGCACTTCCACCTGATAACCTGGATGTAATCCTGTGGCTTGCAATAAGGGAGCCGTAGTGTAAGCATTTATCTGAACCGGCTGGTCTTCAATTTGAATAACGTTAAGTTTAAACTGGATACGTTGCGATCGCGTCAACCGAGGTTCACTGAGTACCTTTCCCTGCACCGTCACCGGTTGACCCATCCAAGCACTTAGGTCTATTCCTGGGGGTTGGGGAGTGCGAACATGAAAATAAAAACTGGCTAGAAATCCCACAATTCCCACCAGTAACCATATCCCAGACTTGGGCCCCATCCGCCAATATCGGGGAAGCGTCAATGCGGCGATTGCCCCCAACACCAGCATCCCATAACTTCCCCCAGGAAGCGGAACCAGCAGCAACCCCACGATATAAGCCAGACACAACAGCACACCGCTTGTCCTGGACATGAGCAACTGTAAAGATAGAAACACATCAAAAACAGTTGAAGCCCAATAGACCCCAACCCCTACACTATATCTCAATTGAAGAGAATTGAAGGAAGGTATGAGTTATAATTCCGAATCAAGAGGTAATTGTACAATGGAAACAACAGAGAAAAAATTAGAGTATTATCGCCAAAGTATTGAAAAAATCCTCAATCATTATGGTTCGGCAAAACCGGCTAATGGAGAGATTGAAGTGTATACGTTTTTTGACCGCCAGCCGGATCATTACCAAGTTTTTCATGCAGGCTGGAATCGCCACATTCGTATTTTTGGCCCTCTGATTTATATTGATATTCTCAATCATAAAATATGGATTCAACATGATGGTACAGAAGTAGGAATTGCCAACGAGTTAGTTGACTTAGGGATACCGAAAGAAGAGATTGTTTTAGCTTATCATGCGCCATTTATGCGGCAATATGATGGGTTTGCTGTGAACTGATGATGTTATCCCTCTTCTATAAGGTACAGCTCGAAGCCTTAGAACCTAAGCTATACAAGCTATTGCCTATTGCCTATTCCCTCTTACTGTGCATTGCGCTTTTTCTTTAATTCAAAATAAGCTTGCATTACCTGACGTACTTTCGGCGCAGCAAACTTACCGCCACCTCCTCCAGAGTTTTCCCCAAAGGCAACAATCACCACTTCTGGATTATCCAACGGAGCATATCCCCCGTACCAAGCATGGGATAAACGAGGGGGATCTTCAGCCGTTCCTGTTTTACCAGCATTAATCGGTAAAGAAAGGCTATTCATTACGGTTCCCGTACCTGCATTAACCACTCGACGTAATCCCGTTTGCAAAATTTCAACGGTAATCGGACTCAGGCCTAAAGACTCGCGCCAAATATGATCGTCTCCCTCTTGTTTCACCAAATGAGGTTTAACTAAATCTCCACCATTAGCCACCACTGCAAACATCATTGCCACTTGCAGAGGAGAAGACAATAAAAAACCTTGGCCAATAGACATATTTACTGTATCCCCAACAAACCATTCATACCCAATATTTTCCCGCTTCCAAGCATCATCGGCGACTAAACCTGCCGCTTCTTCTCGGTGTAGCTCAATTCCTGTTTTGCGCCCAAATCCAAATCTTCGCGTCCAATCAATTAGTATTTCTCCGCCAATTCCTTGGGCAATTTGATAGAAGAACGTATCGCTACTCCAAGCCATAGCTCCGGTAAAATCTAAGGGTCCAAAACCAACCCGATTCCAGTCCCAAAATTTAATTCCTCCCACTTGAATATAGGGATAAGTTCCCAAAACTGTGTGGGGGGAGTAGATCCCGGATTCAATGGCTGCTGCGGTCGTCACAATCTTGAACGTAGAAGCAGGGGGGAAGCCTTGCAGTGCCCGGTTAACAAAGGGATGATCTTTTCCTTGTAATTCTTTCCATTGTGCCTCACTAATTCGCCCAGAGAAGATGTTGGGGTCAAATTTGGGATTACTGGCCATGGCTAAGACTTCGCCATTTTGGGGATTCATGGCCACAATTGCCCCTTTCGTATTCCCTAGAGCTGCTTCTGCCGCCATTTGTAGGTCTAAGTCCAGGGTCAAACGGATATCATCACCGGATTTAGCTGCTTTATGATCGAGAATGCGTACCACTTGCCCTTTACTGTCTACTTCTACCTCTCGACCCCCCCATCCCCCACGCAGTTCTTTTTCTAGGGCCGCTTCAATTCCCATTTGTCCAATAATGTCACCGAGACGATAGCCTTGATTTTCCGTTTTCTCTAAGTCTTCTTCGTTGACTTCCCCGGTATACCCTAAAACATGAGATGCCACTTCTTTATACGGATATTCCCGTGCTGCTTCTACATCGACTTCTATCCCTTCCAACTCCCGGCTATATTCAGCCAGGGCAGTCACTTCTTCTGGAGTGAGTCCTCTGGCAATTCGTAGGAGGTAGGGAGAAGTATATTCTGCTTGATCCAGACGACTTTGGATTTCTGATTCGGGAATGTTGAGGATTTCTGAGAGTCGTTGGAGCGTGGTGGGCCATTCGGTTTTACGACTGGCGAGGGGCCAAAGATAGACGGAGTGGGAAAGACTACTACCGGCGAGGATTTTGCCATGGCGATCGAGAATCTTACCGCGTCCAGGATGTTTGGGAATCACCCGAATGCGGTTATGTTTGGCTTCTTGTTCGTAGGTTTTCCCTTGGAGCAGTTGCAGATGTACTAACCGAGTCCCAATCCCTCCAACCAAGCCCAGAGTAATCAACAGTAGGAGGATTAACCCTTGGTAGTTACGCCCAATGGTACGCTCTGTAGTGTGGGTCGTGGGAATAGGACGGGACTTGGTTAAGAGCATATAGTTTGATCTAAGGTGACGGGGTTAAGATACGAAGCACCAGAATTGTAGAGCAATTTTACTGAAATTCAAAGATTTTTTACAGTTGTCTAAGTTTAGATTGACAAATCATAAAGAAAATAGTATGAAAATCGCCTTTGATTCGGTTAAATGTTGCACTCGATTGCGAGCCAACCAAACCCTCCGCTAAAATGCTCTCAGGTCAGCTATGGCCGCATTGCGTTTCCATCGCGCCTACAATACTTAACCTGAGTCAATAGATTATTAGTCTATGTTTGATGCCCTCGCCGATCGCCTAGAGTCTGCCTGGAAAAGCCTCCGGGGACAAGATAAAATTAGTCAGAGCAACATTAAAGAAGCCCTGCGGGAAGTCCGTCGCGCCTTATTGGAAGCGGATGTAAATCTGCAAGTGGTGAAGAATTTTATTGCTGAGGTCGAATCCAAGGCTCAAGGGGCAGAAGTGGTGAGCGGGGTACGCCCGGATCAGCAGTTTATCAAGATTGTCCATGATGAGCTGGTGACAGTGATGGGGGGAGAGAATGCCCTCCTAGCTCAGGTGGAACCTGCGCCAACGGTGGTGTTGATGGCAGGGTTACAAGGAACGGGGAAAACCACAGCTTCGGCCAAGTTGGCCTTGCATTTGCGCAAACAGCAACGCTCATGTCAATTGGTAGCCACAGATGTGTATCGTCCGGCGGCGATCGATCAGTTGATTACCCTGGGAAAACAAATTGATGTGCCGGTGTTTGAGCTGGGAGCAGATGCGAATCCGGTAGAGATTGCCCGGCAAGGGGTCGAAAAGGCGAAGGTTGAGGGAATTGACACCGTTATTATTGATACGGCAGGTCGGCTGCAAATTGATGCCGATATGATGGCGGAGTTGGCCGAGATTAAGGCGGTGGTCAATCCCCATGAGACGCTGTTGGTAGTGGATGCAATGATGGGTCAGGAAGCAGCCAATCTGACCCATACGTTCCATGAACAGATTGGCATCACGGGGGCCATCCTGACGAAGATGGATGGCGATAGTCGTGGCGGTGCGGCGCTGTCAGTACGGCGGATTTCGGGGCAACCGATTAAGTTTATTGGGGTTGGGGAGAAGGTAGAGGCTCTACAACCGTTTTATCCAGATCGGATGGCTTCTCGGATTTTGGGCATGGGCGATGTGCTGACCCTGGTGGAGAAGGCCCAGGAAGAGGTGGATTTGGCGGATGCGGCGAAGATGCAGGAGAAGATCCTTTCGGCCCAGTTTGATTTTACCGATTTCCTCAAGCAGACGCGGTTAATGAAAAGTATGGGGTCTCTGGGGGGTCTGATGAAGATGATTCCAGGGATGGGCAAGTTGAATGCCGATCAATTGGAACAGGGAGAGGTGCAGTTGAAGCGATCGGAGGCGATGATTGGTTCGATGACAACTGAGGAGCGTAAGAATCCGGATTTGTTGTCGAGTTCTCCGAGTCGGCGGCGGCGAATTGCCAAGGGGTCTGGGCATTCGGAGAAGGAGGTGAGTAAGTTGGTGAGCGATTTCCAAAAGATGCGATCGATGATGCAACAGATGGGGCAAGGCCAGTTTCCCGGCTTACCCGCAGGATTCCCTGGAGGCGGTGGCGGGCCAGGGATGTTTGGGGGCGGCCGGCCTCCTGCTCCCGGTTGGCAAGGCTATGGTGGAGCGCCCAAGAAGAAGAAGAAAAAGAAGAAGAAGGGATTTGGACAGTTGTAGTAGCTTGGCCAGCTTAAAAAGGTGAACATGAGATGAGGGGGATGAACCACAGAGACACGGAGGTACGGAGAGGATTTGTATTCTGAATTGTTAATTATGGGTGTAGCGGTGAAAAAATGGTAAGATTAGGAGTTTAGTGTCTAAAATCGAAAAGCATACTGCTGAAGGAAAGCGATGATCAAGTTACGATTGAAACGATTTGGCAAAAAACGGGAAGTGAGCTATCGGATTGTGGCGATGCCCAGTACGACTCGTCGGGAAGCTCGTCCTTTGGAAGAGTTGGGATTTTATAATCCAAGAACGGATGAGACTCGCCTTGATGTGCCGGGAATTGTACGGCGCTTAAAACAAGGCGCTCAACCGACTGATACTGTGCGTAACATCCTTGAAAAAGCGAATGTCTTTGAACAACTCAAAGCAACAACCCCCGAAAACTAATGAGGTGACCCCACAATCGACTTTACCAACGCCAGATTATTTGGAGTTGGTGCGGATGCTGATTCATCCGTTTCTAGAGTTTCCAGAGGAGTTGAAGCTCGATTGTGAGAGGTCTACGAGTAAACCTCTGGTCTGGATACGAGTGGCGTTTTCGCCGAAGGATAAGGCGAAGGTCTATGGCCGAGGTGGCCGCAATATAGAAGCGATCCGAACGGTGCTGTCTACGGCAGCTCAAGCGGCTGGACAGTCGGCTTATTTGGATGTGTATGGTGGGTTCCATGTGTCTGACGATCGCCATGAACGCCATGGGACTCATGAAGAGGCTCGAGTTCGAGAGAGTCGAGATAAACCACGAAGGAGATCGCGACCCGAACCGCGTCGAGTTCAAGGGCCTTATCGCCAATGAGAACTAGACGACTTGCTAGGGGTTGCTCCAATTGTGGTGAATTATGAGCAATGAACCAGTAATCATTGAACTGCCCAGTCCCGATAGTGCGATCGCATTGTCGGGAGTTCAGGGCGAAAATCTGAAAATCCTCAGTAGACAAACCGGGGCAACTGTGGTGCTGAGGGGGCAGGAGTTGCTGATTTCGGGTACAGCGAAACAAGTAGAGTTGTGTTCGGCTTTGGTGCGATCGCTCGAAGAGTTCTGGGGGAAAGGTAAGTTGCTCTCTGGTGTCGATGTCCTCACGGCTCGTCATGCTCTGGATACGGGGCGAGAGGATGAACATCAGGATTTGAAGAAAAATGTCCTCGCTCGTACCCGTCGCGGCGAGGAGATTCGAGCGAAAACCTTTGCCCAGAAGCGTTATGTGGAGTCCGTGCGGACTCAGGATCTGACGTTTTGTATTGGCCCGGCAGGAACGGGAAAAACTTATTTGGCGGCAGTTCTGGCGGTTAGAGCGCTGCTGGATAACCAGTATGAGCGGTTGATTTTAACTCGTCCAGCAGTAGAAGCGGGGGAAAAGTTGGGATTTTTACCTGGAGATCTCCAACAGAAGGTCAATCCGTTTCTACGCCCGCTGTATGATGCCCTCTATGAGTTTATTGAGCCGGAGAAAATTGCCAGTTTGATGGAGCGAGGGGTGATTGAAGTGGCTCCGTTGGCGTATATGCGGGGTCGGAGTTTGAATAATTCATTTATTATTGTTGATGAGGCTCAGAATACGACCCCAGCGCAGATGAAAATGGTGTTAACGCGGTTGGGGTTTCGATCGCGGATGGTGGTGACGGGGGATGTGACGCAAACGGATTTACCCGGAAATCAGCGATCGGGGTTGGTGGTGGCAGAAGATATTTTAAAGAATGTGGATGGGGTTGGATTTTGTAAATTGACCCAAGCGGATGTGGTGCGTCATCCTTTGGTACAACGGATTGTCACGGCTTATGAGCGCTATGAAAAGGCTCTTTAAGGGGGATAGAGCGCTTGGCGCTGGGCAAAAGTCTGGTTCGCACGATACGACAAATTGTCATATCGTGAGTTTTATGAGGCAGTTTTGAGTTGATAAATAATAGGTCGATAGGTGGGTTGAGGAACAGGCTTGCCTTGCGATCTCGCTGTGTCTAGCCATGCCTGTTTAGCGATTTCTAATTCCTGGAGGGCTTCAGTCGCGGTTGCACCAAAGGCAGAACAAAATTGCAAATCGGGGATATCCGCAATGTATCCTTCATCATCTTCGCTGTAGAAAATATTAATATGATAATCCTTCATACATTATCCTCTAAACTTAAGTTGTAGGTTTCGACTAAGGTTAAAAATTGCCGGACTTGATAGGGTTTGGCACTCCCTTTAACGTTCTGAATATTAACGAGTTCAGAAATGTCTGGATGGGTAAAGATATGGTGGCTACCATTAATCCGATCTAGAGTAAAGCCAAATGCTTCAAGCAGGCTCACTATATCTTTGAAGCTAACATTTTTAGGATTGTTTAGAACTTGCCGTAACAGTTTTTGTTTTTTGCTCATCTCTCCTCCCTTCTTACCATAACTAGAGAGGAGATTTTTCTAGTTCAGAAAATACTAGCTCCGCAAATTTCACTATATCACTGCGATTGACTGTTGTCCAATCCATTGATGATAAATCTGTTGTGATTTTTTCTATAATGCTTGCCATTTCTTTGATTTCTATTTCTGACCAGTCTTTACCCCGACCAAAACCATTGTATTGTATGCCCCAGATAATAGAACAAAACATTTTAAAGCAATCCTCTAGTTTTTCTGAGGGCAATACTATCTTAATGCGATCTCCGTCATCGGAAAAGATGCGTAAAGTGCCAGCAACTCCCAGAGCGCTAAAGATTTTAGCTCCTTCGATTGCCCCCGGAACTGTAGCTAAACCGCCACTGAGACTACCTGTTACTACAGCACCTAAGACTGCACCAAAAATAGCACCAATACCTGCCATAACTGTTGAGGCACTGGCACCTAAGTTGAGTCTTTGATATAAATCCATTCTATTTGTTTTTCTGATCTCTGATAGCAGGTCTGATATGGATTCGTTAGGGTACTCTGCTGCAACGCTATACAAATCACTCACGAACTTTATCAAGCCGATAGTTTCTTTATAGACGACTCTCTGAAATTCATCTACACATTCTGAATAATTATCTTGATATTCCTTCTTCAGGAATGATTTTTTAAATGCTTGAAGTATTTCTAGACTTTCAGCAGCAAGTTCATATGATTTTCTCTTGATACTATTCATCCGTTCCTTAAATTGCTTCAATCCACTGTAAAAGTCGTCTTTTAATCGATCTTCCAGCAATTGATAAACAGCATCATATATCTTTTTCTCCTTATCTCTATAATCCCAGTGGGCATCAAACACAATAACATTGCTCACTCCTTTCTTATACAATAAATCAGTCCATAGCTTGCATCGATTATCTACTTCTTCCCTGCTACTTCCTCGAAAATTCTTGTGATATTGGTTGACAATGCCCACTACCTTCCCATTAATCCTGGTCACAACATCTATCTCATCCTCATGGGTGTCGTCTGGAACAGTACTTAAACTGGCTACATACAACACAACATTACTGTTCTTGATGAAAGGAATTGCTTCAATATCGTGTTTCACTCTACCTTGGTTTCTTGGTGATAAAGTTTGACCATCCAAATAATCTAGAGCGATTGAAGGATATTGGAATCCAGGACAATCAATAAAATCAGCTTGAAGACTTTCATAATAATTAAGCTTTCCCACATGAAGTTACATTTGCAGCATCTCTAATTTGACCTGTATATTGCCGAATCAAAGTTGTGATTAGAGTGGTTTTACCTGTGTTAGTATGTCCAGCAACAGCTATTTTGATAGTCATGTCCTGAAGGATTTAAGTACCTAGGAGTTTAGAGCATATCATATCACATTACGGGATGGTTTGCATCGTTAGATCTCCTATTCACTGGACAGGTAATGTAAACCAGCATACCCTGTTGGCTTATATGTAGGCTCGCAGTTTGAATAATTCGTTTATTATTGTCGATGAGGCTCAAAATACGACTGGGGCACAGATGAAGATGGTGTTAACTAAGATTTGGATTTCGATCGCCGATGGTGGTGACGAGATATTTAACGCAAACAGATTTACCGGGTCATCGTACAAGGAATTGTAACGGCTTATGAGCGCTATGAAACGGCTCTTTAGGGGGTTTTGGGTGACGGTTTTGCTGTGGATGGCGATCGCCACGCCAGTTTGGGCAGGGCCTTTAGGCGATCGCCTGGAACAGTTTCCCCATTGGGATAGCAAACCCCCTGTAATGGCAGCCACAGGGGACTTGATTTATCCTGACTGGATGGAAGGGACTTGGGAAGTAACCAGTACCTTAGAAGACATGGTCGCCCCCTTAGCACCAGATTTAGTCACCCCTGGTTTTGAAGGAAATCAGCAATATTTGCATCAACCCATCGAGTTTGAGGTGCGGTTTCAACCCGCGAGTGAATGGGTATTACCGTTTCAGGGAGATTCCGGTTGGTCGTGGGGAAAAACGTTGAATCAGATTCTCAACCCTATTGTGGCGGATCGGGAATTTAATGGCTCCCATATTGCTAGTGCTTATTTAGGCGAGGGAGTGTTGCGATCGGTTAAGGTCGATCCTGACGATCCCAATCGGCAAATTATTCGCTTTGGTTCCGATCGCCAATTAGTATCTCTGGTCACTGGACGAGCGACAGAAAACCCCAATGATAACGACTTTATCAGTACAGAAGTAGCTCAACAAGTGTTTCGCAGCCAAGGGCAGATTTACTTAAACGAAGTTGAAACCACCACGGCTTATCATCGATTGAGTAAAACGGGTGAGGTTGAAGCCGATCAAATTACCGCCATTTATCTCTCCCCCCAAGATCCAGAGTATTTCCGCGCCATCTCCACCCCGGTGGCGTTATACCGTTATCAGTTACTCTTATCGCTTGTCGATGAATAAGAGTTATCCCTCTTTTCGCTGTTTAATGATCGAGATGGAATTTTCCTCCTAATTTTACGCGATCGCAGAAACTTGAGGACGGGCAAAAATCATCCGTCCTGCCGAAGTTTGCAGAGCGCCCGTAACAACCACGCGCAATTCCACCCCAATATACTGCCCCCCTTCTTCCACAACGACCATTGTGCCATCGTCCAAATATCCTACCCCTTGTTGTGGTTCCCGACCTTGCTTAATAATTTTTAAGTCCAGATCGTCACCAGGTAAATAAGCCGGACGCATAGCTTGGGCGAGATCGTTAATATTGAGGACAGACACCTCTTGTAAACTCGCAACCTGATTCAAATTGTAATCATTGGTGAGCAATGTGCCGTTAATTTCTTGCGCTAAATGCACCAACTTAGCATCCACAGTCGCAATCTCTTCATAATCGGCTGGGTGGATAACAATTTTATCTGGATAGGTTTCGCGAATGCGGTTGAGAATTTCTAAGCCTCGACGACCCCGAATCCGCTTTTGATCGTTGCCCGCATCCGCCACCAGTTGCAGTTCTTGTAAGACAAATTGAGGCACGAGAAGTTGCCCTTCAATAAATTTTGTAGCGAGTAATTCTTCCAGGCGACCATCAATAATACAACTGGTATCCACAATTTTTGTGGTGGCAGGTTTGAGGGTTCCCTCAGCCAGTAATAGGCTTTCCATACTATGAGGATTAATGAGTCGTAAAAATGACCGGCCATGGGTATCTGCCAGGGAAATACCGGAGAAGGCAAACAGGATACTGCCTAATACGGCAACCAAGGGTTTAATGAAGCCAAATTCTTTCGGAATAGGTAGCAGGAACAGGGGCGCTAACATCAGGTTAGCGACTAATAGACCAACGACTAAACCAATGGAACGGGTCAGGAGAACTTCTACCGGCATTTGTCGCACTTGCGCTTCTAAACGCCGATAGGAGGTTTGCACAAATAACCCAACCGCTCCCATAATGAGGGCAGCAAATCCAGCGGTGACCGATCGCAGACCATCTTGATTACTCACTTGGTCTAACACTGGGGTTGGAAGCAATTCCACGCCGTAGAAACCGATACCGATTCCTGCTAAGATAAAGGATATGATAATAATTGCGTCAATCATCATTTGACCTGATTGGGAACGAAAGATATTGAGGGGTCTGAATCAACCCCCTAAACTCATTGCCATAAAGGGTAGAGATAAACCATATTATAAGAGATCGATACACAAGGCTGTCGATCCATAAGACGGCAAACCGAACTGGGGTGAAAGGTCTCATGGAGCATCAAGAACAATCTTTCGTTATTCCCCGTTCAGCTTATCTTCACATTCCCTTTTGTCGTCGTCGCTGCTTCTACTGTGATTTTGCCATTTCTGTGGTGGGCGATCGCCGTTGGGGGGACAATTCCCCAGCCATGTCTCACTATATCGAGGTCTTAAGTTCTGAAATTGAACAGACTCCCCCTCGCGGTTCATCCTTAGAGACGGTGTTTTTTGGGGGGGGAACCCCATCCTTGCTCAGTGTCAGTCAACTCGAGCAACTGTTAACCACCCTCGATCGCCACTTTGGGTTAACCTCCACTGCCGAAATTTCCATGGAAATTGACCCCGGAACCTTCGATCTCAAAAAGTTACAAGGTTTTCTCGCTCTAGGAGTCAATCGGATTAGTTTAGGTGTACAGTCCTTTGATGAGCACCTTTTAAAACTTTGTGGGCGATCGCATACTGTCCACGAAATTTATCAGGCGATCGATCTCCTCCATCAAGCATCTGTTGATAACTTCAGTATAGACCTGATCTCTGGTTTACCCGAGCAGACCTCTGAACAATGGCAAAAAACCCTACAAATCGTCCTCGATATTTCCCCGCCCCACCTCTCCATCTATGACCTGATTGTCGAACCAATGACTGTCTTTGAGCGGCGCTATGAAGCAGGAAAACTAATCCTTCCCAGCGATGACAGTAGTGCCCAATTCTATCGCTTAACTTCCCAAATCTTAAGGCAAGCTGGTTACGATCACTATGAAATTTCTAACTACGCTCGCCACGGATATCACTGTCGCCACAACCGTGTCTATTGGCGCAACCAGCCCTACTATGGCTGGGGTATGGGAGCGGCTAGTTACATTGATGGTATCCGATTTATTCGACCCCGCACCCGAAAAACTTACTATCAATGGCTGCAAGATGGGGGAGTGATGGACACTCCTCCTCTCTCGTCCACCGAAAAGTTTCTAGAAACTCTGATGCTCGGTCTTCGGCTTGCAGAAGGTCTATCTTTAAAGACCTTAACCCATCAATTTGGTTATCCTCCTTTGCAACAGTTGAGTCCAAGTTGGTATCCCTACTATCAACAAGGATGGATTAACCTCAACACCCCGAATGGACAACCTTGGCTTCCTGGACAACCCTTACCTTCAACAGGTCAGATCTCTCTGAGCGATCCAGAAGGCTTCCTCTTTTCTAACACAGTTTTATCTGAGATGTTCCAAGTGTTTAGTTAAGTGCTTCGTGCTAGGGAATGGGGAATGGGGAATGGGGAATGGGGAATGGGGAAAATATCCATGTCTCCATGTCCCCGTGTCTCCGTGTCTCCGTGTCCCCGTGTCTCCGTGTCTCCATGTCTCCATGTCTCCATGTCTCCGTGTCTCCGTGTCTCCGTGTCTCCGTGTCTCCGTGTCCCCCTATCCCCCCATCTCTTCATCCTTAGAAACCCCCTTCGGTCGCCATCCGGGACGCACTTTTTGGGGAGCGCGGGCGACAACTAGAGCATCATTTTGGACATCTTTGGTGACCACCGATCCGGCTCCAATGGTGACATCTTCACCGATGGTAATGGGAGCGACTAGGACACTATTAGAACCGGTTTTCGTGCGATCGCCAATTACCGTTTTATGCTTTTGATAGCCATCATAATTGGCCGTAATCGTGCCGGCACCCACATTCACCTGTTGACCGAGTTGGGCATCTCCAATATAGGACAAATGGGCTATATTCGTGCGATCGCCCACTTGGGACTTCTTAATCTCCACAAAATTACCCACCCGACAACCGGCTCCAATCTCGGCCTGCCCTCTCAAATGAGCATAGGGGCCAATTCTCGTACTAGATTTTACGCAGCTCTCACTAATCACCGAATAGAGAATCGTCACCTGTTCCCCAATCTCACTATTCTCAATCAAACTCCCTGGCCCAATCCGACAACCCGACCCAATCACCGTGTTTCCACGAAGGTGAGTTTGCGGTTCAATTACCACATCCGAACCAATCTGTACCGTATCATCAATCGTAATACTATCGGGATCGATCAACGTTACCCCCGCCTTCATCCACTCCTCCTTAATCCGGTCTTGCAGAATCTGATGGGCTGTTGCCAACTGTTTACGGTCATTAATCCCTAAAATCTCCTGATAATCCTCCACATCTAAGGTCATCACCCGGTCTAAATAATTGACTGCATCGGTTAAATAATACTCTTGCTGGTCATTCTCTGACTTTAACTGAGGTAAAACCTGGGCCAGTTGCGGCCAATTAAAGCAATAGACTCCCGCATTAATCCGCCGATTTTGCCGTTGAGCCGTCGTACAATCCCGGTCTTCGACAATTTGTTGCAGCAGATTATCGCTATCCGAAAAGACTCGCCCATATCCTTTGGGATGGGGATGCTGGGCGGTTAAAATCGTCGCGCCATTGCCTTCGCTCTTATGGGTTGCCAGTAAATGACTAATCGTTTCTGGTCGTAATAAGGGCACATCCCCATTAAGCACCAGTAAATCCCCGGTAAATCCTTCTAAATAGGGTAGAACCTGCTGAACTGCATGACCGGTTCCCAACTGTTGACTTTGGGTGACAAACTCCAATCCCGGTACATCCGTAAGAGAGTCCTGAACCAGATCCCCCCGATATCCCACAATCACAAACTGACGCACGGGAGAAATGAGGTGACAACTCTCAAGTACTCGTTGAACTAAAGACCGTCCTCCTAGGGGATGTAAGACTTTGGGTAACTCCGATTTCATTCGAGTTCCCCGTCCTGCCGCTAAGATTGCTACTGCTACCATGACTAATCAACCAGACTACCGACAGGAGTATATCGCGCTTTATCACCAAAATTTGACTCTTGGAGGGAAATCTCGATCGCCATCCATTTTAGGCCGATGGTAGACAATCCGCCTCTATCCTAGTTTTAACAAGAGATTGAGCAATTTTTCCTTCGGGTTTTGGCGATCGCTAATTGTCAAGTTGTTTAAAGTTTCTCATCCTTTTGTTTCTTTGAGTTGAACCCCTGCGCTAAACTAAGCTTTGATCCGGTATAACACTGGACTAACTTAAACGGGTCAAACCATAGAGCGGCTAAAGCATTCCGTTCTCAACTACTTGGTTGGCATTCTAGAACCATCTAGAACTGACTGGGCTGTCTACACCTTATCCTTTGTTGATAAGTGTGAGAGCATATCACTATCAAACTGTTGTTGGGAGTTATTATTCAATGTCTCATTCAGTAAAAATCTACGATACCTGCATTGGTTGTACCCAGTGTGTACGTGCTTGTCCCTTAGATGTGCTAGAAATGGTTCCTTGGGATGGATGCAAAGCCGGACAGATCGCTTCTTCCCCTCGCACAGAAGACTGTGTGGGCTGTAAGCGCTGTGAAACCGCTTGTCCTACTGACTTTTTAAGTATCCGGGTTTACTTAGGCGCGGAAACTACCCGCAGCATGGGTCTAGCTTACTAAAAGCGGATTCATTAATGCCTTGCCCTTGGGTTTCTCCTGAATCTTAAGGCCAAGTTTCAAGGGGGAGTCTAACAACTCCCCCTTTTTGGTAAACAGAAGCATACTATGCGTTGCCAAGCTATTCTATCTTCTGCACAGGTGATTTATAGAACGGGGTGTTCAATCTTTGCTTGATATGTTGCAATCGGCAGAAATCGTGAGAGAATATATTTCTAGGCGATCGCGGGAAGATTTAGTGACTGATTTACAATTGTAAGATGCGATAATTCGGAGACTTTCAATTATTGGTGAAGCGGCAAAACGGGTTTCTGAACCCACTCGCGATCGCTGGACTACAATTCCTTGGTCAGTGATACTATCCGGATTTGGTATGAGATATGGATTATTTTCCCAACAAGTATTGATATCAAGTCCAGGTAATCAATGAAAATGTACCGCAAACACCTAGTGAAGCTTTCTGGGTGGCGATCGCAAGTCCTGCGGTCAATTTAATCCTCTTTGGTCTGTTGATGGTCATAGCATGGTTGATTATCATAGCTATGCCTACTCCCCTGAGTCTTCGTTTAACCTTGATTTTGGCATTTCTAGCCTACATTAATCAGAAATTAGTGGATATTCAGATGAAAATATACTCAAGGCTACGTTTCCCCCAATGCGATGCAATCTTAAAATCAGAGGTATCTTAATGAACGGCAATATTCGTGTGGGCAGTCTTTTTGGTATTCCCTTCTATATTCATCCATCCTGGTTTCTGATTGTCGGTTTAGTGACGTTCAACTATGCAGCTACCCTAAGTTATGCGTTTCCCCAACTGGGTGTAGCTTTACCTTGGATTTTAGGCTTAGGAGTTGCTTTTCTGCTCTTTTCTTCCGTTTTAGCCCACGAACTCGGTCATAGTCTGGTGGCGATGCGTCAGGGGATGGGAGTTAAATCTATTACGTTATTTCTGTTTGGGGGACTAGCGACTTTTGAGAAAGAAGCAAAAACTCCTAGTGCAGCCTTTTGGGTGGCGATCGCCGGTCCTGGAGTAAATTTAATCCTCTTTGGTCTGTTTACTGTAATTGTACTATTGACTGCCATAGCCAGTATCGCCGTTCCCTTGAGTGCCCCCTTAGCTCTCATTTTTGGCTTTCTAGCCTACATTAACCTGGTTTTAGGCCTTTTTAACCTAATTCCCGGTTTGCCCCTGGATGGAGGCCATATCCTCAAGGCGGTGGTGTGGAAAATTACGGGTAAACCGAAGCGCGGTGCAGTGTTTGCCAGTCGTATGGGACAGATCATTGGTGGTTTCGGTGTGGCGATCGGTATGCTCTCCCTGCTGAATGTTCCACTGGTTGTGTTTGGTATTCCCATTTCCGGTAGTATCTGGACGCTCATCATGGGTTGGTTGATGTTGCAAAATGCAAGTCGCTCGACTCTATCTCCCAATGAAACTGCCCAAGAATTACTAGATTATCAGAAGAAAATCTACTCTCAGCACCATGAATTTGTGCGGGTTGATGCTGGAGATTTTTCCCATCTCGATTTGAAGTTTTATAAGCAGACACAAAGGCAATTAGAACGCTTAGGTTTTGAGAAACTGGCAGATATGGAAGATCTGACGATCTCTAAAGCCAACCGAAGCCAACCCCATGTTTTGATTCGGGTGATGCTCAGTCGCGATCGCCGTACGGTAGCTGGAATTTTTCATTTTCCTTTACCCTTATTAGTCAAAGCCCTTCAGGCGATCGGTTTAGCGCCCAAAGGCGGTAAAACTGTAGACTTAGAATCTGAATTTGAAGATGGAACATTTCTGACTACGTCTAATACTAAAGGTTTTGACAATAGCTCGCCATTTCCCAAAATCGAGCGCCAGCAACTTCCGGGAACAGCGTCGATTTCTGAATTGGTTAGAGCGCACCGCATTCGCGTCAGAGATCTCAATCCTCATACTCCCGCATTAATCATACGCAACTTTGACCAGGCGATCGCCATGCAACATCGCTTAGAATCCCTTAAAAATAGTCACAAAGAAGCTCAAGGTTACCTCACTCGCGAAGACATTCAACGCCAAGCTAAAAAAGGTCAAGAAGCAGCAGCAGAAGCTCTTGGCAATGCTCTTGAAGACCTGAAGACTAGACAATCACAAGAATAATAAACCCAACAATCGTGTCTGATTCCAACCCTTCCGATAGTAACTTCCACAACGCGGTTAGCTGTGCGGGAATTTATCAAGAACACCCATAATCTCTGATTTATCTTGTTGATACTAATGATATCTTCAAATCAAAGGGTTGGCAACCATGAATGTCCTGTCAGATGAGCATCAACTGTAGCCAATGTTAATCCATACTGAAGAGCTGTCGCAGCAATAAATCGATCGGCTGGATCTTGATGACGGACTGCAATCTTGCGACTGAGAATAGCAATGGCATAATTGAGTTTTGCCTCATGAGTGGGTAGGGACTGTAAAGCGAAATCCACCCATGTATTAGCATCAGGTTGTAAAGAAATTCGTCCTTTTTCTGATAAAACAAGCGTTTCCCAAATACTAATCGGACTCAGCCAGAGTTGAGTTTTGGGATCGGCAATTACCGTTTGCATGTGTATGGGTAATCGTTGATCGCCGAGTAAGTACCAAATCCAAATATGGGTATCGAGCAAAATTTTCATGCCAAAACATCCCAAGCTTCAGCAACTGGCTCAATGATATCTCCTAAAATTTCACCCGTACCTTTGATTACGCCAAAGCTCGGACGTTCAATTGGGTTAGTGGCAGGATAAACAATGGCTAAGGGTTTTCCTTCATGAAGAATCGTGAGCGGAATTTTTGTCTGTTCAACTTCTATCAGTAGATTTTGTAAGGTTTCTGGTAATTCTGTTGTAGTAATTTCTGTCATTTTCTTACCCGATAGATTTGATCTAGTTTAGCATTAACTACAATGACGTTAGTCGATTGTCGTCTTATCACGGTTTCCCAAAACCAACCAAATTGAACTCTCTTTCAAATTTTCTTACGGCATCCAGAACTTTTTTTGCCCAGTTATTATCTAGGGGAGATATGATAACCACCTTGAAATAATACTGTGCTGCTTCTAATTGAACTCCTTCAGAATCATCGACATGAAGATCTATGCCAAATGCTTTGGGATTTTTGCTGGGATAAGGATAAATTTTATATTTCTGGAAATACAGATCGTGAACTTTTTGATTAATCACTTCTTTTATATGAATGCCATAAAAACAGAAGAATAAACGTATATAAATAAGAGAACGATATGAAGTTGTGTAAACACATATTTCATGTCTCTCTTTTTTGAGTTGTCTGATGAGATTGCAAGTCCCAAATCGCAAAGGTTCATTAAACCATAATCTCAATAAGAGTGGAACTGCATTAGGCTCATATCTTGAATGTAATTGCCAACAAATGAGCGTGTCATCTAAATCAAATGATATTTTCATTCGGCTGGATCTTGATTGGGTAGTGAAATTTTGCGACTTAGAATAGCAATAGAATAGGTCTTATCCGATAGACTTCACTCTAAGTGTAGCATCGACTGAGATCGCTCTTTCCGATGACAATAGTCTGCGCTATCATTAGAAGAAGTCAAAGTCGGTAGTTAAGAATCATGACTATAGTCTTAAAACCAGAAACCCATCGCGCTATCCTCGAAAAACTCAAAAGCGATCGCTACTCAACTGCTGATGAAGTCGTTCAAGCTGCTTTGCAACTTCTAGAAGAGCGCGATAATGCTCCGCATCGCTGGCGCGATCGCCTTTTAAGCCAACCTCCAACTCCTACTAGTATTGAAGCGTTTAATTCAAGGGTTAAACAGCTTACCGATACCTTTGCAGCTTGTGTCAAACCCGATGTACCTCTACTATCAGATGAGGCCGTTAGCCGTGCAGGAATTTATCTAGAATACCCTGCTGCAACCAGTTGATCCTCAGCATTGGTTATCTTAATCTAATTTTAATTGGCGTTTTAATTCATCTTGATTGAGGGTTAGTCCAAAAGTTTTGACAACTGGTATTCTGAATGTCTTTCCACAACTAGGACAGCATTCAAATGAATTTAGCAAAGATTTTACTCTACCTACTCCATTTTTATACCCATACCACTGTGATTCTGCAACTAATGTATCCCATATGTAATTGCATTCAAAGCATATTGTTTTAGAGTTGTTTCGAGTGACTACAGAGTATCTAAAATCTTCATCACCAAATGTATTTTTGTCAACTTTTTTATCCACAAGATCTAGATCTTCTCCATTACACCAATATAAATAGTACAGATGTTTACCATCGGACTCTTGAGGAGATGTCCGACGAGGTGGCCAATACAGTAAAATGGCTCGAATATCCAAACCCTCCCTAAGTCGATCGAGCATTAAAGGACTAAAGTATAAGAAATTATGTCGTGTTACTTGATTGCGAAATTGAAGTAGTTCACCCTGTTGATCGAGTTCGTTCAGTCGATCGACTTCATTTTTCTGAAAATAAGTCATAAATAGTTGTTCTGGGTTTATTATTTTGGGCATAATTCTAATTCTTTTCAATCCATTCTATCACTTTTTTAACTAACTCTGGATCTTCAGAATCGAACCATTGGATCTGAGGATTGGATCGAAACCAAGTGCGCTGACGTTTGGCAAATTGGCGGGTATGAACAATGGTTAATTCTTGAGCAGTTTCTAAATCAATTTCTCCGGCTAAATATTGCTTGATTTCCCGATAGCCTAATGTCTCGAGTAAGGGTAAGTCTGAGCCATACTTGTCACAGAGTTTTTGCACTTCTTCAACTAAGCCATGCTCGATCATTTTGGCGGTGCGTTGGGCAATTCGATCGCGCAAATGTTCTCCTTCAAAGCAGTCTAAACCAATTTGCACGATGGGATAGCTGGGTGGGTTTTCTCCTTGTTGAGCGGAAATGGGAATGCCGGTGACATAAAAAACTTCTAGGGCGCGCAGGGTACGCACCTCATCGTTAGGATGGATTTTTTGGGTGGCTTGGGGATCGACTTGTTGCAGCATGGCGTAACATTGAGGTTGGGAAAGTGCTTGAAGTTGCGATCGCAATTCTGGCTGAGGTGCAACCCTAGGAATCTTCATTCCAGCGATAATGGAGCGAATATATAACCCCGTTCCACCAACTAATAGGGGAATTTTACCTTGCTGCTGAAACTGCTCAATGAGGCTTTGTGCTTGCTCTTGATACTCCGCAACTGTAAACACCTCTTGTGGATTGCAGATATTAATTAGATAATGGGGAACCTGCTGAAGTTCGCCAGCAGATGGTTTGGCTGTACCAATATCAAACTCGCGGTAAATTTGGCGCGAGTCCGCCCCCAGAATGACCGTCTGTAAATGCTTCGCTAAGGCGATCGCCAATTTCGATTTTCCCGTAGCCGTCGGCCCGCAAATCGCAATCAGTCCTGGTTTCACTAGGTGCATCCCCCTCATAAAGTTCTTATTAAACTGCCTTAGTGCAGTCTATAACCCTTTTGTGCTATAATTTTGGAGTATTTTGTCGTTTACTAGCTTATCGGGTCGTTGATAGCCCGTACACCAGGAGATAACTTCACATGACCAGTAGTTATAGCGCCGAACAGATTCAAGTTCTCGAAGGATTGGAACCCGTTCGGAAACGACCCGGAATGTATATCGGTTCCACCGGCCCTAGAGGACTCCATCATCTAGTGTACGAGGTTGTGGACAATGCTATCGATGAGGCTCTAGCCGGATATTGTACCCATATTGAAGTTGACCTCAATGCCGATGGTTCTGTATCGGTTGCCGATGATGGGCGAGGAATTCCCACCGATATCCATCCTCGCACAGGAAAGTCCGCTTTGGAAACCGTAATGACGGTATTGCACGCAGGTGGTAAGTTTGGCGGCGGCGGATATAAGGTGTCTGGAGGGTTACATGGGGTTGGGGTTTCCGTCGTCAACGCTCTTTCCGAATGGGTAGAGGTGACCGTTTATCGGGAAAAAGTCCGTCATACCCAACGCTACGAACGGGGGGTTCCGGTAACAGAATTAGTCCCCACTAAACAGACGGAAGCGCGTAGCGGAACATCGGTTCAGTTTCGCCCGGATGAGCAGATTTTTACTACAGGGATTGAGTTTGAATACGATACGGTATCCCGTCGGTTGCGGGAGTTGGCGTATCTGAATGCGGGGGTAAAAATTACGTTTTCTGACCATCGCTTGGACGAGCCAAAGGTGGAGAGCTACAAGTATGATGGGGGCATTCAAGAATATGTGGCGTATATTAATCGGGAAAAAAATCCTCTGCACGAAGAAATCATTTATATGAATGCCGAGAAGAATGATGTGCAGGTGGAGGTAGCGCTTCAGTGGTGTACGGATGCGTATTCGGATAATTTGTTGGGATTTGCCAATAATATTCGTACCATTGATGGGGGAACCCATTTGGAAGGGTTGAAGACGGTGCTGACGCGGACGATGAATGCGATCGCTCGCAAACGGAATAAGTTGAAGGATAATAATGCTAATCTGGCGGGGGAAAATATCCGGGAAGGCTTAACGGGTGTGATTTCAGTTAAGGTTCCCGATCCAGAATTTGAAGGACAGACGAAAACCAAGCTGGGAAATACGGAAGTACGCGGAATTGTGGATTCCCTGGTGGGAGAATATTTGAATGAGTTTCTGGAGTTTCGCCCAGCAGTGGGGGATGCAATTCTAGAAAAGGCGATTCAGGCATTTAATGCGGCAGAAGCGGCTCGTCGAGCGAGGGAATTGGTGCGCCGCAAGTCAGTGTTGGAAAGTTCGACATTGCCAGGTAAATTGGCAGATTGTAGTACCAGAGATCCGGCAGAGTCGGAGATTTTTTTGGTTGAGGGAGATAGTGCGGGCGGCTCGGCTAAACAAGGACGCGATCGCCGATTTCAAGCGATTTTGCCCTTGCGCGGTAAAATCTTGAATATCGAGAAAACCGATGATGCCAAGATCTACAAAAATAATGAAATCCAATCCTTGATTACGGCATTGGGTTTAGGGATTAAGGGAGAAGACTTTAATGCCGAACAGTTGCGTTACCATCGGGTGGTGATTATGACCGATGCTGACGTGGACGGGGCCCATATTCGCACCCTGCTGTTAACCTTTTTCTATCGCTATCAACGGGATTTGGTAGACCAAGGCTATATCTATATTGCTTGTCCGCCGTTGTATAAGTTGGAGCGCGGCAAGCGGCATTACTATTGTTATAGCGATCGCGAATTACAAGAGCAGATTCGCCAATTCCCGGAGAATGCCAATTACAACATCCAACGGTTTAAAGGGTTGGGTGAAATGATGCCCGCTCAGTTGTGGGATACCACCATGAACCCGGAAACCCGGATGATGAAACGGGTAGAAATTGAAGATGCAGCCGAGGCAGACCGTATTTTCACGGTGTTAATGGGCGATCGGGTCGCTCCCCGTCGCGAGTTTATCGAAACCTACGGACCCAAATTAAACCTGGCTGATTTGGATATTTAAACCTCGGTCTTCCCTCGTGCCCTTCGACTCCGCTCAGGGCACGGGAGCATGTCATTTCCTTAGAATTTTGTCGGGGACATCAATCAATTCAATCAAGTTATTAGAGACACAACCTGCCTGAAAAAATGCTTGTTGGATCGAGGCAGGTAGAGCGTTAAAGCTCTGAGGCTGTAGTAACTCGATATGAAGAGTTTCGCACTCCCAATTTTCTTCTTCCTCAAATATATAGGGTTGAGATATATGGAGTAAGATACCTTCCCAAAAATTCCACTTCAGATGACCGAATGAGCGAAGCGCTCCCGTTTCCTGTTCAATGACTGAAAGGTCTATTTTCTCCAACTCAACGGAGAAACCACCATGCCAAGAAGTAGTGTAGGTAAAAAGGTAGTCCAGCATAAAGCTCGCTATAGTGGGTGACCACTGACCCGCTTCAACAAAACGAGGCTTGGGTGATTCAAAATCGAGATAATAGAGATAAACTGAAGGATCTTCAAGGTCAAAATCGGAATACTTAACCGCCCAGCTCATATCTTGTTCAGCTTGACACAGAATTTGATAAGATTCGCAATCTCTCATCCTTGCAACTTCAAGAGAGTCCCGAAATGTGAACCCAAAGGGTTCAAGTTGCCAGGAAGATTGGGCAAATCCTAGCCAATTTCGCAAAGCGATCGGTACTTTTCTGTGAAGTTCGCTCTCAATCTTTTTAATGGTTTCATCCACTCGATCGCGCTGGAAATCAAGGCAGAACATTTCTGAGATTAGGCGATCGATCTTAAACCATTGGGTTACGCAATCATCAAGGTCTGATGGGTAGGGATCGGTTTGTGGCATTTTCTGATTAGAAATATGGAGGAGAAATGAATTCAAATGTTCTTAAAGAAACTTGGTGGCTTGCCGATACAGAATTTCCAGATTTACTTTGGGCACGTATCCAAGTATATGAAGATGGAACGGCTGAAATGTTATCCGCAACAGGATATAGATACAAGTATAAAAGTGAAGAGGAAGCAAACTCAGAATTATTCCAAGATGATTATCTACCTTTCCATTCTCTTGATGAAGAGGATGAGGAAGAATTAGGAATCCCCCTATCCTCAATTCAAATTCCCTCTGGTGAGAGTGACGATGAGATAATACAAAAAATGTATGTTAAGCGATCGCTTCTTTGACCAAGGAATGGGAATTACAGACAACAATAGAATAAGGATTTCAGCTTATCCAAAACTCAGGTTAATTACTACTGATGAGCAACGTAGACGATGCATTGCGGCCAAACTCCTCTGGAGCATATTGTAAATGAGCTTCGGCTCCCGGCCAAAGATAGGAACCGGGGGTAACCGATCGCGCCAAATAATGAACCTCATAGATCCCAGGGGTGAGGCGATCGCCATAAGCCACCACTCGGTCTTTATACACCTGTTGGTAATCAATTTCCCAGCTATCAGCATCTGCTTGAATGGCTCGGTTGGCCGTCTCAAACTCTGTATTTACCGCCTCAAAACCCGCCGGGAGAGGATCGGTAATCACCACATGATCTACAGGGCGATCGGTAATAATTTCTAAGCCCACGTCAAACACTTGACCAGCTTTTACCTCAAAAGGTCGCTCTAGATCGTAGAGTCCCGTCGTTCGCAACACCTCATCCTCATTCGCTCGGCGCACCTGACGCACTACTCGCAGACCATTTAAGCGTCCCGGTTGCTCGCCGGTTAAGCGATAGCCATAGGACACTAAGTAATGCAGATTTCCATCGCCAGATTTTTCTAACACCAGATCGCTATTTCCCTTGGGCAACTGAGCCATGGGGACGCTCAAATTCCAGGTGGAATTCTGATAGCCTTGAAACTGAGTCTGGCCCAGATTTTCGCCAGCGAAGGTGACTCCAACACCAAAATTGGGGGGCGTGCTTTCGGTTTGCGCGTAAGCGACCAAAGCATCAAGGGCCTGGGCATTATTATAAGTACTGCCCCAAGTGCCATTACGACGCAAAGAGAGAAGACTGGTTAACAAGCGTCCCGTTTCTGCGGGAGAAGCATCTTGAGCAATGAACAGGCGCAAGGCTTCTGCTTGAGCCATGGTTGCAGAAGATAACCATTGATAGCGTTCCGGTAAATTTACCGTTGCACTGCGTCCCGTCTGATAGATGGACTCGCGAATTTGATTAAACAGGCTTTGGCTCTCTGTCCTCCATTCAGGGAAATTGGACAAATAGCGAGCTAATTTAATCTGCGTCACCGGATCGAATTCAGTCCGGACGCTGTAGATATCTGAGAGGAACTCATTTCGCACATCTCCCCACGCAGCTAAGGCGATCAGGGTTTCTAGGCGCAGGGTATTCTTACAGAGAGCAGAGGTACAGAAATCCTCATTTTCGGGGTCGGCTAACAGGTCTCGCAGATAGGATTTGAGTGGGTCAACTTGGATACCGTCCGGGGAAAATCCTGCATTCGAGGCTTGGGCGATCGCCTCGGCCATGTAGGGCGTAAGATAAGGGTTAGACTGGCGAACTCCTGGATAGCTACTAAATCCGCCATCTTCTCGTTGCAGACTGGCGAGTTGATTGAGAGCTTCACTGGTTTTTTGGGGGAGGTTAAAGGCATTCGCCGCTTGCCCATATTGACGGCTTAAGCGTTGCAAACTGGCTGCAATAAGCAATTGACTCGCCATAGGTTCAGCAAACGGGAGGGGGTTGTCGGCAAACACCTGTTGAGCCGGGGCGAGAATTTGGGGGATTAAGGTACTGGCGAGGTTAATGTCTAATCCTCCTGTATCTATTGCCGTATCGGGAGCTACATTCACCGGTAGCGTGACCGTATTGGTGCTGGTTCCCGACTCAACCACACGCTCAGTGATTTGTAGGGGTTTAACCTCTAAGGGGACTTCAAAGGCATCCACAGGTTCACCATTAAAATTAGTTGCAAAAGTCACTGTCGCTGTCCCTGCTTCCTTGACCGCCAGAGGGAACCGTTCGCCGAGGGTTCCCTCGTTCACTCTCACTTGGCGGGAGTCCATACTGTTGTTGGTAGATTCAAAGGTTAACCCTCCCGTTACAGAGCCAATAATGTCTATTTTACCGGTCTTTTCCGTGGTATTGGTGATGGAAAGACCGGCATTGATCCGATCGCCAGGTCGGACAAATTGGGGCAAAATGGGATTAGTGAGGATCGGCTGACTGGTGATAAAGGTGGTTTCTCCATTGCCGAAGCGCAGATTACCATCTTTGGCAACCACCATCACCCGCCAGGTAGTTAGGTCATCGGGTAAAGTAAACGTGACGCTGGCTTGTCCTTGGTTATTGGTGAGGACAGAACTGTTGTAATAGGCTAGGGGTTGGAAGTCTCGACGGGTGCGGGTGTCGGCTCCTCCGGCAGAAAATCCACCGCCATACCCCCAACCTTTAGCTAAGGGAGAGGCTTGGGGTTGCAAGACGACATCGGGACGGTTATCGCTAAACCGGGTGGAAATGGGTTGCTCGGCGTATACGGTGTCGAGGAGGTTGGGGGCGCGATAGCCACTCAGTTGTAAGATGGCTTCGTTGACGACCATGACGGTGAGTTCTCCCGCTACTGGCGAACCTGTATTATCCCTGAGTTGCAGTTGTAGGGTTTGGGATTGTCCCGGTTGCAGTTGGGCATTGGATGGGCTAACGTCAACGGTAAGAAGGCGATCGCTCAAATCAATCTGAAAAGGCGCAAACCCGATTTTGACCAAGTTATCTAGGTTCTCGGTTGCTGCTGCCTCCAACGACTCTCCTTGACGCACCAAAACTGCCTCAAATGCGGCATTGGGTAACATCTCTGGCGTGACTTCAAACTGCACTTGAGGGGCCCCGCCTTGAACCGGTTGCAGGGCTTGGAACAGGGGTTTATCGCGGACAATGGCAAAGTAGAGTTGCCCTTGTTCGTAGGGAGATTGGATGAGCGCAGTTGCTGTATCTCCCGGTTTGTAGGTCTCTTTGTCCAGTTTAATTTCTAGTTTATCTTCATCAGCTCGACCCCAACGTACGCCACTGCCTCCCGTCGCCCAAATTTGCAAGTCTGTGGCAGTGGCACTCTTTTGACTTCCCGCAAAGTTAGCGCGGATGCGATAGGAACCGGAGTCCGGGGGCGTGAGTTCAGCCGTGGTGGGGGTTTGATCGGATCTGACAGTGGTTTCGCCAACGGTTTCATACTCGACTTGGGTGCGATCGCTCCGTCCCCCTTCGACTACACGGGTTACGCTAGAATAGGTCATTTTCTGTAACTCTAGTCTCACCCGCTCTCCTGCTTTGGCATTGCCTTGAGCATCCGTAACTACCACTTCCACAGGAAATGCTTGCCCCGCATCCGCTACAAAGTTACTCTTTAAACCAATGACATTGGCACTGGGTAATACCGTCAGGATTTGCGAATCACTCACCGACAAGTTCGACACATCAGAGACCGATACATCCACTTGATAGGTCATTGGATAAGGTAGATCCCGATCTAAGGTAAACCGCTGTATTCCTGCGCCCCCATCATCTAGGGTTTTCCGAGTTTGCAACACTTCTGTTTCTACGACTGGCGCTTCTTCCGGCCAAAACCACTGGGGGCCAAAACTATACCCTTGCCACTGCTGGGGCGTAAACTGGGTTTGCCCACGAGTGACATAATATTCGGCATTGCCACCAATGACGGGAGCGCCAAATAAATAAGTACTGCTCGTTGTCGCCGAGATAGAATCACCGGGTTGCGCTACTTCTTGATTTAAGCCAACTTCGACCTTAAAGTTCGGTGGCTTAAATTCAGCCACCTGAAAGTTACCGGTTAAGGTTATTCCAGAACCTTGAGCGCGAATCACATATTCGCCGATTTCCTGAGTGGGTTCTAAGGGAAACTCAACCGAAAACGTACCAAATTGATTGGTTTGATAAGTTCCCAAGTCTGTTTCATTGCCTTTAGGGTCTTGAATTTCTACCCGATAATTGGCTCGCGCGTCCGTTTTTAGGTCTCCTTTTTCCAGATAGTAGGCTACTCCAGTAAACGCGGCTTTTTCTCCCGGTTGATAGAGCTGGCGATCGGAAAAAATTGTCCCCCTCGAAACGGGTTTTGTGTCTTCCCAATCGGCATAAATCCCATATCCATAAGCCCCACTATAGGATTCAGTGCGCGTAAACGCCCAATCTTCACCTTCTTTGGCAATTACGAGCAATTCTGGTGCTTCGGAAAAACGGCTGCCTCCCATACAAGTTCGCAAGTCTTGGGCGGTTAATTGTAGTAATCCTAAATTGTCCGTTTTTCCCCTGGCGCAAGCTTGGGATGTTGGTCTCGATTTTGCTCCTAATTTCGATGGATAAATCTCCACCGTAGCGCCAGGAACAGCTTGCCCATTATCCAGGTGATTCACGCGCACTAAACCCGACTCTGGAAACCATTGGGCAAATACACCCAAGTTTGTCAGTTCAACTAAGCCGTAATATTTGGGCGTATTCCATCGCCGTTCCCCATTGTCTTCATAGGGATTGGTTCTCGCTTTCACGCCATAGGCTAAGAGTCCCGATTCACCGCCTAATTCGGATTTTAAGTTGACTGAATTAATAATCGTTTGATTTTGTTTGCCCGAAACTTTATAGGATTTCCATTGACGATCTGGAGGTAAAATATCATTGCCATTTCCCTGGGGATAGGCGGAATCCACATAGACTAAATCTGTCGGTTCCAGGCGACGAAATGCGGCTTGATACCCCCCATCGGGAAGGTTAACAGTGGAAATATCCAGTTGTAGATTTTGAGTATTGGGTAAAATATTTAATCCGGTTTGTACCCAGAGGTCTGCGGCTACATTGCCGGTTTCATATTGCAAGGTTACTGGATTTTCAAGCTTCTGTCCGAATTGATCCTCTAAGTCCGCGCCAATGGTAATCGTATAATTCGTATCGGGTTCTAAGGCCCAAGGATTAAGCTGGATCAAATGGGGTTCATAGGTGAGTTGAACCAAGCCTGGTGCGTTTGGTGGAGGAGGGGGATTAATGCTAATATTATTAACAGCAGATTCGGCCACCAAGGGATTATTAAATCTCAGTTGGGGACTCCCTTTAACAAAGCGTCCATAGGTTCCACCTGGTCCTGGTTGTCCGGTTGCTTCGAGTTCGTCGAAGTTGAGGGAATTGTAGGTTTTAAATTGACTGGAAAAGGGGATTTCACTGGCTAAGTTACCGTTCGCGGGTTGCAGTCCGGCGGAAATTTCTAGGCTGTAGGGGGTATTTTTTTCGAGTTGTTTTTCGGGCGTAATCGTGTAATCGTACTGTTGTTGGGAGGGATCGAAGGCGGTTTGCGGAGTATTGCGATCGCTGTTTTCATCCAGGGCAATGTTTAGGGGAATGTCGCGATCGCTACCCGCAGACACTAACCGGGTATGTTCGGCTAAGGAATTGAGGTCTAAAGCTACATTAGAGGTGAATTTCAGTTGGGGCTGAATATCCACTGTTTCCGGTTCCCCATTGCGATCGATTGTCGTTCCGGGGAGGTTGGAGAGCTGAATGGGAGGAGTGTTAAATGTCCAGGCAAAATCTCGGTCTAATTCATGGTTGTTGAGGTCTTTTAAGCCTTGTTTGAGCGTTACTTGCACCCGGGTGGCTAAGGGGAGGGCGCGATCGGCTTGAAACCCAACCATTCGAGGGGTTAAAAAGCGAAAAGTTCCTGGTATTCTCGGCGTAATTTCAAATTTATTCAGCAGGTTTTGTTGTTGGGGAGAGTCGAGACTTTCCAGAGGAATGAGAGGATCGGTGAAAATAACATTAATTTGATTGAGGGGTTTAGCTTCTTCGGTGGGGTTAATGTTCTCGATCCAAGTCGGAGGAGTCGCTAAGGGAAGGGGCGAAACGCTTGGAAGGGGTTGAGTTCCGGATCGCACTCCAGCCAATCTACATCCCGTTAGTGTCAGCATAAACAGCAAGATGAATACTAACACCCTATGTTGACGGTAATACTGGCCAACGGCACGATGCAATTGGCGCAGGTGTCTCATTCCGAGCATGGAGCGATGACGGGACATTTTCTCTTCCTTCACTGAATCTAATCTTGTCTTACCTGATGAGGGCAGAGTTTGGGAAGAGCTTGTAGATATACTTTACAATCTGTGACTTCATGTTAGGGGAGGAGGCAATAGGATAAACTCGCTTTTAAACGCTCCAAAAAATGCTGTAGGAAGATTTTATTGGCATTCCAAGCGATGCAGAATCTCTACAAAAGAGTTGATGATTGGCTGTTCATTGTCTGGATGGAGAATCGGAACATGGATAAATAGAGCGCGAGTGGGGAGATTAAGGGTGTTAATCTCCTGTAGGACTCTATAGTATAGATCTTCACAGACAAATCGCCCCGCATAATCGCTAATGTAAACCCAATCCAGGCCTCTAATCAGCAGTTCAAGGTCGATCGCTGGTCGTAAAATTTTATCCTTTTGTGTTGCATTCGATTCAATACTGAGGCGATCGCGTTTTTCTGCCATTCCACAACACAGCACCCAAGCGGGCTGAGTGCTGTGCAAATGAAATAGGGTTTGGGCGATCGCCGGTTGGGAGTCCACAGGCAGCTTTCTGAGTAACGATAACCGTTCTGGATAGGGATAAGATTGACCTATTTGTTCGAGGAGATCGTCCGAGGAATTACTATTCTGGTGAGGTTTCCAGGTTGTAAATGAGGTTAACAGAAAGGGTATAATCATCAAATCGGCTATTCACTACAGGGAATTGACCAGATAATCACTTAAAGTTTTCAATAATTTTTGGTGTCTTTCCGATGATATTTTTCCAGAGGTTTAACCAAGATTCTTGTTCGTCTGATTGTTCTGGAATAACCGTGATAATTAGTTTAGTATTAGGTTCGAGTTTATAGGGTTTATCGAGTTGAATTGATTTCCCATCAAAATGCGCTGATAAGGAAACAACATTCATAATGACACCTATTATAAAGATCTTTTGTCTCCCTAGCTTATCAGGAAACGGGTTCAAAATCAATGATTCAGGATCCACGAGCTTTCGATGCTCCCACGATCTGAAATAGGGAATTGATGGAATAAATGACTAGGGCTGCCCAAATGAATCCAAAGGAGATGACATGGGTGCGAGTGAAGGGTTCATGGTAGACAAAAACCGCTAAAATGAGTTGACAAGTTGGACCGATATATTGCAGAAAGCCTAGGGTTGAGAGGTGCAATTTTTGGGCAGCTAAATTAAACCAAATTAAGGGTAAAGAGGTAACTATGCCACAACCAATAAATAGGAGAGTAACCGGTAAGGAAAGACCAAAGTTACCGGAGCCAATTTTTGCCCAATGCAGAATTAGAGCAAGGGCAATAGGGGTCATTAGTAGGGTTTCAATGGTTAATCCTGGTATGGCTTGGAGGGCTGCAACTTTACGGATAAGACCGTATAATCCAAACGTGAGAGTTAACCCGATCGCAATCAAGGGCACTTGTCCGAGTTCCCAGATCAGATTCCCGACTCCGACAATAGCCAGGATGACGGCAATCAGTTTCCAAATATTGAGCCGCTCTCCCAGAAAGACACAGCCGAGAAAAATACTAAAGAGGGGATTAATAAAATACCCTAAACTCGCTTCCAAAACGCGATCGGTATTCACCCCATAGATATAAATGCCCCAGTTTAGGGAGATCAGGGCAGCCGTACCGACTAAGATTGCCAAAGTTTTTGGCGATCGCCATAAGCGCTTTATTTCGATCAATCGCTTCTGTATCGTCAACACCCCCAATAGCAAGAGTGCTGACCAAATCATCCGATGACAGAGGATTTCAACCGCAGGTACAGATCCAAACAATTTCCAGTATAGGGGAAATAGACCCCACGCTCCATAGGCCAAAACGGCATAGAGAATTCCGAGATTAAACTTGATTGACATGCCCAGGAGGTAATGGGTAAATGGGTAATGGAGAATGGGTATGGCAATGCTGAACCCAAGTCACCTAACCAGAATATTCTAGACGCGCTACGATGCTAAGGCTAGCGATCGGTCAACTAATTGTTGAATGAATAACTTATTCTCCTGTCCACCCTGCTAAAGTTTTTTATGTGAAATCTGTGAATCAATCCATTGGGGCACAACGTACTTGGGTATGGCGAGGATGGCGTATTCGCTACACTTATATTCGCAGTTTATCGCGCTTGGAGGCAATTCCCATTGTGTTGTTACATGGGTTTGGCTCTAGTTTTGCCCAATGGCGCTATAACCTCAAGCCCCTAAGTGAGTCGCATTCGGTTTATGCTTTAGATTTATTGGGGTTTGGTGCGTCTCAAAAGGCTCCAGAGCGCTATGGATCGCCGTTATGGATGGCTCAAGTGTATGAATTTTGGCGCAAGTGGATTAAGCGCCCGGTAATTTTAGCAGGGCATTCTTTGGGGGGTTCGGTGGCACTGGCGATCGCCGATACTTATCCAGAAATGGTACAAGGGTTAGTGTTGTTTACCGTTCCCCCTTCCCGCGAAGAGTTATATCAATCTAAAGTACAAGCGAGTCTGGCTTCCCTAGAAGGAGTCCTAACGCCCCGGTTTCTGCTGACTCCCCTATTTCATCTCCTGTTTTATCCCCCTTTATTAGTGCCCTTTGTGCGTCAAGGGTTGCGATCGGTTTATGTGAATAAGGATCTGGTGGATGAGCAGCTAGTGGAAAGTTTTGCGACACCGCCCCAAGATCCCGGATCGGTGGATGTTCTCTCTCGCTTGTTCTTATCGAAAAATAATCGGGAGTATACCCCCCATGTGGGGCGAGTGTTTCCCCAGCTTAAAATGCCGGTCTTGCTCGTTTGGGGAAAGCAAGACCCCATTTTTTCGATTCGACAAGCTCGCGAGCTTGTCGTGCAAAATTCCCAGGCTCAGTTGGTGGAGATTGAACAAGCGGGGCATTGTGTTTATGATGAACAACCGCAACAGGTGAATCAAGCCTTGTTAGAGTGGATTGAGGAAATTACAGGGTAGGGGATTTTTAGCATGTCAAAACCAGCGATCATTGCCCATCGGGGAGCGAGCGGATATCGCCCAGAGCATACACTAGCGGCTTATGAGTTGGCGATCGCCCAAGGTGCAGAGGCTATAGAATTAGATATTGTCCCCACTAAAGACGGCGAGTTAGTGGTGCGCCATGATTCCGAGTTAAGCCAAACCACCGATATCATTACCCATCGAGAATTATCCCATTATCGAACGACTAAAACTATCTATGGACAAACTTTAGAGGGCTGGTTTACCGAAGATTTAACGCGGGCAGAAATCAAAACCTTACAAGCAAAAGAACCCTTCAGTTTTCGCTCCTCTGATTATGATTTCCAGTTTCCCATTTTAACCCTATCTGAAGTTTTGGACTGGCATCAAGTCACCCAACAGAAAGTACAACGCCCGATCGATCTCTATATAGAAATCAAGCATTCCCATTATTTTCGCAGCCTAGGCTTATCCATTGAAGAGCCATTAATCGAATTGCTTCAAGCACAAGGTTATCAGTTTTCCACTGACCCCATTTTAATTCTGTCCTTTGAAATTGAAAACTTGCAATATTTGCGCTCTTTAACCAACTTGCGGCTGATTCAACTGATGGCACAAGCTGAGGATCGACCCTACGATCGTATGGTGCAAGGCGATCCAGTTACCTATCAGGACTTACTGAGTTTACCCCAATTGACCCAAATCACCCAATATGCCAATGGTCTAGGATTACAGAAACAACTATTGTGGTCAAACGGTAGACAAACTTTAGTCGATCGATGCCACAATCTGAATTTAACGGTTAATGTCTGGACATTTCGCCAGGAACCCCAGTTTGTTTTACCCGATTTTTCCGGAGATTGGCAACAAGAACTGCAAGCATTTATAAACTTGGGGATTGATGGTTTAGTTACCGACTTTCCAGATATCGATCTCTGATTAAAGCATCCTCAAGTGTCAGCCGCCCATGAAAACCGACACCCTGTTCTACAAAATATTCCAAGATTTCCCCCAATTCTTCTTTGAATTGTGCGGACTCCCCTCGAGTACCGCTAACCTCTACACCTTCACCTCCGTTGAAGTTAAGCAACTGGCTTTTCGCTTAGATGGACTATTTCTCCCCAGCACTCCTAACCCAGAACTCCCCTTTTACCTCGCCGAAGTTCAATTTCAACCGGATGAGACTCTCTACTATCGACTCTTTAGCGAACTGTTCCTCTACCTGAAACAATACCAACCTCCCCACCCTTGGCAAGTTGTCGTTATTTACCCCAACCGCAACATCGAACGGGAAAATACTTTGCACTTTGCCAACCAACTGCTGCTTCCCCAAGTTACGCGCATTTACCTGAATGAACTGCCCCAAAACTCCCTAGGGTTGGGCGTGCTTAAGCTAATAATAGAGAAAGAACAGACAGCACCCCAATTGGCGAAGAGGCTGATTGAACAAACCAAAAGCCAATTGAGCGCACAAAAGGTACAGCAAAACCTGATTGATTTGATTGAAACGATTATTGTTTATAAATTACCGCAAAAAAGCCGGGAGGAAATAGAAGCCATGCTAGGACTTAGCGATATCAAACAAACCAAAGTTTATCAAGAAGCCTTTACCGAAGGGGAACAAGAAGGCAAGTTACAAGCGATTCCTCGCATGTTCAGCTATGGACTGCGTGCGGAGGCGATCGCCGAATTACTCGACTTACCCCTAGAAACGGTTACCGAAACTCTTGCTAATCTAAATCAGCAGGACTGAACGGGCGTTGTAGCGTTTTAGCACTCTGAACATTTTGGTGCTAAAGCGCTACAACGAATCGAGTCTTCTAAAACCTCATTAACTTCTGAGGGTGACGCTAAATTTCTCGACTAGAGCATCGCGTACCTGTTGATGGATGGGTTCGACATCAGTATCGGCTAAGGTGCGATCGCCTGCTCGATACACCAGACGAAAGGCTAAAGATCGCTGTCCATCTGGCACATTTTCGCCCTGATATCGATCGAACAGCTCCACAGATTCCAATAATGAAGAACCTTTCGGTTGTCCTTTCGCTGCTGCTTTTACCATCGCTTTCTCAATTTCTGCCACAGAAATTTGGCGATCGGCAAAGAAGGCTAAATCGCGATCGCTTCCCGGATAAGTGGAATAGCCTTTATAAATGGGTTGTAGCTTTTCATCTTGCTCCAGAGTCGCCAAAATCACCTCTAAATCCAGTTCAAAAGCATACACCTCATCTGGTATTTCCAACTCCTGACACAACTGGGGATGGAGCTGTCCAAACGTTCCTAACCGTTCCCCTTGTAGCCATAAGGAAGCCGTTCTACCTGGATGGAATCGCTTATCTTGTTGATTCGGTTGATACTCAACCTGGGTTTGGGTAATTCCTGAACTGGGTAAAATCCCTCCGGGTGTGGATAATCCAACGCGCTCAAACACCGCTTCTAGCAATCCTTTGGCTTCATACCAGCTTAGGGTG
This sequence comes from Cyanobacteria bacterium UBA2566, assembly GCA_002340255.1. Taxonomy (GTDB): domain Bacteria; phylum Cyanobacteriota; class Cyanobacteriia; order Cyanobacteriales; family Desertifilaceae; genus Roseofilum. The sequence continues at coordinate 35,897 of DDLS01000011.1, forward strand.
GCGGCTTTTCCTCCCCGAATCCAGTTGCCCACACTAGAAGCACTGATGATACCGGCAACAGAATCGGCTTCCATGAGTCCATCTTCCTCATTCCAGAAGATGCGGCCAATTTCAAACCCATTCAGGGGGCCATTACCTTGTTCTAAATTGTACTGAAAGGCCAGAATCAGGCTCGATAATAACTCAGTGCGTAGGGTAGAGTATTCCGTAAACAAGGGATTGGCGATCGCCACCTGAGTTGAATCCGCCGAAAGTAAACTGTCCTGACGCAGATGACTCAACCCATAGGAATAATGCATCACTTCCGTTAAGCCAACTCCTCGCAGAGCTTCCCGTAACTGCCGTACAATCGACTCATCAGCCGGTAGATATCCCGGTTCGGATTGGGCGGGTAGGGTTTCGCAGAAATTATCATAACCGTACAAGCGAGCAATCTCTTCAATGAGATCGATTTCCCGCTCTAAATCCCGGTAGCGATAGGGAGGAATAGTCACCATCCAACTGAGGGAATCTGCTGAAGGATCTTGGGCTTCCAGAGTACAGCCCAAAGCGGTTAAAATCCGTTGCACATCTTCCGGCAGAAGTTCCCCTTCTTGGGGTTCCTCTTTCGTTTCTCCAGGATTCGCTAACGGAGAACCTAATACTTGTTTGACGCGATCGAAACGCAGAGAAATTTGCCGTCCTCCGGTTTGGCGCTCTCCTCGAAAATCAGCTATCTCGCCAGCTACCACCTCACCAGAAGCCAACTGTTGCAACAATTGAATTGCCCGTGCCGCAGCAACATCCAACTCTGCCGGGTTTACTCCGCGCTCGTACCGTGCTGAAGCTTCCGTTCGCAGTCCTTGGGAGCGAGCCGAACGGCGAGTAGCGATGGGAGTAAATAGGGCAGTTTCGAGTAAAATGCGGGTGGTTTCGTCATGGACTTCTGTGGATTCTCCCCCCATTACCCCGGCTAAAGCTACGGGTTGATCGTTAGCGGTAATTACCAGCGTATCAGACTGGCCGCTCTTAGCAGCACAGAGTTCGCGAGATTGGCCATCCAGGGTAACTAAAGTTTCTCCAGCTTGGGCAAAGCGGACTCCAATGGTAGGCGATTGGCTACCAGTGACGGTTAAGAGGCGATCGTAATCGAACGCATGGAGCGGTTGCCCCCATTCCAGCAACACATAATTGGTGATATCCACCACATTATTAATCGGACGCACCCCCGAAGCCACCAAGCGCTGTTGTAGCCAAGCCGGAGAAGGCATCAGTTGCAGTCCTTCAATCACTGTACCGATATAAACTGGACAAGGATAGCGATCGCTTCCCCTTCCCTGACTATTCTGCTCATCAAGCTTCACAACCACCTTTCCATTCTGCCCTGGGGGAGAAAATGGCTCCAGATTTGGCAATTTCAGAGTTGCTCCCGTTAGCGCCGCCACTTCCCTCGCAATACCCACCAAACTCAGAGCATCCGCTCGGTTAGCCGTCGAAGTCAGATCCAAAATCACATCATCTAAACCCAACAGGGGACGCACATCAGCCCCCAGGGTTAAGTCTTCTTGGGTAAAAATATGAATCCCTGCCGATTCTTTTTCCAGTCCCAATTCCGACAGAGAGCAAATCATGCCGTAAGACTTCACTCCCCGCAGTTTCGCCGGTTTAATTTTTAAGTCGATTTGGCTTAGATAGGTTCCCACCACCGCCACCGGTACGCGAATACCCTGGCGAGCATTGGAAGCTCCACAAACAATATTGAGGGGTTCCTCAGCGCCAACGTTGACTTGGCAAACTTGAAGCTTATTGGCATTGGGGTGGGGCGCAGCTTCCACAATTTCACCAATAACAACTCCATCAGCCCAAGTGCGGCGGTCTTCAATGTCTTCTACTTCAAAGCCTGCCATGGTCAAAGTATGAGCGAGTTCATCGGCAGACAGGGTAATATCGACAAGTTCTTGCAGCCAGTTCAGTGAGATACGCATGGATGGGGGTTTGTTCTCTAATAGTCTCTCTCAATCCTTTATTTATTGTGCGCTCCGAAAGGCCCCTTTGCCAAGATGGGCGAGTCAGGACAAGAGAATGGGTTCATCCTTAACTCAATAAAACCATCTAGAGTAGCTCTGCATAATCTCTTAAAAGAGCTACTGTCTCAGTCAGTCCTTGTTGCTCAAAAGTGCCCAGTAGTTCTTCAACAGTACGTGGATTTCTTTTCAATCGCGCTCTCATATCACGTATTGTCGCACAAACCAGACCAGGAGATAAATCCAGAAGATCGGCGACAAATTGATCGGGATGTTGAGGTTCTATTTGATATTTTTCCTGAACGAGGGGGTTGGGAAAGTCCTTGAGATTCTTCGTGACAATTACATCCGCCCCCGCTCGTATTGCTGCTGCTAGAACATGCCGATCGCCATCATCTGGAAGTTCAAGCAAAGGGATCAAATCTTCAAAATTAGTTACCAGACAATCTTGGACTGCAGCATCCATAAGAGTGCGAGTGCGTTCCAGAGATTCTCGTTGCAAGTCTGGTCGATTCTTCAGCAGATTCTCTATCCATTCTTGATGAATCATATGACTCCAGCGAGCGCGAACCAGACCCGTTCCAGCCAAGCTAACCAAGAGATCTCTAAGCGGTGCTGGGTAGAGGACACAAGCATCGTAGAGGGCGGTGAAATCTGCCAAGGTTAATACCCCAAGTCTAACTCTTCTGCTTGAGCCGTAAGTTCTTCAAGAGCTGCTTTTTGAGACTGTTCAACCTTCTTTTTATAGTTCATCAGTTCCTCAAATAAAATTTGCCGATGCCGACCAACTTTGCGGTGAGGAATTTCATTTTTGTTGATGAGATCTATGAGAAATGGACGGGAGACATTGAGTAGGTCAGCAGCTTGCTGGATACTTAACTCAGCATTGACGGGGATAATGGTGACTGCTTTACCCAGGGCCATCTGTTCGAGAATATCGAGAAGGAGTCGAACTGCTGTTGGCGGAAGAGTCAGTTCTCTCTCAATGTCATCATCACTGGTTACTGTCAGTTGTAATGGCTTTTGATTGGGAATTAGAGTCGCAAATGTCCTGCTGGCCTCTCTGGCTATCCGTGCTTCTTCAGCAGTGGGAATCGTGGTTGATTGATTAATGCTCATAGCAAACCTCCCATAGTAGCCCTCTCTTGTTACATCTAGTCTACCTACAGTTGTGATTTAATGCTACTGAGCATTTTGTTGTGAGCATAACCCAATTTCTGGGCAATAGGGTGTGATAAAATATCACCCCAAGAGGGATAAACTGAGGAAAATTCATCGATGCAAATTACCATCAACTTACCGCCAGACCTAGAACAAGACCTCATCCGTCAAGCGGAGCAATCTAATCTTGCCCTATCGACCTTAATTCTGCAAGTATTACGCCACAGGATCGAAACGTCAACAATTTCATCTTGCCAATGGCCAGAGGCGATCTTATCCTATCAAGGAGTCCCTGATTTTCCGGCTTTCGATTCCTATCGAGATGAACTGCTTCCCCCTCACGAACAGGAACTATTTTGATGCAATATCTTCTTGATATTTTTCCTTCTATTACTATTTACAAAATCTGTAGGGGCGAACGGCTGTTCGCCCCTACATGCTTTAATAGCAAAGAACAGGTTTTGTTATTCTGTTGTCACAGCATATACTGTTAACTCAACTTAACCAACATCTCCACCATCATCACCATCACCTCCCAAAGCAGTGCCAGCTATAGCTCCTAGTTTTGCACCAGCAACTGCTCCAGGTGGGCCCATAGTTATGAGACCCCTAATTCCTACAATTGCTGCACCTACCGCTGCTCTTACAGTGTATCTTACGGCTGACTTTCCTGCCTCTTCTGCTAATTCTCTGCCATAACTCTTTTCTTTCTTGCTCATAGTCTTACCTCCAGTTTGTCAATCTATAGAACTTCAATAAAATTGAAGCCATGATGAAACGCAGCGCTGCAAGCTATACTCTTACTATGTCTTAATCACTATGGATTTGTCCACTTTAAAAAAGTGCTATTTTGCACCTAAAAACTGGCTAGATGAAACCCTTTTTGTAGGAAAATGTATGGAAATGTTCCCCAATCCTTCAAAAAAGTGATATGCTATACCAAACATTCCCTTGATAGACTCTCATGGATATTGAGAAAATGTTACAATTTGCTGAGAGAGCCGTTGACGAAATTGTGTTTACAAACAGAGGTAGGCACATGGACGATCTAGAGAAAGCTGTACTTCGAGGCACTCTAAGGCGAAAAACATACAAAGAAATTGCCAAAGAACTTGAATGCTCTGATAGCCATTTGAGAGAAGTAGGATCGGAATTGTGGAAAATAATTTCAGAAGAATTAGGAGACAAGATCAGTAAATCAAATTTGCGTTCTGAATTGGAAAAACTTCAAGTCTCGATATGCTCCAGCGATTGTGTACAACAGATAGACTCGGTTATTTATTCTGGAGAACCAAGGGATAATTCAGGTGTATCACCAAAATCTAACTGTCAACGTCACGATTTAAGTCAAATGCCAGAATTGGGTGCATTCTACGATCGCGCCTCTGAACTCGACACGCTCAAAACCTGGATATTACAAGAGCAATGTCGTATCATCGCGCTCATGGGTATCAGTGGCATTGGCAAAACGCAACTCGCACGGCAACTCGTCGAGCAGATCCAATCTGAATTTGAATCTGTGATTTGGCGCAGTCTCGAACATGCTCCCCCGTTTGCTCAGTTAGAAGCGGACTTCATCCAAGTCTTCTGTTCTCCTCAACCTGAAGATGCTTCTGCTGAGAAGAAAAAAGAATTACCCCTAATTCAATATTTACAAAAACATCGCTGCTTGATTATATTGGATGACATCCACAACTTATGTTGTCCTGGAGAACTGGCAGGAAAATATAAACCCGGTTACGAACCGTATAAATCCTTCTTCCGGAAAATCAGAACTTTACCCCATCAAAGCTGCTTGATTCTCATGGGTTGGGAACACCCTAGAGACTGTCTTCCTCTGAAGAAGCACTCCTCTGGGGTTGGCACGATGCAATTAAAGGGTTTAGATCCGTTATCAACGGAAGCTTTGCTCAGGGAGACTGAGCTAGAGAATAGAGAACAGTGGCAAATGTTGAATCTCTATGAAGGGAATCCATTCTGGCTGAAAAGTGTGGTTTTTCAGATTCAAGAACTAGAGATTGAGCCAACGAATATATCATCCGAACATAGCTTATTATTACCTGAAAATGTGAAGGATAATTTACAGGAACAATTCGATCGATTATCCCCCCAAGAACAGCAAGTGCTTCATCTGTTGGCGCAAGCTGAGGAACCGGTTAACTTAGGGCAGTTGCTGCAAAATCAGACGATTGAAGCCTCCAACTCGATCAATGCGCTCCATTCTTTGTGCGATCGCTCCTTAATTGAACGGAAAAACAAGCGCTATAGTGTTTCACCTGCGATCAAACAGGCACTTCATCTCCATGATTCCCAAAAGAAGGGATATTAGCCTATCACGTGGGTTGCTCGCGCTTGCAAAGATGCTCTGTGCTGGCTCAGTCCAACCACCTTGGGTATTTTGTGGTATCATCCTATTGGCGAGAATGATTATCATTTTACTTTCAATCTATGACCCTTACATCCAGCGACATCACTCGATCGCCAATTGAGATTCCCAAGCGAGGGATGCCAGTTACCATCATCACGGGGTTCTTGGGCAGTGGAAAAACCACCCTAGTCAATCAAATTCTCAGCAATCGTCAAGATTTGAAAGTCGCCGTACTGGTGAATGAATTTGGCGATATTGATATCGATAGCCAACTTCTGGTTTCTATCGATGAAGAGATGGTGCAACTGAGCAATGGCTGCATTTGCTGCACCATTAATGATGACTTAGTGCAGGCAGTTTACAACGTCTTAGAAAACAGCGATCGCATTGACTATATGGTGATTGAAACCACAGGCATCGCCGATCCCCTCCCCATTATGCTGACCTTTCTGGGTACTGAGTTACGAAATCTGACCCATCTTGACTCTGTGATTACCCTAGTAGATGCGTCTGAATTTACTCCAGAGCATTTTGATAGCCAAGCGGCACTTAAACAAATTGCCTATGGGGACATTATTCTACTCAATAAAACCGACTTAATTGCCGTTGAAAAAGTCGAGGAACTCGAAGGTCACATTCGTGCCATGAAAGAAAAGCCTCGCATGATGCGCTGCCAAAATGGAAAAGTGCCTCTGCCCGTAATTTTGGATGTGGGATACAACAATGAAGAATCCTACGCCGATCTCGTCCAAGAAGAGATTGAAAAAAACCAGCTCGATCGCCACGATCCCCACCATCACGATCACAGTCACGATCATCACGATCATGAACACCATCATCATCACTCCGATCATTTGGATAACGATGGATTTGTATCGGTTTCTTATTGCAGCAATCGCCCCTTCTCCCTACGGAAGTTTGAAGAATTCCTTGATACATTACCCCCTAGCGTATTTCGGGCTAAGGGTCTGCTCTGGTTTACCCAAAGTCCCCACAAACACATCTTTCAGCTCTGTGGCAAACGCTGCACTCTCAACGCTGAAGACTGGGATAATATAGCCCCTAGTAACAAACTAGTGGTCATTGGGCGGCATATCAACAGCGAGCAAATTCGTAACGAACTAGCCCTCTGTGAAGCATCTTAGTTCCTGGCTAGTGAACTTTCTCCATCGATAGCAGAGAAAGAGTCGGTTAGAACTCCAGTTCAATACTCAAACCCAGCACCCATAACCTATTCCCTAGCGCGTAGCGCTATAGGAGGGCAACCTCCACACAACTCAATTCTCAACTGTCCTTACTCTCCTGAAATTCTATGACTGCCCAAATGCCTGCTCATAACCTATCTGTTGATCAAACCATTGCTGCGATTTCTGCCCAATCTCAGCCACGGGTTTCCCAAGCCGAGATGGAACAAGCCGTGCGAACCTTGTTATTGGGATTGGGAGAAGATCCCGATCGCGAAGGCTTGCGGGATACTCCGAAACGAGTCGTCAAAGCACTCCAATTTCTCACCTCTGGGTATCACCAATCTCTAGATGAATTGCTCAATGGTGCTGTATTTCACGAAGATACCGATGAAATGGTATTAGTCAGAGATATCGATCTCTTTAGCTCCTGCGAACATCACATTTTACCGATCCTAGGGCGTGCCCACATCGCCTATATTCCCAACGGTAAAGTAATTGGTCTTTCCAAAATTGCCCGCATTTGTGAAATGTATGCCCGTCGCCTACAAGTTCAGGAACGGCTCACCCAACAAATTGCGAATGCTCTACAAGGTTTGCTCAAACCCCAAGGCGTGGCTGTCGTCGTGGAATCCACCCATATGTGCATGGTGATGCGGGGGGTACAAAAGCCAGGTTCTTGGACAGTAACCAGTTCTATGCAAGGAATCTTTGCAGAAGATGCCAAAGCCCGCCAAGAGTTTATGAGCTTGATTCGCCACAATCCCTCATTTCACTAAAATCTAAAGCACCTGTCTTAGCGCGATCGCATAAGTTCAATTCACCGCAAATTCCATATAGGGGCGCTGAGTAGGATGATAAAATCCCAAAACAATCTTATTTTTCGGCACACCTAAATCCAGCAAATCATTCACAATACCATCTTCTGTACCATCTCGATGAATCCAAATTTTACCCTCAATGATTTCCATATGTACCAGACAACCATGTACTCGACTATCATTTTGCCATCCCAGGGTTAACAAAATATAATTTCTCTTATCTTTACTAATGATCAATCTTCGTTCTAAATGACCGTAAGAATAAGAGATCTGATAATACTCATTTAAAACTTGATAAATGATCGGATAATAGTATTCTAATGTATCCATGTAACCACCTCTTGGTTGCTCGGATCAAAGACAAGTATAGGGATAGGGAAAGGGAGCTTATGGGGTTCAGGGGCAATTTCCTTGACATCCCCTTCTAGATCTCGTGCTAATTGTTGCTCTTCTACCGTTAAAGGTGACAGGGCATCCGGATAACTTTCCCCTGGTATCTGTAACATCATGTTCCCTCCTCCCCAGGAAATACCGATCAAGATTATACTCAAGATTGACAATCCGATTCAAGTGGATTTGCTCTGCCATCCCCAATTGAGCTTTTTCTTGATCATCTGGATTATTTATCCTAAGATATCCTCAATTATAAAACTATCTCACTCTATTGTCCTGATGACTATTCCGGCGTTTGATTTCAGTCACTATTTCCCCTATCAAGAACTGACAGATTACTTAACCCAGATGGCTCAAGCTTATCCGAATTTGATGCAACTGAAAAGTTTGGGGACAACGGACGAAGGACGAGAAATTTGGTTGGCGACTGTGACCGATCAAACGACAGGAGCAGCTCTTGAAAAACCTGGATATTGGATTGATGCTAATACCCATGCAGCAGAAGTTACAGGTTCGGCAGTCGCTTGTTATATTCTCTATCAGGTTTTAACCCAATATAACCAAGATGCGCAAATCACCCATTTATTACAGAACTATACCCTATATATTTTGCCGAGAATTGCGGTAGATGGGGCAGAAAAATATCTACAAACTCCCTATAATCTACGGTCTAGTACCCGTCTCTATCCGGAATCTGAACAGCAAGATGGTTTATATCCAGAAGATATTAATGGAGATGGATTAATTCTGAATATGCGGATTAAAGATTCCTGCGGAGCTTGGAAGATCTCTGAGGATGATCCGCGCTTAATGATTCATCGGCAACCGGATGAGTTTGGAGGGACTTACTATACCCTAGTCCCAGAAGGTTTAATCCATAATTATAATGGCTATGAATTTAAGATTTCGCCAGCTTTAGAAGGATTGGATTTTAACCGTAATTATCCCTATTATTGGCAACCGGAAGGCGAGCAGAAGGGCGCGGGAGATTTCCCTTTTTCTGAGCCTGAAACTCGTGCAGAAGCAGAGTTTTGGCGCAAACATCGTAATATTAATGGGTTTATGACTTATCATACGTTTGGAGCGCTAATTTTACGCCCTTATAGTACCCATGGAGACGATCATTTGCCGACCGAAGATTTACGCATCTATCAACTGATTGGGAAAAAAGGTAGTGAATTAACAAAATATAAGTGTGTTTCGGTTTATCATGATTTTCGTTATGACCCAAAAACGGTGGTTTATGGGGCAATGGATGATTATGGCTACGATCATTGGGGATGGTTTGGGTTTACGGTAGAACTCTGGGATGCGGCTAAGGAAGCTGGTGTTGAAAAGCAGAATAATATTGAATGGGGACGGGAACATCCAATAGAGGATGATCTGAAAATTCTGCAATGGAATGATGAGTATTTAGAGGGTAAAGGGTTTATTCCTTGGCAAGGTTTTGAACATCCCCAACTGGGAGAGGTGGAGATTGGAGGATGGGATATGAAGAGAATGTGGAAAAATGCACCCGCGAAGGCACTGCCGGAAATCTGCGATCGCCATTTCAAATTCGCGATCGCCCATGCGCTCATGTCTCCCCGGTTATCAGTCGCTCGTAGTGAGGTGAGTCACGAAGGGGCTGATATTTACCGCATAACCGTACAATGGGAAAATTTGGGCTTTTTGCCCACTTACACCAGTAAAAAGGCACTAGAACGGCAAGCAGTGCGTCCTACACGAGTAAAATTAGCTCTATCGGAAGGGGTTACCTTGATTAGTGGGGAGCAAGAGCAGGAAATTGACCCTTTAGAAGGGCGTTCTAATAAATGGTTCAATGCATCTGCAAATGGAACCGACTATCGCACCCATCGCAGTTGGGTCGTGAAGGGAAAAGCCGGGAGTGAGGTGAGGGTAGAGGCGAGCGCCGAACGGGCTGGAACGGCGAGAACTTCAGTTATCCTGAGTTAGAAACCCTAGAAGATATTGATGGCAATTTAACACAAATGCAGCTCTCTCTCTGAGTCAGTACTCCTGCCTGGTTAAGATATTCCATTGTTTGAGTCACGGGTAAAAGAGTAAATCCCACTTTTTGATACAGTTCAACCACATAAGCAAAGTCAGGATCGCAGGTAGTCCTCAAGATATAAGGTGTAGAATCGTCAAAATAAGCAAATACACTTTGTAAAAGCCGTTTAGCTAAACCTAGCTTACGGTAATCCAAGGCGACTCCCACATCAGAAACATACTGGAATTCCTCAATTCTATAGTGTGTTTGCTGACTAAAAAACTCTTGATTTAGCTCAACTTTCTTGCCCTGAAAATCAGCCCAAGTTCCCAGAAACGATAATTCTCTGAATTCTTTGGTCTCAGCTAACGGGAGAGTTGCCATAAAACCGATAGGTCTCTCCTGACAGTAGGCAAGATGCAAACTACCAAAACGAACATATTTTTGAAAATAAAACTCAACGTTTTCACGGACAACATTTTCATTGAATGGAGGAGCTGAAAAACATTCATAAACCGTTTGATAAAGTCCGTTATCCAGAACTTCATTGAGTAAAAGAAGATCGTCAAGCAACTTAATTTGAATATCCATATTTAGGCATCCTCAATATGAGTAACTCTTGTAGAGACAGATAGCGGTTTAGTTTTCCTAGTCAGCTACCTAACTCCAATCTTAGGATAGTAGCGATCGCCTCTTCTTATTCGTCTACAGTAGGATTTGGGTGGTGGTGTAGGAGTTGAACCTACCTGATTCCGGTTAAAAGCCGGATGCATCTACCGCTCTGCCAACCACCCAACCGAAAAATTAATTGACTGCCCCGCCAGGACTTGAACCTGGAATACTTCGCATTCAAAGTGCGAGATGTTGCCATTACACCACAGAGCAAAACATCATACTGGGATAACTGACAACACCCCCACATTACTCATAACTAGCGCAAAGTGCGATAGCCTCAACGGGACTCGAACCCGTGTTTTTCGATAGAAAGTCGAACGTCCTTGGCCGCTAGACGATGGGGCCATTTGGCGCAGGGATGAGGATTTGAACCTCAAATTCTAGTTTTGGAGACTAGAGTGTTGCCGTTACACTATCCCTACATTTGGTGGCAGTGGTGGGAGTTGAACCCACATCAACCAAGTTATGAGCTTGGGGCTTTAACCATTAAGTTACACTGCTACGAGGCTGACGGGATTTGAACCGTAGACCCATTAATTAGCTAACGCTATTTGAATGGCTAGAAGCTTTGCCAAATCTGCCTTGTAGAACCTTGAAAGGAAAATAGGCAGAAAATAGGCAGATGTCTGACACACCTCAAGGGGTGACAAAGAGGCTCGATGGTAGAGAGTGTGAGGGTTTGATGCGGCGATCAGTAAAAGAGTTAAAGGGGTCTGGTAGAGACCA
>DDLS01000094.1 GCA_002340255.1 Cyanobacteria bacterium UBA2566
GTTTTTTGTCCTGTACTTAGAGTAACGATTTACCATTCTCGGAGACAAACATTGCAATAGTTAAAGATATTATGATTGCGGAGAAAACTCCTGACTATACGATTAGAGGCAAAACAGGTTGGGGTAGCCAAGTTGGCTGGTATGTGGGCTATTTGGAACAGAATGAAAATGTCTATTTTTTTGCCACAAATATCGATATACCTGACATTAGGAATGTTACTGCCTTACGTAATAGATTAGAATTAACGCGGTTATGCCTTAAAGAGCTATCGTTACTGTATTAGAGCGTTTAACAATAGGGCTAAAGCGCAACAACGAACCTAGTTTTGGTGGACTTGATACGACAATGATAGATTAGAATCGAATCCCATTCCTCATTCCCTAGCGCGAAGCGCCATATCATTTATGGATTTAATTTTGTGCCATACCACCGCAGATTTTGATGCACTAGGGGCAGCAGTGGGGTTAACTCGCCTGAAACCGGGCGCTCAGGTGTTGCTGACGGGGGGATGTCATCCTACGGTGCGGGAGTTTTTGGCTTTTTATCGGGATGAGTATGCCTTAATTGAGCGCCGCTCGGTGAATGTCGAACAAATCCGCAGTTTAATTGTAGTGGATACCCAACAGGGCGATCGCCTCGGACTAGCCGCTGATTGGTTTTATCTACCCCATCTCGAACACGTAGAACTCTACGACCATCATCTCGATACCGCGACTAATCTTCCGGTTACCCACTCAATCATTGAACCTGTGGGTGCAACCACGACGCTGATTGTGGAACGGTTGCAACAGCTAGAATCTTTGGAATTAACTCCCGCAGAAGCAACCGTAATGGCCTTGGGAATTCATGTCGATACCGGTTCGCTCACCTATGATTCGAGTACCTCTAGGGATGCTTTAGCTCTCGCTTGGTTAATGACCCAAGGGGCGAGTTTATCGGTGATTGGGGAGTATGTCGAACCGGGATTATCCCCACGATTGCAAGACCTCCTCACCCTTGCCCTAGAACAATTGCATACGACCACCTGCGAAGGGTATCAATTATCCTGGGTTCTCTTGCCCACCTCTGACTTTGTGCCCGGATTATCCAGTATTGCAACTCGACTGATGGGATTAACCCATAGTGATGCCCTATTATTTGGGTCTTGGTATGAAACCGGACAAGAAAAACGGTTAACCGTCATTGGTCGCTCTCGGCAAAGATGCCGGTCTTCCTCCAATCCTCCCCTAAATCTGCATACCTTGTTTGCTCCCCTAGGAGGAGGAGGTCATGCACAAGCCGCTTCCCTGACGCTGCGAGAACACAATATTGAAACCACCTTTGAGGATTTGGTGCAACACCTGCAAAACCAAGTGCCCACCGCACCGACGGCACGGGAATTGATGTCCTCACCGGTGCGAACGATTCTACCAGAAACGGCGATCGCCCAAGCCCAGCGAATTTTGTTACGCTATGGTCATTCTGGGTTATCTGTCGTTAATCACCAAGGGGAATTAGTGGGGATTATTTCCCGTCGCGACCTCGATATTGCCCTCCATCACGGCTTTTCCCACGCTCCCGTAAAGGGCTACATGACTCCCCATCTGAAAACCATTACCCCAGAGACCCAACTGCCGGAAATTGAGTCATTGATGGTTACTTATGATATCGGTCGCTTGCCCGTATTAGAGGACGGAAACTTGGTAGGCATTGTCACCCGTAGTGATGTGTTACGCCAGTTCCATCTTCAGGAAACGGGACAGCCAGTAGGAGCGAACATACAACTCAATCGGCTCAAGTCCTGCTATTTGCCAGAAACAATGAAGCAAATGCTACAGGAGAGTCTGACCGGGCCCTTACAGGATCTTTTGCGGCAAGCTGCCCTAGCGGCCGAGCAAAGAGGCTGGCATTTATATTTAGTTGGGGGCGGAGTACGGGATTTATTACTGGCAGATGCGGAGAAAGTCATCAATCTCCAGGATGTGGATTTAGTCGTCGATGGTTATCATCGCGCTGCCCAACCGGGGGCTGGAGTCGAGTTAGCGAAAGTCTTACAGCAACACTATCCGGGCGCTCGATTGCAAATTCACGGAAAATTTCAAACCGCCGCCCTACTTTGGCACAAACACTCAGAATTAGATAATCTTTGGATCGATATTGCTACGGCTAGAACTGAGTTCTATCCCTATCCGGCTGCGAATCCAGAAGTGGAAGCCAGTTCAATCCGACAAGATTTATACCGTAGAGACTTCACAATTAATGCTCTAGCTTTGCGCCTTACGCCTCCGCGCATTGGTGAAGTGTTAGATTTTTTTGGTGGCATTTTAGACTTAGAGGCTCAGTTGATCCGGGTATTACACGCCAATAGCTTTATTGAAGATCCGACCCGCATTTATCGAGCTGTGCGATTTGCTGTGCGGTTGGGGTTTCGGTTAGAAGGACAAACGGAAGGCTATATTCGTTATGCGATCGCCAGTGGGGTGTACGATCTTTCTGTAGCAGAAAATAATCGAGCGCCTGCCCTGCAAACTCGGCTTAAAAATGAGCTGAAGTATATCTTAGAAGCACCCTATTGGAAAAGAGCCATTCAACTCCTGGGCAATCTAGACGCACTCAAGTGTATTCACTCTAGTTTAGAACTGACTCCAGAACTGTGGAAGCAACTGAAGCTCGTTGATCGATGTTTACGCCGGTTTAATCCCTCTGGACTGTGCCCTCCCTGGCAACTGTTGCTTGAAGTGATGATTGCCTATCTTGCTCCAGAATACCGCTATTGGGTCGCTTCCGGGTTTCAACTTCCAGCAGAAAGTATCGAACGATTAAAGAATTTAGAGGCCGCAAAAACCACAATTTTCTCTCTTTTACCAACCTGCGAACTCCCCAGCACGATTGCTAACGCTCTCCAGCCTTATCGCTTTTCTACCTTAATTTTAGTCATGGTGCAGAGTCCTAGACTTTTGCGGCGAAAGATCTGGTTGTATTTGTGGAAACTAGCGCAAGTGAAGCCGATTTTAAATGGCAATGACTTAAAGCAGTTGGGCTATAAACCGGGTCGTCAATTCAAGGCGATCTTGGATAAACTCCTAGAGATGACGTTAGATGGAGAACTGGCAGACCGCGCAAGTGCTGAAACTTTCTTGGAGAAACAGTTTAGATATAGCGCAAAGCGCTAGGGAATAGGAAATAGGGAATAGGGAATAGGCTTTTGGTACATAGCTTTGAGGGTTCAATAGTGTCCCTCATAACAGTGCTTTGCGCTGTAATCCTCTGTTTAAGAATACCGTTTCTCGATTGACTCAGCAAAATTAGGAGACTCTAGCTACGACCTTCCCACGCCCCATTCCCCCATCAAGGTAAAATAAGGTCTGGCGTTTTGGATTAAGCCGATTTATGAATGTACTGTCGATCCCCACTTGGGTGATTCATGTGTCGAGTGTGATTGAGTGGATCATGGCCATTTGGCTAATTTGGCGTTATGGAGAATTAACCGGCGATCGCCGTTGGGCGTGGTTTTCCCTCGCCATGATTCCGGCTCTCATCAGTGCCATGTCTGCCTGTACCTGGCATTTCTTCGATAACGATCCTAACCTAGAATGGATTGTTACCCTACAAGCCGCCATGACCGTTATTGGCAATTGTACCCTCTGCGCTGCCGGTTGGCTCCTCTGGCGACAAACCCAATCTCAAGCTTAAAACTCCCGTTTAATTCCTGCATCAGATAACCATGTCCAAAGATATCCTATTTGCACTCTCTTTATTTCCCTACTTGGGATTTTTATGGTTTATTACCCGCTCTGGACAAATGCCCCGGTTAGCCCTCATTGGCTTTTATATGACCTTAGTATTTGTCGGCGTAACTATTCCCGCCGGTATTTATGCCCAAGTCGTTTATCATGAAGCCCTAGCCAATGTAGACTGGCTCCATGGTGGCGCGGAAATATTCTTAAGTATCTCCAATATTTTAATCGTGGTGGGATTTTATCAAGCCGTTAAATCTAAACTTCCTCAAACCTCTGATAGTTGATCCAATTGTAGGGGCGGGTTTTCCAAGATCTTGGAAAACCATCAATAACCTGAGTAAACCCGCCCTAGTACAGTCGATAAACAACCAAGACTTTAACGTTGAATTGATATTACACCCGCAAGTTTTCCAATTCTAAAGGTTTAAACTCAGCAGCAACTTGTTGTTTGCGTAGTTGTTCCACCAAACCCTCTGGATCTTGAATATGCCATTTTAGGGGCAGTTGCACCCCTTGCGAAAATCCAAAGCGATCGCCTTGAATCACAATCAGAACCGGATAAGTTTTGGTATTCGTTTGTCCAGAATACTCTCCCAACCATAGCTTCAGCCGATTTTTGACCACCTCTTGAGAGGCTTCTTCTAAGGAAAGGCTAATCACAACCCACTCATCTTGGAGAACCTCTGGCGCAGGGGTTGATGGGACAAACTCAGAAGGTTTACTCTCAACTTTGGGCGGATGATTTTCGAGCATTTCTACAGTTGCAGGCTCGGATACAGGCTCGGACTCTATCCAATCGACAAGTGATTCCAGTTCACTTTCTATCGGCTGTTGAATTTCCTCTAAATTTATCTTCTGGGCATCACTAACCGTAAGCTGAGTTTGATCGTTCCAGCAGCTCACTTTTCCCGTTAAAATCACTGGAACTTCAGTCCCTAAATTCCCTTTCACTCGTTCGTAATCATCCCCCCAAACCTTGGCTTCTCCTTTTGTATTTAAGTCTTCTAGGTTCAGAATTACCATTAATTTACCGGATTTAGTAGTAATTTCCTTAATCTCTGTAATTATCGCCACCACTTTAATCGACTTGCGCTTGGGAGCGGCCTCTAACTGGGAGAGAGGAATCGGTTGTGGATCTAAATTTTGCACAAACTGAGTAACAGAACTAAGAGGATGTTCGGACACATAAAAGCCGAGCAATTCTTTTTCCATTTGCAGCTTTTCAGCTAAAGTCATTTCCGATACAGAATCGGCTTTTGGAGCCACTTCGTGGGCGCGACCATTGGTATTTTGACTGCTAAAAGGAGTATTGCCCAACATATCAAACAAATTGGGGCCACTGTCCCGGTCTTTCGCCCGACTCTGGGCCCAGGGAACAATCTTTTCTAAATCCGCTAAAAGTTGGGCGCGATTCTCATCAAAAGCATCAAAAGCACCGCATTTAATCAGAGATTCTAAGGCGCGGTTATTGACCGTTCGTAAATCCACGCGATCGCATAAATCCGCTAATGCTTTAAATTCCCCTTCTTCTCTCGCTCTTAAGATACAATCAATCGCTCCTTGTCCTAAATTTTTGACTGCTGATAAGCCAAATAAAATCGTTTTGTTTTGAGTAGGCGTAAATTCCACCCCCGATCGATTAATATCCGGGGATTCAATCCCGATCCTCATTTCCCGACAATTTGCGATATATTTACCGACTTTATCCTGATCGCCACTATTAGAAGTCAACAAAGCTGCCATATATTCTACTGGGTAATTGGCTTTTAGATAAGCCGTCTGGTAGGTAACATAGGCATAGGCTGTAGAATGGGATTTATTAAAGCAATATTCCGCAAACAAAACCATCTGATCGAATAAACTTTCTGCAATGCTTTTATCAATCCCATTTTTTGCCGAACCATCGATAAAAATATTGCGATGCTTCTGCATTTCTGCCACTTTCTTTTTCCCCATCGCTCGGCGCAGCAAATCCGCTTCCCCTAGAGAATATCCGGCTAAATCCTGAGCTACTTTCATGATCTGTTCTTGATACACTAAAACCGCATAGGTTTCATTCAAGATAGGTTCTAACATTTCATGTTCATAAACAATTTTTTCTGTTCCATGTTTCCGTCCAATAAACTTCGGAATTAGACCCGCATCTAGGGGACCCGGTCGATAGAGAGCGAGGATAGAGGAAATATCTTCAATACAGGAGGGTTTTAGCTCGCGAACCACTTGCTTCATTCCAGAAGATTCCAATTGAAAAATTCCTTCTAAATCTCCTTTTTCCAGAACTTTATACGTTTTATGCACATCTTTGGGTAATTTCTTGAGGCGCACATAAGTTTCTTGCGCTCTCCGTTCATCAGCGGGGATATCGTAGGGATCAATTTTCAAATCATAATCCTGTTCAATATATTCTAATGCCTTTTGAATCGTGGTCAGATTTTTCAATCCCAGAAAGTCCATTTTCAGCAAGCCCAAGGACTCAATATCTTCCATGGAATATTGGGTAATTACAGCTCCATCATTGTTTCTCTGGAGAGGAACAATTTCATCTAAGGGTTCTTTAGAAATCACGACTCCAGCAGCATGAACGCCAAAGGTTTTGTTGGTTCCTTCAATTCTCATCGCCATGTCTATCCAGCGCCGCACATTCAGATCGGTATCATATTTTTGCTTAAATTCCGGTGCCGGCGTTTCATCAGAAACCATGATTTTTAATTTAGTTGGTTTTCCCCGAGAAACGGGGATCATTTTCGCCATTTGATCCGCATCTGAATAGGGAATGGCTAAAACCCGCGCCACATCTTTAAGCACTGCTTTCGAGGTCATGCGGTTAAACGTGATGATTTGCGCGACCCGTTCTTTACCATATTTTTCTGTAACATATTCAATTACTTCATCTCGACGTTCAATGCAAAAATCAGTATCAATATCCGGCATGGATTTCCGTTCTGGATTCAAAAATCGCTCGAATAAAAGTCCATGGTGAACGGGATCAATGTTGGTGATTCTTAAGGCATAAGCGACTAATGAACCGGCAGCCGAGCCACGACCGGGACCAACAGGAATGTTACGATCTCTGGCAAATTTTATATAATCCCAAACCACTAGAAAATAGGTGGAAAATCCCATGCGCTGGAGCATTTTGAGTTCGTATTCCAGTCGCTCTTTATAAGCGGGTTTAAGTTCGTCTCGACTTTTGAGGTTTAAGCGCTCTAGGAGTCCATCCCAGGATTGTTTTTCTACATAGGTGTCGGGGGTGTGATCCTTGGGAATGGGATAATCGGGGATGCGGGGTTCTCCGAGAACTCCTTGGTAGGGTTGTACTTTTTCAGCAACTTCTAGGGTATTGGCGATCGCCTCCTGAATTACCTGCTCCGGAAGATGATCCCGGAATAGCTTCGCCATTTCCTCAGCGTTTTTTAAATACTCTGTGCCGCTATAGCGCATCCGCTTTTGATCGGTAATTAAACTGGCGGTATTGATGCACAGGAGCGCGTCATGGGCTTCGGTATCATAACAGGAAATGAAGTGGGAGTCATTGGTGGCAACCAGTTTAATCCCTAATTCTTGACCAATTTTCATCAATTCGATATTGACAATTCGGTCTTCTTTCGATCCATGGTCTTGAATTTCTAGATAATAATCATTCTGGAATAAGTTCTGATACCATTTAGCCACTTCTCGCGCTTTTTCTAGGTCTCCTGCAAGAATGAGCTGGGGAATTTCACTGCCTAAACAGCCACTGGTTAAAATCAGACCTTCGTGATAGTGTTCTAGGAGTTCTTTGTTAATGCAAGGACGGGAAAAAATTCCTTTTCCTTGAATTCCTTTGAGATTGGATTCTGTGGTTAATTTGACTAAGTTTTTATAGCCTTGCGTGTTTTTTGTTAAGACTAATTGATGGTATTTCTTTATTTTCTTGTATTTGGTCTCAATATCTCCATTAATGATATACATTTCATTACCAATAATGGGTTTCACCGGACTATTTCGACAGGCTTTAATTAACTCAATGGCTCCATACATGACTCCATGATCGGTAATGGCGATCGCCGGCATGTCCAATTCCTGCGCTTTGCCGACCAATTGGCTGATTTGAGACGCGCCATCAAGTAAGCTATAGTCGGTGTGAATATGTAATCCTACGAAAGACATAAGGCGATCGGGGATGAAGCAACAATGAGGGTTATTATATCGTAGCCAATGAGTGGGTTACAGCGCCTTTAAGGATTTGATCTTAATATTCATCAACAAACTGCTCGTGAACTCAATAATACTTTTGTTGCCGATCTCGCACGCGCACTAAACCACCAAATGTGGGGTCTTTTTCTTGGAGGAAACTGTGAAGTTGTCGCAGGATGGAGCCTTGGGCTTGGATTTCCCTTCCCCGTTCGAGACCGGGATCGTTGCCTTGACTGGCGGAGTCTAGAGCCATCTCTCCTGCTTTCATAGAAGTTTCGATGCTTTTTTGAGCAAACAGCCATTCTTTTGGCATCTCGTTATAGATATCGTCCATTAAGAACTTCCCGGCTGAGGAGATAACGGGGAGTATTAATCCAACGGTGCGAGTAACGGCAGTCAGGTACGGGGTGGCTCTGGCGAACCACTCGCGAGGGAATTCGAGGATATAGACTCCTTTTTCTTGGTCTTTGGGATTTTGAGAGTATTGAGCGTTGATTTTGGGGAGAGGTTAGCGCGAATGTGGCGATCGTCGAGGGCGAAACTAATGGCTTTGGCTAACCAGTCCGGTTTGAGGATGACAATATCTTTGAGCAGGGGGTCGTAGTGGTAGTGAATCAGATGGCCGAGGGTGTGGTAGACGCGAATGAGATCGTCAGGCAGTCCTTCTACCCCTTGTTGAGCGCAAATTTCCATCACCTGGCTATATAGTCATTCCAATTAAAAA
>DDLS01000179.1 GCA_002340255.1 Cyanobacteria bacterium UBA2566
CCTATCCCCCCATCTCCCCATCTCTCTATCCCCCGGCCAAACAAGCTGCCAAATCCGCCTCTGGGGTAGAAATCGGTTGCAAGTTATAGGTCTCGGAGAGCAACTTAAACACATTGGGAGTTAAGAACGCGGGCAGAGTTGGCCCTAAGCGGATATCTTTAATTCCCAAATGGAGCAAGGTGAGTAAAACGGCGATCGCCTTTTGCTCGTACCAAGACAGCACCATCGATAAGGGCAGTTCGTTCACATCCATCTCAAAAGCATTCGCTAGACCCAGAGCAATTTGAATCGCAGAATAGGCATCATTACATTGCCCCACATCCAATAAGCGCGGAATCCCTCCAATGGTTCCCAATTGCCGATCAAAGAAGCGGAATTTTCCACAAGCGAGCGTCAAGACTACGCAATCTTGGGGCACTTTTTCTACAAATTCCGTATAGTAGTTGCGATCGGGTTTTGCACCATCACAACCCCCCACCAGGAAGAAATGGCGAATTTTACCCTGTTTAACTGCATCAATAATGGTCTCACTCACGCTTAACACCGCATTGCGAGCAAACCCGGTCATCACCTGGCGAGGTTCAGTGTCTTCAGTAAACCCTTCCATGGTTTTTGCCCTGGAAATCACCAAACTATAATCCACAGTGTCATCAAGGGTCGGTAAATGGATAATTCCAGGAAAACCAACCGGCCCAACCGTGTATAGATGCTCTTCATAAGTCTCATGGGGAGGCATCAGGCAGTTGGTCGTAATGACAACCGGGCCGGGGAATTTGGCAAAGTCGCGGGTTTGATTTTGCCAAGCTGTACCATAGTGACCATACAGATGGGGATAGCGCTCTTTGAGCTGGGGATATCCATGGGCTGGAAGCAGCTCGCCATGGGTATAAACCGTAATACCACTGTCTAGGGTTTTTTCGAGTAGAGCCGCCAGTTGCTTAATATCATGACCTGAAACCAGGATCGCCTTGCCTGGTCTGGGGTTAAGGGGTACGGTAGTGGGTACCGGATGACCGTAGGTTTCGGTATGACCCGCATCTAAGCAAGCCATCGCTTTCAGGTTCATTTCTCCTATTTTCAGCGCTAAAGCCACCCACTCCTCTAAGGTCAAGTGGTCTCGATCGACTGCCTGTAAGGCTTGATGGCAGAACTGGTAAATATCGGGGTCTTCTTGACCGAGTTCGTAGGCATGGAAGGCATAGGAAGCCATACCTTTGGCTCCATAGAGTACCAGCAACTTCAGGGCAAAGATATCGGGGTTGCCCTTGGCGGACTCTAGCAAGCGAGCCGTGAGGTTTTCCCCCTGTTCGGCTAAACTTTCGGTAAAGTCGGGTTGATAGTCGGCAATTTCGGGCCACTCAATGCTCGCAGATTGGGCAATTTGAACTTTCAGGTCTTCCCGCAGGGCGATCGCATGACGAATTAAATTGGCAAAATAACGCTGGTCAAAGTTGACATTCGTCATCGTGGTAAACAGGCTCTCGCAGGTAAAGCGATCGACTTCTAAAATCGATAATCCTAGTTCTCCAGCTTTTAGAGCTACGGGAGCTAAACTTCTAAGGCAATAGACCAAGAGGTCTTGAACACCATTGACGGCTGGACTTTTCCCACAAGCGCCCCATTGGTGACAACCTTGACCACTGGCGGTTTGTTCGCATTGTTCACAAAACATAATTGAATTTCACTCCTTATGAGGCAACAGGAATAGGGGCGGGTTTACCGAGATTTAGGTAGGAAGGCAATAGGGTTAGTGAACCCGCTCCTACTATGGATGGAGGGTTAAGCCTTAACAGCTAAGAACTCCTCATACTCAGATTTGAAATAGCGCAAGGTACTCAACACCGGGTTGGGCGCACTCATGCCTAACCCACATAAGCTGGTTACACGCACCATCTGACAAAGATTTTCTAGGGTTTCCAAGTCTGCAAGGGTTCCCTTTCCTTTAATGACTTTGGTCAACAGTTCGTACATTTGCACGGTTCCAGTTCGACAGGGAATGCATTTGCCACAAGACTCTTCCTGGCAAAATTCCATGTAAAATTGGGCCACCTGTACCATGTTGGTGGAGTCATCCATGACCACCATTCCTCCTGAACCCATCATGGAACCGAGTTTAGTCAGAGAGTCATAGTCTACGGGGGTATCCATATATTCGGCTGGAATACAACCCCCAGAGGGCCCACCGGTTTGCACTGCTTTCACTTTGCCGCCATCGGGGACTCCGCCCCCCATCACTTCGACAATTTCCCGTAAGGTAATTCCCATGGGCACTTCAATCAGGCCGTTATTGCAGACTTTTCCGGTGAGGGAGAAAATTTTGGTGCCTTTGCTTTTTTCTGTACCAATACCTGCAAACCAGTCTGAACCATTGCGGATAATGGGGGCAATGTTACCCAGGGTTTCTACGTTATTGATTAAGGTGGGTTCTCCCCAGAGTCCGGAAACAGCAGGATAGGGAGGACGAGGCCGAGGGACTCCACGTCCGCCATCGATGGAGGCAATGAGGGCCGTTTCTTCGCCGCAAACGAAGGCTCCTGCACCGACTCGAATGGCGATGTTAAAGTCAATTGATGAGCCGAGGATACCGGAGCCGAGGAAGCCTTGCCGTTTGGCTTGTCTGATGGCCTTTTCGAGGCGGGTAATGGCGAGGGGATATTCGGCACGGACGTAGATGTAACCTTGGTTGGCTCCGACGGCGTATCCGGCGATCGCCATTCCTTCTAAAATCCGATGAGGATCGCTCTCGAGTACAGAACGATCCATAAATGCGCCGGGGTCTCCTTCATCGGCGTTACAAATAACATATTTTTGTCCAGAGGGCATTTTAGCCATGGTCGCCCACTTTAATCCGGTAGGATAACCTGCACCTCCCCGTCCCCGGAGTCCAGCTTTCGTAATTTCTGCGATTACCTCTTCTGGAGACATTTCATAGACGGCATGATACAAGGACTGATAGCCGCCCATGGCCAGGTATTCACCAATACTTTCTGGGTCAATTTTGCCGCTGTATTCACGCACAATGGGGAACTGACGACTAAAGAAGGGATGATTAGGATCGCCTTGATTGGCTGTAACTTCTCCTCCCTTTAAGCCGTCAATGATGGAGGGGGCTTGCGCTGGAGTCACTTTTTCATAATAGAGTCCATTAGCTGCTTCTGAAGATTCCGAATCGATCTGAACAATGGGCCCTTGGCCACAAAATCCCATGCAACCTACGCCAACAATTTGCACCTCTTCTTGCAAGCCTTGATCTTTAACGGCTTGTTCCATACCTTTTTTGACGGCTAAAGATTGAGCGGCTTGGCATCCAGTTGATGTACAACAATGAACTCTGGTGGGTTTCTGGGCTTGTTTCTCCTGTTCGGCTAGGTCTTGCAGTTCGCTAAATTCCATAAGTGTTCTCCGTAATTGTTATGTGTACCGAGTGGGGGAATGGGGAATAGGGAATAGGGAATAGTTTCTATTTCACCGTGTCCCCGTGTCCCTGCGTCAGGAACGTCCCTCACTCCTGCCAGCCTTTTATGCGCTCAATCACCGATTCTGGGGTTTGCTGGGCAGCCACTTGACCATCAAACACAACAGCAGGGGCGATGCCGCACGCTCCGATACACCGAGCAGTAACGAGAGAAACTTGTCCGTCGGGAGTGGTTTCTCCAGAATGAACGCCAGTATGTTCTTCGAGGGCGGCTAAGACTTTATCTCCTCCTTTGACGTAGCAGGCTGTTCCCATACACACGACGCAGGTATGAGCGCCAGCCGGTTTGAGGGAGAAGAGATGATAGAAGGTTGCGACTCCATAGACTCGACTCAGGGGGAGTTTGAGGTTGCGGGCAATGTATTCTAGGACTTCTTCTTCAAGATAACCAAAGGCTCCTTGGGCTTTGTGAAGGATTTCAATCAGAGCATCTTGGCGATATTGATTGCGCTTCATGGTTACATCTAGGGCTTTGAAGCGTTTGTCTTTGGCCGCAGGCTTGGCCGGTTTTTTGTCTGAGGTGGGAGGGGCGACTGAAGATTGCATAGTCTGTGTTGAATTTTGGGTGTTCTTAAGTTTCTATTGAAGCGCTAAATGGAGGAAAATTTTCATTTTTTTATAAAGATTTTCAGTAAAATCTAGATTCTTTTTGACAATCTTTTTGTTGTTTAATCTTGGATTTAAGTGGGCTTAAGTTTTGAGAAAATCTCTATAAAATAATGCTAATTTTAATGTCTGACTTTATGTTTTTATGAATTTTTGTAAAATGGAAATCTATGGGGTGCGATCGCAATCTAGATCGAAAACCGAGCCACCTGACCTCAAGAAATGTAAAGTTATGCGAAGATATATATTGTCAGTTGAGTACATTGGTGAAGATAATGCCATGCTTGTATCCCCCAAACCCATTGACCGAGAATAAACTGCCATGGATCTACAGCGTCTTCAAGAA
The DNA here is from genome assembly GCA_002340255.1 of Cyanobacteria bacterium UBA2566. Lineage (GTDB taxonomy): Bacteria > Cyanobacteriota > Cyanobacteriia > Cyanobacteriales > Desertifilaceae > Roseofilum. The sequence continues at coordinate 4,428 of DDLS01000179.1, forward strand.
GAACAAGAATTAATTTTGTCCCAAATGGACAATGCGATCGCTCTATTCGACGCTTCCCATCACTTGGTCTTGTTTAACCAGAAGTTGGCTCAGTTGTGGGAAGTTGAGCTTGAGTATCTACAAAAACAGCCCCATATTGAAACGGTGATTAGCCACTTAATCCATCAAGGCTATTGGAGTCCAGGAGAATGTCAAGAACTCAAATCCAGAATTATCGGATCGGCAAAAACGGATGTAGTCATTGAAGTCGAACAATCTAATGGAATTCATTTAGAAATTTCAACAACAGCGACCTCTAACCAAGGACGGTTACTGATTTTCCGCGATGTGACCCGCGATCGCCAAGCACTCAAACAAGCAGCCCTGATGGAAGAAAGCTTAAATGCAGAGGTCAAGCGTCTACGTTTCCTGTTAGGCCTCAATGAACGGCTACAGACCCCAGTTTCCCTGAAAGATATGGGTCAATATGCCCTGAATTATCTCATAGAAACGATGGACTCAGCATTTGGGGATATTAAAGTGATTAGCGGAGAAGGGGAGGAACGACTAGCCGGCCCCTTAACCAATAATATTTCCGGTCAATTTATTGCCAGTTGTGGTAAACCCGTGGTGGAAGAAATGGAATCCTTACTACAAAAAGGCATTCCCCAGGGTCAAGGTTTGCTCTGGGAAGTTGTCCGGACCGGAGAACCCTTATTTATTGAAAATTACTGTAACCATCCCCAATCACTAGAGATATTTCGCCATCCGAACATTGGCCAATTGGGTATTTTTCCCATTCCTACCTCCGATGGTCGGGTGATTGGGGTGTTAACCTTGGAATCGCGCAATATACACCGACTGGAAAAGTCTCCCCAGCAGGATATGCTCATCGCGGCCTGTCGGACTTTGGGCGTAGCGATTGAGCGGGCTAGCGCTCAGGAAACCCTGCATCAAATTAATCAAGATTTAGAGCGAGCTTCTCAATTAAAATCGGAGTTTCTGGCTTCTATGTCCCATGAACTACGAACTCCACTCAATAGTATTTTAGGCTTCTCCGATTTATTGCTCCGCCAGCGCTCTGGTCAACTGAATGAACGGCAACAAAATCAGGTAAAGGCGATCGCCTCTAGCGGAAAACATTTGCTCTCTCTGATTAATGAGATCCTGGATTTATCGAAAATAGAGGCGGGTAAATCGGAACTAGATCTACAAATTCTGGGCATTCATGAGCTATGTACGGATTGTCTGAAGATGATCCAACCCCGCGCAGATAAAAAACGACAAATTCTCTCCCTAGAATTAGATTATCGTTTGGATCAAGCCTTGCTCGATGAACGGCGTATCCGTCAAATTTTAGTCAATCTGCTCTCCAATGCGGTGAAGTTTACTCCGGAGAAGGGACAGATTAAACTCAAGGGCAGATTAGCATATGGGGAAGAATTAGCCCAAGAAAATCGCTGCGATCGCTCCCCCATTAATCAGAGTACTCCCTATCTCTGTTTAGAAGTCCAAGATACAGGTATTGGCGTTCCCAAAGATCAACAACATTTACTCTTTCGTCCCTTTCAACAAATTGACTCCTCTTTAACTCGTCGTCATGAGGGAACAGGTTTGGGTCTTTCCCTAACCAAACGACTGGCTGAACTCCATGGGGGAACTCTCTCGTTTGAGTCCCAAGAGGGTAAAGGTAGCGTGTTTCGAGTTTGGTTACCCCTGACGGGAATGAGTCGTTTATCTGCTAAGGATATGGACGCGAACCAAGAGGGTCCTCCCATCGGCGATCCTCCTAAAGAAGTGAATGGGAAGCGGGTGTTGGTGGTGGAAGACCAACCCTATAATCAAGCTTTGATTTCTGAGATCCTGGAGTTGGAAGGCTATAGTGTGGAATTGATCGCTGATGGTCAAGTGATGGTCAACACTATTGAGTCTCCCTTGGTAACACAACAAAATTTACCGGCATTAATCTTGATGGATGTACAGTTGCCAGAAGTGGATGGTTTAGAGTTAGTCCAACGCTTGAAGGCCAATCCTCTGTGGAAAGAGGTTCCGGTGATTATTGTGACTGCAATGGCGATGGCTGGCGATCGAGAACAATGTATGAAAGCGGGAGCAGATGGCTATTTGAGTAAGCCTTTGGACTTTGAGGACGTGGTGGAAGTCATTCAACAGGTTCAGCACAAGACTGAGTAGGCGATCGCGGATCGTAGAGATAGAATCGTTAATAATTACCCCTCTTCTGTCACTCTTGGAAATTCTAACGAATTTCCGTCATTACAGCCTGCGATCGCCAACGAAAGAATGAGGGTTTGAGGCCCCTTTTTGGGAAAGTGACAGAAGAGGGTTACAGCGCGAAGCGCTGCTATGAGGTACATTGTCGATCATAGATTCGAGTTGTCATTGCGACCGCAGGGAAGCAATCGCCAAGATT